>CADEER010000302.1 GCA_902826395.1 uncultured bacterium
GTGTACGAGACGTTCTCCCTGCGCGTCGTTCAGCAACCGTCGGAGACGGACGAGTATCTGCTGACCCGTGTCCTGGCGTACTGTCTCGAATACCGCGAAGGACTGAGCTTCGGCCCCGGGCTTGCCGAACCCGACGAACCGGCGCTGGCCGTGCGCGACCTCACCGGCGCTTTGCAGAGTTGGATCGACATCGGTGCGCCCGACTCGGCGCGTCTGCACAAAGCCAGCAAGGCGGTGCCGCGCGTCGTCGTATACACCCATAAAGATCCGAGCTCGCTGCTGCGCCAGTTGGCCGCTGGAGACATCCATCGCGCCGCGTCGCTGGAGATCTACGCCGTCGACCGGGCGCTGCTGGCTGGCCTGAGCGAGCTCCTCGAACGCCGCATGGCGCTCGCACTGACAGTCACCGACGGCCACCTGTTCGCCAGCGTCGGCGAAACAACCCTGTCGGGGATCGTCACACCGCTCTCGATCGCCTGAAAGTGTGGCCCAGGCGCAAAGGGCTAGGGAGCGCTCGCCGGTAGCGGGAAGACGCGCAGAACGTTCTCGCCGCGCGCGGCGACGATCACCTTGCCGTCGTGCAAGTCGAGCCCCGAAGGGCGCTCCATCGGCGGGCCCACCGGCGGCAGCTCGGTGCCGTCGGTGCGGAAGCGCCGCACCGCATGCAGGTCCCAGTCGGTGACGTAGATCACGTCGTCGTCATCGATGGCCATGTAGAACTCCTTCAAGTGAGGGCTGTTCCAGCCCTTCACCTCGATGGCGCCCAGCCGCTCACCGGCGGCCGAAAAGATCTCGATGCGATTCTGCTCCGAGTTGTTGACGTAGATGCGGCCCTGGGAATCGACGACCAGATCGACGATCTGGCGCAACGTCGAGCTCTCCGGCGGCGGGAACTGCGCGAGCAGCTTGCCGTCCAAGTCGAAGACCAGAATGTCGTCGCGGCCCGAGTTGGCCATGTACACCTTGCCGTCGCGCACGGTGATGCCGCGCGGCTTGCCGAGCATCGGGTCCGGTCCGATCTGGTGCAGGTAGTTGCCGGTCAGATCGAACACCTGCAGGCGCGTGTTCCACGTATCCATCACGTAGACGCGCTCGCCGTCGACGGCCAGATCGAACGGCTCGCGGAACTCGCCGGGCTGTTCACCGAGCACGCCCCATTCGCCGAGGTAGGTTCCGTCGGCGGCGAACTTCTGTACCCGGTTGTTCATGCGCTCGCAGACATAGATGTTGCCGGCAGCGTCGACGCCGACTCCCATCGGCTCGTTGAACTGGCCCGGGTCGCTGCCGGTGCCGCCGTCGAAGGCGTTGCCAGCGACGACGGCGGAGCCGCTCGGGCCGGCGGGTCCGCCGCGAACACGCCACGCGATACCTTCGTCGCGCCAACCCGGCCTGCCGGCGAGATCGCCGAGCGGCAGGCCCTCGAAGCTCTCCCACAACACCTGCTCGTCTTCCGGCGCCGGCGGCGTCTGCCACCACGGACTGTCGGCCGGCAATGCGCGCGCGACGACCGCGAAGTCGTCGACGTAGAGCGCCGGCGCACCGGCCGGCGCAGCAGTCGCCGCGATGAAGCCGGCGATGCGGCGCGGCCGCCCGTCCCAAGATCCGAGGTCGGTTGCCGACCCGTCCACCATGGCACTCGCGTTGCCGACCGAGTCGATCACCAAACCGAGGTCGTACCAGCGGCCCGCTTGCAGATCGGCCGATGCCACCAAGACCGCACGCCGCGGCCCGTCGACTACCAAGCCGTCGCTCGCGAAGCGGAACGTCACCGCCGCGGCCGCGGTCGAACAGTCGGTCGCGAGGCTGAAAGCGACGTCGCGCGGCGCGCCGATCTCCGGCGCCATCACCCTCGCCCGAGCGGAGAAAGAGCCCACCGCTGAGACGAGCGGCTCGAAGCAGCGGACGCCGCGCCCGGTGCCATCGGCGGCCGGCGATACCTCGAGCACGCGCGTCAGGTTGCTCCACGGCGCGGTGCGCGACGCGGCGCGCGGCTCGACGACCACGGCGCGCGCCACTTCGCGCCCACCCAAGCGCCCTGCCACCACCGACTCGATCCTCGACTCGTCGAAGGTTCGCGCGACGCTTTGCCGCGCCGCTTCACCGCTTGCAGTGAGGTCGCCGATCAAGACCAGCCCTTTGCGACCGTAGCGGCTGATGCGCTTCTCGACGTCGGCGAGCGAGCGGCCGATGACGATGTCCGGCTCCAGCGGATTGCCGTGCGTGTACCCGAGGTACTGCAGGGTGTAATCCGGCCACGCGTCGGAAACCGTGTAGACGCGGTAGTTCTCGCCGAAACGGCCGATGTACTCGCCGACCGCCGTCGCCTCGGGCGAGACTCCGACGAGAAAGCGACGCTGCTCGCTAAGGTACTGCGCGTACGTCGTCGCCGTCGCTTGCGCGAAGGCAACAACCAGCACCGCTGCCGCCGCCCAGGGCGCGGCGCGCACCGCGAAGAGCGAGGCGACCAGGCGCGCCGTGGCGGCCGCGCCGACGCCGATAATCGCATAGGCGAACGGCATCGCGGTGATGCAGCGGTTGCCGTTCGGCGACGACAACAATCCGGGCACCAGCGACAGCACCAGCCCGAGCAACGTGAACTGGGCGGCGGCGCTGCGCCCGCGCAATAGCAGGAGCACCGCGCCGAGCGCGAAGAGGACGCCGGCGAGCGGCTCGAGCAACGGCTCGGCGACGAAGAAGTCGTTGCCGTTGCCGCGGTAGTTGAACATCTGCAGCGCGGTGAGGAAGTTCGCGATCACCCCGCCCTCGGCGCCGTCGCCCTCGATCAAATGTTCGGCGCGGCCCTGGAACTGCACCCAATTGTTCGCGGCGTACCACAGCATCGGCCAGCCGACAGCGAGGAAGGCGAACGTCGCGACGAACGCATCGCGCACCACCCTGCGCAGCGGCCAGCGCACGGCATCGCGATGCAGCAGCACGTACCAGATCGCCAGCCCGCCGATCACGATCGGCACGACGCGCGCTGCGTTGTAGGTGTAGATCGACGCCGCCGCGAACGCACCCGTGCCCAGCCACGCCAGCACCCCGCCGCGCCGCAGGGCGCGCCAGAGAAAGTACAGCGCCAGAGCTTCGAAGGGCGGCACCGTCACGCAGCGCCAGCCGATGCGGCAGTAAACCCAGTGCCACCCCGAGACCGCGAAAAAGGCCAGGCCGGCGAGGCCGGCGACGCGGCCGAACAGACCGCGGATGAGCAGGTACATCGGCACGAACGCCGCGACCCCGGCGGCGATCCCGGCTGCCTGCACCGCCGCCGCGGTGGGGCCGAACCAGATCTGCGCCGCCGCGACCATGTACATGAAGAAGGTCTCGCGCCCCCACGCCGCCGACACGTACGGCGTATATTCGGACTCGCCGGTGTGGATGTGGTTGGCGTAGATCCCATTCCACGCCGCGTCGTGGTTCATCCCGGCGGGGATCTGGTCGAAGCCGACGATGCGCAGCCAGCAGCCGACCGCGATCAGCAGAGCCACGGCGGCGGCCTCGGCGATCGCCGATGCCTCGGGCCAGCGCGACGGCGGCATCCAACGACGGCCCACTTCGATCAGCAGAGCGGCGGCGGCACATCCCGCCAGGAGGAGCGTGAAGCCGCGTGCCGGCTCAGGGGCGCCAACGAGCGCCGCCTGCCCGTACCAGGCCACCGCCAAGGCGGCGGCGACCGCCGCCACAATCCCGATCCTGCGCACCCAGATCATCCCGAAACGCCCCGAATGGCCCTTGAATCAACCGCCAATACCCACATCCGTCATTCCGGCGAAAGGGACTGTCGGAAAACGAAAGATTAGTGACCGTACACGTACTCGTACCCGTACTCGTACACG
>CADEER010000303.1 GCA_902826395.1 uncultured bacterium
GCAGGCGGCGCGGAAGCGCGCCTCCAGGGCGGGGACATCACCGAGCGCTGCGGTCATCAGCTTGGTGGCGCCGGCGGGGTCGCCGGCGGTGTCGCCGTTGCCGTACATGTCGGCGGCGAGTGCGGTGTAGCCGAGCTCTGCGAGCTTGGCCGCGCGGCCGCGGATGTAGTCGTTGACGCCCCACCATTCATGAACGACGACGACCCCGGCGCCGTTCGGCTGGGCCGGGATCGCGAGCTGGCCTTTCAGCTTCGTGCCATTCGCTTCGTACGTGACATCCTTGGTCGTGACGTTCGCCATGTTCACCTCCAGGTCAGATCAGAGTCTCGCCGAGCGCCATGCTCGAGCCCGGCGTGTTGGGAGAAGATTTAAACCACGAAGGCACGAAGATCACGAAGAGGTGGCCAGGCCTGCCGGTGAGCCCTTCGTGCTCTTCGCGCCTTCGTGGTTTAGCAAGATTCTTTGCTGCGAGGTCTCAACTCAACTGGTGCAGCCGAACAGGGCGGCGGTGACCGACGCGATCAGCTCGGCGATCGACACGGTGCCGTTGCTGTCGCGGTCGAACGACGGGCAGCTCGTCACCTCGATGTTGCGCAGGGCGATGTTGACGCCGCGGATCAGCTCGCTGATGACGATCCGTCCGTCCTGGTTGCAGTCGCCGACACAGGGGCGGACGGCGGGAATCGTCGGCGTCGGCGTGTTTGGTGGCAGCGTCGGCGTTGCGGTCGGTCGTGTCGGCGAGGGGCTGGCAGGGCTGAGCACGAAGTTGACGGAGAATCGCTTCTGGTGCGATTCGCCGTCGGCGTCGGTGGCGATCGCATCTATGCAGCCGGGGCCGACGACGTTGTCGACGGTTCCTTCGACGCGGCCGCTCGCCGAGATCTCCAAGCCGCCGTCGACATCGTCGCAGGCCGTCGCAGTAGTCCAGGCAATCGGGCCGCGGCCGCCGGCGACGCTGAGCTGGAAGGCGTAGGGCTGATTGGCGACGGCATCGGGAAGCTGTGCGTCGGTCGTGATGGTGATGGGGATTGCCGCCGGGTAGATGGCGCGAATGCCGCCGATGTCGTCGTCGCGCGGGTCGGCGCAGCGGCCGTCGAAGTGCGCGTTGTAGTACATCAGAGCCTGGCGCAGCACGGCGTTGCCCTCGTTTGGGTTTTCCGACGAATGGCCGAGGCCGAACGAATGCCCGCCCTCGTGGGCGGCGACCTCGGAGAAATTGCACTCGTTCATCCATACCGCGCAGCCGTCCCAGCCGTCGGCGAGCTTGACGTTGGCGCTGAGGATCTTGTTGTAGGTGCGGCCGCCGAAGGTCTTGCGCTCGACCGGTGAGAAGCGCGAGCCGCCGATGCCGAGCGTGCCGCTGCAGTTGGTCGGGTCGAAGATCTCGTTGCCGGGGTCGTCGAACAGGAAGCGGTTCACGCCGTCGATCGCCGGAGCGCTGATGTCGTCGGTCAGGCCCACGTCGCGAACCTCGAAGCCGGTGTCGGCGACGGCGTTCCAGGCGGCGAACGCATCGCCGATCGCACGGCGCGACACCTCGAGCCCGACGATCGAATCGCCGCGCGAATCGATGAGGTAGTCGAGCGGACGCCCGAGGTCGGCCTCGAAGTAGCGCGGATTGCCGTTCTGCGTTGTGAATTGGCCGATTGCTTCGCCGACGATTTCGAGCTCCTCGAACGCGATCGCCGACAATGCGGCGGCCGGCGGCGGCGAGCCGGACGCGACGGCGCGCAACTCGTCGAGCGGTATCGAATCGCGCCATTCGCTTTGGCCCGAGAGGACGGCGACGCCTTCGTCGACCTGCCGCGTCGCGCTCGGCTCTCCACCGGCGCTCTGCACGATGCGGAACTTTCCCTGCAGCATGTGGTTGGTCTGCCAGCCGAGGGCGGTGCGCGATGCGAAGACGACCACCGGCTCGCCGCGCTGGTAGGACGGCGCGCCGTAGATCATCTCTCCGACCTCGCCGACGATGCCGCCGCGCTCGACGAGGACCAACGGCTGCGGTGGATCTCCCTTCCACGCTTCGCCGACGGCGATCGAGACGCGGGTTACGATCCTGCCGTCGGCGAGCTCGGCGTGCACGATGTCTTCGACTTCGCCGGTGACCACCAGCTCGGCGCTCGCCGCCAGATCCTCGAGATCCATCGGTACGATCGTCGTCGCGGTGGCGGGCGCGGCGGCGATGGTCACGGCGAGGAGCGCAGTTCGCAGTCGATTCATGGAGCCCCCGAAGTGCTGAAGTTTGGCGTGCCCGTCGGCGCTCGTGGCGACTTCAGAGCCGTTCAGCCTCATAGCGCAGCCGGCCGGAGTCGTGAAGGGGACGGTTGACTGCATCGCGACGGCGGGCGATACGCGCGGCATGAGCAGCGATGCGGCGGTTCTCTATACGGTCGAAGACGGGGCAGGGTGGATCGCACTCAATCGTCCGGATCGCCGCAACGCGCTGTCCGACGAGCTGGTGGATGGCCTGCGTTCGGCGCTCCAACGCGCCATCGCCGACGACGCTGTGCGCGCCATCGTTCTCACCGGCAGCGGCCCCGCGTTTTGCGCCGGCGCCGATCTCAAGCAGGGCGGCGGAGGCGCCGTATCGAGCGGGCCGAATCCGTTCGTCGAGATCCTGCAGTTGATTTCCGAGGGGCCGAAGCCGGTCATCGCCGCCGTCAACGGCGTGGCGTTCGGCGGCGGAGTCGGCCTGGTCGCCGCGGCGGACATCGCGATCGCCGCGGACGACGTGAAGTTCAGCTTCAGCGAGGTTCGCATCGGCGTCATTCCGGCGATGATCTCGGTCGTGGTGATTCCGGCGATCGGAGCGCGCCGGGCCATGCAGCTCTTTCTCACCGGCGAGCGTTTCGATGCGGGGCAGGCGGTCGAGTACGGCCTGCTGCACGCGGCGGTTCCGGCCGGCGAGCTGCGCGGGGCGGTCGCGGGCGTCGTCGCGTCGATCGCCAAGGGTGGGCCGAATGCGATCCGCGCCGCCAAGCAACTGGTGCGGCGCGTGCCGACCATGTCGAGAGACGACGCCTTCGCCTGGACGCAGCGCCAGATCGCCGAGCTATTCGCGTCGGAAGAAGCGCGCGAGGGCATGACCGCCTTCGCCGAGAAGCGACCGCCAAAGTGGAACCGATGATCGCCATCCTTCCCTGGCCCCCGACCCCCGACCCCTGACCCCTGGTTCGAGATTGTTCCCGCAGGGCTTCCTAGGTACGCGAGCCGACATCCTCACCGACCTGATCACGGTCGGCTACGGCCTGATTCCGCTCATCCTCTATTTGTCGTCGCTGCGAGCGCGGCGCGGCGAGTACCGGCTGCATCGCAACGTCCAATGCATCTGCCTCGCGGCGCTCACCGTCATCCTCGTCCTGTTCGAGGTGAATATCCGGATGCGCGGCGGCTCGGATGCGTTGTACGTCGCCAGCTCGTTCGCCGAGACTCCGATATTGCGCATCACGCTGCTCGTCCATCTCGCAATCGCGGTGTCGACCTATCTCGGCTGGCTCGGCCTGACCGTGGCGTCGTGGCGGCGCTTCGAGCTGACGCTGCCGGGATCGTTCGGATCTCTGCACCGCACTCTCGGCAGGTGGATCATCGCCGGCAACATCGCCACCGCCATCACCGGCGCCTGGCTCTACATCGTCGGCTTCGTGCTCTAGCTCGATTCGAGACGCCCGCAGGGCTTTGCCCGCCAATACAAGTTGGTCGGATATGCAGCATCGAAAGGCACGTCTTCCCGAAGAAAGCCGGGATCCAGGTGGGGCAGCGGTGGCGTGCGGCTTGGACCCCGGCTTTCGAGACTGTCGAAAGCGAAGATTCGTGACCGTACACGTAC
>CADEER010000304.1 GCA_902826395.1 uncultured bacterium
CTGTGGTGATTTGTCTTTGTTGATCATGCCGCGCTTCGGCATCAAATACTGGCTGCTGACGGCCAATCTCTTCATCTTGCTGGTGCCGGCGTTTGGCCTGGTGTTTTTGCGCATGTGGGACCGGCACCTGGTCCGCGTCACCGAAGAGCATCTGATCGCCAAGTCGCACGTCGTCGCCGACGTATGGTCGTTCGCGGTCGACGGCGGCGCCGGCGAGACGGTGGAGCGAGCGCGGCACCGGACGTTCGCGCCGCGTCTCGATCAGGGTTACGACGTGGCCGATACGGTCGAGGCGTTCGCTCGCTTCGCAGCCGTGCCTGGGCCGAGACCGCCGGCCGGCGTTGCGGCGGCCGTCCGCGGCGCCGAAGAAGGCGGCCGCACGGCTGTGGATCTGCTCGATGCGACCGGCTGTGCGGTGGCCTCGACGGTTGCGACGCCGGGTACCTGCTACGGCGAGACGCCGGAGGTGCGCCGCGCGCTCGGCGGCGACTACGAGGCGGTGACGCGAGAGCGCGCCGGGGCGGGCTCGTTCTCGCTCGCCGACATCGGCCACTACGGCAGTGTGCGCGTCTTCACCGCGATGCCGGTGCTGTCGGGAGACGAGGTGATCGGCGTCGTGCGCATGTCGGAGCGCAGCAGCGGGCCGCTGGAGGCGGTGTGGGATCACCGCCGCACGGTCTTGCTCGGCGGCGGCGCCTGCCTGCTGTTGATGTTCGTCGTCACGCACTTCTTCTCGCGCGCGATCTCGCGGCCGGTGCAGGAGCTGACCGCGTCCGCCGAGCGAGTGGCGCGCGGTGAGCCGCCGCGCGCCACTCGCCTGTCGCGCGCGGCGCCGTCCGAGCTGGCGTCGCTCGGCAGCGCGGTCGAGCGCATGACCAGCCAGCTCACCGACCGCGCGGAGTACATCGCCGGCTTCGCCACCACGGTCAGCCATGAGATGAAGACGCCGATCGCCGGCATCCGCGGCGCCATCGAGCTGCTGCGCGACGACTGGCAGCAGATGACCGAGGCGCAGCGGCGGCGCTTCCTCGAGAACATCGACGCCGACGCGCGGCGCATGGAGCGGCTGGTGACGCGGCTGCTCGAGCTGGCGCGCATCCAGAGCGCGCCGGAGGCGGTCGAGGCGATCGACGTGGAGGCGTTCTTCGCCGAAGTGGCGGGAGTCTACGGCGCGCGCGTCGATCTGCTGATGGAAGACGCGCCGCGCCGCGTGCTGATGAACCGCGACCATCTGGAGAACGCCGTGCGCAACCTGATCGACAACGCCATCCGCCACGGCGGCGGCGTGGCGGTCGAGGTGCGAGTCGGCAGCCGCGACGGCCGCCTCGAGGTCGCCGTCCGCGACCACGGACCCGGCATCAGCGAGGGCAACCGCAAGCGCATCTTCGATCGCTTCTTCACCACCGATCGCGACGCCGGCGGCACCGGCCTCGGCCTGGCGATCGTGCAGGCGGTCGCCGAGACCCGCAACGGCAGCGTCTCGTTCGACACCGGCCCGGACGGCAGCACCTTCCGCCTGCAGGTGTGAGCTGCACGCGCTCCGCGCAGCCAATCGAAATCGAAATCCAAATCGAAATCGAGCCTGGTACGGGCATGGACGATTTCGATTTCGATTTGGATTTCGATTTCGACGGGTTCCAGAGGTCGGGCAATTGCAGCTTGACACGCCGGGAGCAGCGGTGCGGTAGTCGATGCATGGACACGCACTCGTCGCAGGGTAGGAGCTGGTTCGGCTTGCGCACGGTGGCAGTGCTGAGCGCGGTCGTCATTCCGTTGGCCTGGACGGCGCCGGTCGCGGCGTTCGACATTCCGATCGAGGGCAAGAAGACCGCCGCGCAGAGTGAGCCGGCGGGCAAGCGCCGGTTCACCTTTCGCGGCCAGAGCGGCCCCGGGGCATACTTCGATCCGACGAGCACGGGGGCAACGACGACGCTGCAGGTGACCGAGGTCGACTGCGATGGCGATCCCGCCGACGAGCTGTGCGTGGCGACAGCCACCAGCGGCGTCGTCGATCTCGACCGCACTCTGTGGACACCGCTCGGCGATCCGCCCGGCAGCAAGGGCTACCGATATCGCGATGGCAGCGGCACGCGCAGCGGCGTCCGGTCGGTGCTGCTGCACACGTCGGGCAGAATCGCGGTCAAGGCGGTCGGCGACGACTGGCCGCTGGTGCCGACCGGCGGCGGCAATGGAGTGCAGGTGCGGCTGAACCGCGTCGATACGTATTGCGCCGAGTTCGGCGGCATCGAACGGCGCAACCAGCCGGGGGAGCTGGTCTTCAAGAAGGCCGCGCCGCCGGCGGGCTGTCGCGGCGCCTGCGGCAACGGCGTCGTCGAGAACGGCGAAGGTTGCGACCCGCCTAACGGCTCGACCTGTGATGCGTCGTGCCGCCTCACTTGCACGAGCGATCCCGGCAACACGCTGATCGCCTGCTCCTCGGCGAACGACGGCACGCTCGCCCTCGCCGGCGATGGCGACACGTTTCTCCTCGCCTACGCCCAGGTGGCCGGCGAGGGGACGAGGGCGCGCGCCGTGCGCTTCGACTCGCTCGGACAGGCGCTCGACGCGACGCCGCTCGTTTTGAGCGACGGCATCATCTCCGCCGACCAGCCGCTGGCAGTCGCCGACGACATCGGCTTTCACGCCCTGTGGGAGTCGGCGAGCATCACCTATGCGCACCGGCGCAGGATTCCGTTCGCCGGCGCGGCGCTCGGACCCATCGAAGTTGTCGCCACCCAAGGTCCGCCGGGAGCTGGCATGTGCCAGACGTTCGGCACCGGTCCGTTCGGCCTTGGCGCGAGCCTGGGCAGTGGCAATCCGCTGGTGTCATTCGCGGCGACCTCGCTGTGCCTCGGCACCTGGCTGACCGGCGTTCCCGGGGCGGTGTTCAGTCCTTTTCCGCCGATCGCCGTCATCGACTCGGCACCGGCGTCGTTTGCGCGCGGCACCAGCGCGACGGCCGCTCTCTGGCGGCGCGTCGCGCTCGACCTCGACACGTCGCAGACGTTCAGCGCCATCGTCGTAAACCGCATCGAGCCGAGTCCTCTGCCCTCGGCCCTGCAACTGACCGGCACTCCATCGCTCGTCTATCAGCCGGTGGTGGCGGCCGTCGGCGATCTGTTCATGGTTGCTTGGGTCACCGGTTCGCAGGTGCGGGGCTTGCGCTTCATGTTCCCCGGCACCGTCCTCGACGGCACCGGCGGTTTCCTCATCGCCTCGTTGAGCGGAACGGCGGAAGCGCC
Organism: uncultured bacterium; assembly: GCA_902826395.1. GTDB lineage: Bacteria > Desulfobacterota > Binatia > HRBIN30 > CADEER01 > CADEER01. The sequence goes on from CADEER010000304.1 coordinate 3,243, forward strand.
GTCGATGACCTCCGACGGCACGCGCTTCGTCGTCGCCTGGCGACAGGGAACGGCAGGCGACGACGAGCTGCGCGCCGTGCACGTCGACACCGACGGCACGGTCGAAGAGCCGGCGCCGCTGCTGCTCGCCAGCGCCCCGGCCATCACCGATCTCGGCATCGCCGCCGGCACCAGCGCGACCTGGGCGGCGTTCGCCACCGCCGAGCCGAGCGGCGCGCGAGCGATGCGCATCGTCGAGGTGCCGTAGCCGTGAACCGTGAACCGTGAACCGAAGGTCCTTTTGATCGCTTCTCCGTGTGGGACTGTCGGTTTTCTCCCGTACACGTACTCGTACGCGTACCCGTACACGATCAATGCCGGATTACTGCAGGAAACTCCGGGTACGAGTACGTGTACGGTCAGGAATCTTTCGATATCCGACAGTCTCCTGTGGGAGAGGCCGACAGAGAAGCTGGCGGGTGAATACGTCGCCGCAGGCGGCCGCCACTGTGGGTTGGCGCGCGTGCTCGCGGCCGCTGCTGAGTTGACCGCAACCCGCCGCGTGCGCTGAGCTGGCACTGTGGCGAACCACC
>CADEER010000305.1 GCA_902826395.1 uncultured bacterium
GTTCCGCCGATCACGATGGTGTCGGCGGTGTGCTCGATACGACGCTGCGCGGCGCGATCAAGTGCGACATCGGGATCTCGAAGCGCCAGGTCGATCTGGGTCAGGCCGACCGCGGTCGGGCTCGGTGCATCGACGAAGCGCAGCGCACCGCGCTCGAGCTGGATCTGCCAGGCGTCGCCGTCGCGTTGCACCGGCCAGGCGAGAATCTCGCTCCAGCGGCCGGCGCGCGTAGCCGGATCGGGATCGGCGATCTCGACTCCCGTGACTGCGCGGGCGTTGCCGACGTCGGTCAGCTTGTGCCAGTCGGGGCCGGCCCAGCGCCACGCCGCCGGTGGGCGAGGTTCGTCGAGTGACAACAGCGGGCCGCCCGTATCGCGCGGGTGCAGGTGCATGCCGCTGATGTCGTCGAGCTCGGCGCTCCAGACGATGCGAACACCGAGTGCGTCGACGCGGGCGCGATCGCGCGCGTAGTCGTCGCTCTGCACCATCACCATGTAGCCGCAGTCGCCGCCGCGCCGGGCGCGGTAGCGCGCGGCGGCCGCTTCGTCTTTGAGCGGAGAGACGACTTCGATGAAAGTATCGCCGACGGCGAGGACGGCGTTGTGCAGGTCGAAGAACGCGACATCCGGGTCGCGGTACGCGACCTCGATCCCAAACACTTCGCAGAGGTCGCCAACCACCTGCTCGAGATCGGCGGCGACGAGAACGACCTGACGCAATCGCATGGGGGGAGGGTAGTGGGGGGTGGGGGTGGGAGCAAGGTTTGGATCGGAAGAGGCTTCCGGCGGAAGCAGCGGTCCTCCGTGTTCTCCGTGCCTCTGCTTCGAAAATTCCCCGAATGAACCAGTGAGACGGATCGAGGATCGCAATTTAGCGCTGGCCTTTGCGGCAACGTACGTGTCCGTTCCGGCGGCGGCGTCTTCGTATGGCGCGAAGCGCCACAGGGACTGTGGTGAAGGCCTTTTACTTCAAAGGTTTGAGGGAGCGGAGCGCAATCGGCCTCGTGCCTCCGCCCACAGCTCGGGCACTACTTCTCGCAGGTGCGCACCGCGCGGCCAGCGCGGGGCATCCGGGGTGTCGTAGAGCGCACGCAAGAAATCGCTGGGGGGGAAGACGGAGATCCAGGTGTCGGAGAAGCGAACGGCGGGATCGCAAAAGCGCGTCAGCCAGTGCGGATTCGGCGGGCGCCCGGATGCCGGGCGCTGCGCCTCGTTGGCGCGATGCGACGCCAGCACCACGCGGTGGGCGATCCGTTCGACCAACTGCGGTCGGCCGCGATTGAGTGCCTGCAAGACACGTTCTGGCGGTCCGACGCCGAACGCCCGGCGCGACAGCTCGAGCGGGGCATGAACATGTCCATCGATCGCCCAGCGCCGCGCCGTGTCGACGAACTTGTCCCAATCGATCAGCGCGCTTCGGCGCTGTAGATACAACGCGATGTCATAGAGCCAGGTGAGTCGTCCGGAGCCCTGCGGCAGCAGCAGTAGCTCGCGCCAATCGCCGCGGACGATCAACGAACGATACGCGATCGCGTGCCGCTCCAGATGCATGCAGAGGTGCGCGAGCTCGTGCTCGGGAGACATCACCAGGACGCTCGGCGGCATGCCCGGGACGGGTCGCGCCTGCGCGTGCACTTCCTGCAGATCGAAAACGTACGGCCGATAGCGTTCGAAGATTCTCCAGTGCAGCTCGACCGGAACCGTGCGCGGCTCCTGCCAGCAGTACACGAGGCTGTAGTGACATCGGGAGCCGACTTCCTCCGACACCGGCAGTTTCATCCCCCGGGCTTGCAGGGTCGCATCCGCTCGTTCGACATCGCGTTCGTCGACGAGCAGGTCGACGTCGCACAGTGTTCGCAGCCCCTGATCTTCGTAGAGGGTTCGCAGGAGCGCGGCACCCTTCATCAAGATGACGGGAATCCGCTCCGAGTCGAGAATCGCGCCGATCTCGTCGACGGATGCTCGCGCGAGCTGGTTGTGAAACGCGTTGGTGACGTATTCGGCTTTGAAGATCTGCAACCACTCCGCCGGCACGTCTTCGGTGCGCTCGTGCATGGCGCGGAAGAGGATGGGGCCGATGCCGTGATGCCTCGCCAGCGTCGCAAAGTATTTCCAGTCGCACTCGGCAAAGCCCGCCGCGTCCGGTGTGGGGCCCGTACCCAGCGAAGCGCGAAGAAGCGCCGCGACGATCTCGGACGTGACGCGACGGTCGCCGGCGCGCTCGGGAACCGCGTGCGGCCTGCTCACTGCCGGCGCCGGCGCCGAGTCGCGACGGCGACCGGCATCGACGTCGGGAGTGTCTTCGGGCCGCGGCGGCGATGCCTCCTGTCGCTCCGCTTCAGCGGCGGGCTCGGGCGCGTGAAAGCAGGATACCTGTCCGATGTGTCCGATCAGGAGCGGGGTGGTGTTGTACAAGGCGGCGAATCGCTTCGCGAAAATACCGATCAAGAGATCGTTCGTGCCGCCACCCATGTTTTCCCGGATGTATTTGGCGACGGCGTTTCTCAGGCGCTTGCTCGGGTAGAAGATCGCCTGGGCGCCGCACAGATATTCTCCCGTATGGGTTGCGTAGCGCTTGCCGGGCGAGGGATCGCTGCGTTGGCCGAGATTGAGCACGTAGTTGTCGCGCTCGATCTCGGCGACGGTCAGCTTCAACTGGGTCAGCCAATCGGGGGCGAAGATGATGTCGTCCTCGCAGCAGAGGCAATCGTCGTCGTCGCCGTACATCAATGCGCGGATCGCATTGATGTTGCAGTTGCGACGCAGATTCCCGGGTCGTGCCTGGGATTCGGCGTCGTCGTCCCAAACGACGATGTTCGCCACGTCGCGATACTGATCGACGTGAGACGTGTCGCTGGAGCCCACGATGAGATTCAGGGGCACGTCTCGACCATCGGATTGGAACAAGCTTTCCAGCGTCTGGTCGATGTAGTGCTGCGGCCGACTCGCCACGGTCGTCATGTTGATGATCATGAAGCGCGGGCCTTCTCCTGGGGAAAGCACGATGTGAATCCGGCGTGTTCGACCAGCACATCCCTGGTGGCGTACAGCGCCGCGTACGACCTTGCGCAGCGGCCGATCAACTCGTCGCCATTGCCTCGCGTGAGATGCTCCTGCAGAAAGTCCGCGACTTTCTCCCGCAGCGCCCTGGTCGGGTAATAGAGTGCTTGCGCACCCTGAAGGACGTAGGTCGGATAGCGCTTGACCCACTGCTTGCCGGCTACCAGGCGCGCCTGCGCGAGCTCGGGTTTCGATGCTGACAGACTCAATATGTACTCCGCGTCGCCCATCTCAGCCGTCGCTCGCTTCAGAGTCGAGAGCCAATCCGGGAGAAACAGGATGTCGTCTTCGCAGATGAGCGTCGGCTCGTCGCCGCCGTGGCGCAGCGCGCGGATCTTGTTCAGGGTGCAGTTCCAGCGCAGGACCTCGTTGTCCTGCAGGTCCCAGCGGACCATCCGGATGGAGGGTGACGCCGTGTACTCCGCGACGTGCGACTCGTCGGCCGACCCCATGATCAGATTGACCGAACGGTTCGTCCGTCCCCAATCCGACGCGAAGAGACTGTCCATCGTTTCGCGGATGTAGTGACGGCTGCGCGCCGCAAAGGTGGTCATGTTGATCTGCACGTGTGCTCTCTCCGCCGACCCGGGTGGGCGCGGATCGTAGCAAAACACGCGGAGGCGGCGAAGCCGGCAGCCGGACCTTGGCGTGTACTTCATCAGTGGTCGCCTGCGGCGCCCCGTTTCATTGGCCCTCTCCCGACAGCTTCGCTGTCGACCTCTCCCGTGGGAGACTGTCGGAAAAC
>CADEER010000306.1 GCA_902826395.1 uncultured bacterium
GTTCACGGTTCACGGTTCACGGTTCACCGGCTGTTGATCCGCGCTACGCGCGGATCAACAGCCGTTCAGCGACCGATTCACCGCCGCGATCAGCTCGTTGATCGCGACGACGCCGTTGCCGTTGGTGTCGACCGCCGCGCATGCCGAGAGCGGGTTGTTGCCGAGCGTGATGCCGACGGCGAGGATGAGTTCGTTGATGGCGACCGCGCCGTTGCCGTTGCAGTCGCCGGCGCACGCGATCGGCGCCATCGTCGATGTCGCCGTCGGCACCGGCGTCGATGTGAAGACCGGCGTCGCGGTCGGCAACGGGGTCGGAACGACGCCTTCGATCTCGATCGACGCAACGCCGAGCCCGGCGACCGCGGCGTAGACGCGTGTCGGATCGCCGCCGACGGCGTCCAGATCGACCACCGGCAGCAGCGGGAGAAGTCCCAGAGCCTGCCAGGATGCGCCGAAGTCGATCGACTGGAAGGCGCCGCTGACTTCCGAGCCCGCGAACACGCGGTGCCGGTTGACGGGATCGATGTGCACCGCCAGGTACGCGTCCTCGACCAGGCCAGCGTCGAGTCGTCGCCAGTTGCCGCCGCCATCGTCGCTGCGAAATACGCCGCCGCGAGTCGCGGCATAGAGAAGCTCTGTCGCCACCGGATCGATCGCGAGGCCGCGGATGGCGCGATCCGACGACGACTCGAGACCGGCGTTGGCCGACACCCATTGCGCCGCGCCGTCGGTGCTCTTGAAGACGCCGCTGTTGGTTCCCGCGTACAAGGTCTGCGCGTCCTGCGCATCGATCGCGATGTCGAACACCGACAAGTTGGCGAGGCCGGTGCTGGCGGCGTTCCAGGTTTGGCCGCCGTCGGTGCTCTTGAAAATACCCTCGTTGTCGCGCGCCGCGTAGATGACGCTCGGATTGTTCGCGTCGTACGCAATCGCGCGGCCAGTCGCGTCGGCGCTCAGGTTGCCGTTGGCAGGCGTCCAGAGCACTCCCGTGTTCGCCGTGCGGTACAAGCCGCCGGCCGGCCGCTGCACGCCGATCAGCGCCGACGCGCTCTGCACGGGATGCACGGCGACCGACTCGGTGCGCGGCTGAGCGAGGCCGTCGGTGGCGATGCGCCAGCTCGCGCCGCCATCGTCGCTCACATCGACGCCGGCTTCGGACACGGCGTAGATCACCGACGCGTCGCTCGGGGCGATCGCCAGCGCGGTCTGGTTGAGCTGCCGCAATCCACTCGCCGCAGGCTGCCACGATGCGCCGGCATCCTCGCTCTTGAACATGCCGCGGCCGTCGGTGGCGCAGTACACGCGAGTCGTCTCGCCGCCGTCGATGGCGATGCCGCGCATGAACGTGTTCGCAAGGCCGGTGTCGGCGCGCCCCCAATTCGCACCGCCGTCGACGGTCTTGAACAGGCCGATGTTCTGCACCCCGACATAGGCGATCGCGCCATCGACAGGATCGACCGCGACACCGCCGACACCGTTGCCGTTGATGTGCTGCACGCCGCTGTCCATGCGCGTCCACGACGCGCCGCCGTCGACGCTCTTGTAGAGGCTGAAGCTCAAGCCCGCCCACATCACCTGCGCGTCGGACGGGTCGACCGCGAGAACGCGCACTTCCTGTCCGGGCAGACCGGTCGAAGAATTGCTCCAGGTCGCGCCGCCGTCGGCGCTGCGGTTGACGCGATTGCCGCTAGCCGCAAACACCACGCCGCCGCCGACCGGCAACAACACTCGATAGAGGCCCACCGGCAGCCCGGTCGTGGTCGCATTCCAACTCGCCCCGCCGTCATTGCTGCGGGCTACGCCCAGGTTGGTGCCAGCGAACACCGCCTCGGCGTCGTCCGCTGCCACGGCGATCGAGAAGATGTTGGTCGAGCTGAGACCGCCATTGCTCGGCTGCGCGGTGGCACCGCCGTCGTCGCTGATCAGCACCCCGGCCGGTGTCGCTGCATAGACGACATCGGACGCGGCCGGATCGACAGCCAGAGCGCGCACGGTCCCGGCGAAGCCGGGCGCGGTTTGCCATGTGCCGGCACCGTCGCCGCTGCGATAGACCCCCTGCGCAGCGGCGGCGTAGAGCACCGACGGATCGGAAGTCGACAGCACGAACGCCTGCAAACTCGCCCCATCGGGGCCACTCGACGTCCACGTCCCGAGCCCCGCGAAAGCAGCGCTGGCCGTGAGGAGAATCCCCGAGCAGAGCAATGAGCGGACGGTCTTCATCGAAACCCTTCCTGCCGATCCGGCGCCACGATCCGAGCAAGATACAGCGGGCGCCCTCGATTATGAAAGCAGTGAAACTCGAGCGCGAAGACCAAGGCAGACTCGCTGACCACATGACGAATCAACCACGAAGACACGAAGAGCACGAAGAAAGACAGAGCCCGATCACCCCTTCGTGAGCTTCGTGCCTTCGTGGTTCAACACTCCGCGAACCGTTCCGTTTTGACTCGGCAGGCCCCGAATTACTACGGTTCCGACATGCGCTCTATTCTGCTGCAGATCGCGTTGATTCTGGCGATCGCCTCGACCGCCGTCGCTCAGCCGTCTCCCGAGCCGAAGGTTGAAGTGCAGAAGATCGCGCCCGGGGTCGCGGTGTTGATCGGACAGGGCGGCAACATCGGCGTCTCGTACGGCGACGACGGCGCAGTTCTCGTCGACGACCAGTTCGCACCGGCGACCCCGGCGATCGTCGCCGCCGTGGCGACGCTCACCGATCAGCCGGTGCGCTTCGTCATCAACACGCACTGGCATTCCGACCACACCGGCGGCAACGAAAACCTTGGCAAGGTCGGAGCGGTCATCGTCGCGCACGAGAACGTCCGCAAGCGCATGAGCACCGAGCAGTTCATGGAGGCATTCCAACGCAAGGTCCCGGCGTCGCCGCCGGCCGCTCTGCCGGTGGTGACCTTCACCGGCGACGTCTCGCTCCACCTGAACGGCGACAACATTCAAGCGCGACACGTCGATCCGGCGCACACCGACGGCGACAGCATCATTCGTTTCGACGCGGCGAACGTCATCCACACCGGCGACGTCTTCGTCAACGGAATGTACCCCTTCATCGACATCTCGAGCGGCGGCTCCGCCATCGGCATCGTCACGGCGGTCGAGGAGACTCTGGCGTCGATTGATGACGACGTCCGCATCATCCCCGGCCACGGCCCGCTCGCCACCAAACAGGACCTCGCCGCCTGGGCGGCGATGATGCGCACCGTCACCGATCGCATCGGCAAACTGATCGAATCCGGCGCGACGATCGCGGCGATCGTCGCCGACAAGCCGAGCGCCGACTTCGACGAGAAGTACGGCAACGGGTTCATGAAGCCCGATCAGTTCGTCACCCTGGCCGCACAGAGCATGGCCCCCGAGGGCCATCCGGCGAAGTAGCGAAGCACTGCCGGTGAACGACCCGCGACAAACCGGCACCGACTACCCGCGCGAGGTTCAACTGCGGCGAATCAAAGGCTGGCGCCTGCCGCCGAACACCGTGGTGGTCGCCCGCCCATCGCGCTGGGGCAATCCCTTCAAGGTCGGCGTCGACGGCAGCGCCGAGGAATGCGTCGCGAAGTACGAGCGCCACATCGCAACAAATCCCGACCTCGCTGAAGCCGCGGCGCACGACCTGCGCGGCTTCAACCTCGCGTGCTACTGCCCGATCGGCGCCCCCTGCCACCGCCGCGTGTTGTTGCAAATTGCCAACGGGTGATCCGCCGCTGATCGTCGAGAGAACCCTCCGGTTCTTGAAGCCGCGGCAGAGC
>CADEER010000307.1 GCA_902826395.1 uncultured bacterium
CGGTCGCCTCTGACGTGGCGGTAGGCGTGCCGGGCTCCGCGGTTGCAGTCGCCTCCGCGGTTGCAGTCGCCTCCGCGGTTGCAGTCGCCTCCGCGGTCGCAGTCGGCGTGCCTGGCTCGCCGGTCTCCGTCGCGACAGGCGTTGCGGTGGGTGTATCGCCAACATCAGGTGTATCGGTCGGTGCGGCAGGTGTATCGGTCGGTGCGGCCGTATCCGTGGCTACCGGAGTAGAGGTGGCGACCTCGGTCGCCGTAGGTTCCGGAGTCAACGTGATGGTGGGCGTCGGCAGTGGCGGGCAGCCCTCCAGAGAGTTGAGGACAGCGCGCACCAGATCGCTGATGCTCACCGGCGGTGCTCCGAATTGGGGACACACCGAAATCGGCTGCAGGCCGAGCGAGATGTTCACCCCCAGGATCAGCTCGTTGATCTCGACGTTGTTGTCGGAGTCGCAATCCCCCAGGCAGCTCTGCGCCTGAGCACTGCCGACACCCGCGCTCGCTACGACCAACGAAACCAGACAGCCTACCAATCGCGATCGATTCATAGGCGCGAAGATTGCACAAAAGGGCGGCCCAAGTCACGTCGCAAGCACATCGATGAGCCGTGTCGCACGCACAAACCGTCAGCCCCATCGCTCACTTGCATCGAGATGCATCGATTGCCGCGTCTCTAGATCTCTCTGTCTCGCTCCTTCCGGCCCACCGGCATCTTGTGATATCCAGCCGCAACCTCGGAGGCGCGCATGACGGCGAGAATCACCATCGATCCAACCGCGTTGATATTGTTGCTGTCGGCAATTCTGCTGGTCGCGACACCGGCTCTCGCCGATGAATCCGACCCCGAGGGCTGCTGCATCTGCGACTGCAGCGAGAGGGCAACCACCTCGGGTGGCGCCCCGCCACGGGTTCCCGACGGCGCCATCTGCATCGACGCGTCGAGCACCGTCTGCGGCAGCGTCTGCGACCTCGAGGGGTGCCTCGTCGATGGCTTCGAGCCGACCGAGTGCAGCGCCATTCCCGGCTGCGCGCAATCGGGCGGCGTCATGGCACCGGCGGCATCGCCGCTGACCCTCACCGGAATCGCCGCCGCCCTGGTGATGCTCGGAGTGGCCGCCGTCCGGCGCCGTGGACGGCGCGACTTCGGGAGGTGAACCGGCACATCTGTCGACGCCAGGCCCCGATTGGCTTGCCGGCACTTTACGGCGTAATATGCCGGCATGGCCGACACACTGGACCGGCTCTTCAAGCCGCCCAAGGGCTCTTACTTCCTGTTCGGGCCGCGCGGCTCGGGGAAGAGCACCTGGCTACGGCGGCTGCATCCGGACGCCTACTGGATCGACCTGCTCGATGAAGCGCGGTTTCAGAGCTATCTGGTCGATCCGTCGCTCTTCTCGGCTGAGCTCGACGCGCTGGCCGACCGCTCGACGGTCGTGATCGACGAGATTCAGCGCCTGCCCAACCTGCTCAACGTCGTCCATCAGAAGATCGAGGCCAAGCGGCTGCGGTTCGCCCTGTCGGGATCGAGCGCCCGCAAGCTGCGCCGCTCGGGCGTCAATCTCCTGGCCGGCCGCGCGTCGCTCCGCCATCTGCACCCGTATCTTCCGGAAGAGTTGGGCCGCGCGTTTCGCCTCGACGAAATTCTCGACACCGGCGCCCTGCCTATCGTGCATGCCGCGGAGGATCGGCGCGACACCTTGTCGTCGTACGTCCGCCTCTATTTGAAGGAAGAGATCCAGGCCGAGGGGGCGACCCGGAACCTCGCCGGCTTCGCGCGCTTCCTGCCGATCGCCGCCCTCTTCCACGGGCAGGCACTCAACGTCGCGTCGCTTGCGCGTGACGCGGGAGTCGCGCGCACTACCGTTCAAGGGTATCTGCAGATTCTCGACGACACGCTCTTCACCTTCCAGGTCCCTGCGTACGAGGCGCGCCTGCGCGTGCGCGAGAAGCGCCACCCGAAGCTGTACTGGATCGATCCCGGCTTGGCGCGCGCCGTCGCCGGCAGATCCGGTCCGCCCGATGCTGACGCACTCGGCCCGTTGTTCGAGGGCTGGATCGCACAGTGCCTGCGCGCTTACCACGACTATCGCGGCCTCTACGACGCCATAGCCTACTGGTCACCGGCCGAGGCAAAGCACACCGAAGTGGACTTCGTCCTGCAGCGCGGCAAGCGGCTGATCGCCATCGAGGTCAAAGCCGCGCGCCGTTGGCGCGCCGATCTCAGCAAAGGATTGCGAGCCATCGCCGACCTGAATGGAATCGAGCGCCGCATCGCCGTCTATCTCGGCACACAGACCCTGCGCCCCGAGCCCGGGATCGAAGTACTTCCCCTCGCCAGCTTCCTGGAAGAGCTGCGCAACGGCCTTTGAACGTGAACTGTGAACCGGTGACCGTGAACTGTGAATCGGGAACGCAGTCGGGGAGCTCAGATCGGCTTGCCGCCCAGCCCGTCCATCCTGAGTAGGCCCACAGGGCCGTATCGAGGGACGCGCGTCCCATCCACTCGTCCACCAAACACCCCCCGCCGTCTTGCCATGCACCAATCGGCCCGCTATCAACGACAGTTCCCAGCGCACGCGAAAGTGGCGGAATTGGCAGACGCGCAGGATTCAGGATCCTGTGGGGTAAAACCCGTGGGGGTTCAAGTCCCCCCTTTCGCACTCAGAATCTCTCGACGTTTCCCGCACTTCCGACTTCGGAAGTTTCTTGGGGTCCAATTCGGGGGCCAAATCGCGGATCTTCTGTAGCTGATCCGCCCCCTCGGCGCGCAGCCACTTCCCGTAGTGCCGCCGCATCGTCTCGTAGCGCACGCCCGTCTGCGCCTCGAGCCACGACGTATTCACGCCCGCTGTCAGCGCCGTCGAGATGTAGGTGTCCTTGGTCGCGTAGAGCCCGCGTTGCCGCACCCCGAGCTCCCTCAGGCAGACGTACCAGTGCCGCAGGAGCGAGTTCGGCTCGATCGGCAAACCCCTGACGTTGGTGAAGACGTGCGCCTCGCGACCTTCCTTCGCCGGCGCGATCCCGCGCAGCACCCGCACCGTCTCGGGCAGCAGCTCGATCGTTCGCGACGCCTGCGCCGTCTTCGGCGCGCTCTCTTCCCACAGGTGCCGCGAGCGCGACACCTGCGCGACACCGGCATCCAGGTCCACATCGCGCCAGCGCAGCGCCGATGCCTCCGAGGGCCGCATCCCAGTCCAGAACAACATGTGAACGTAGGCGTAGTACGGCGGGTGCGGCCGCACCCGATCGCCATCCCGTCGGTACTCGCCGTCGAAGCGGAACAACCGGTCGCGAAACCACGCAATGATGCGCTGTCGCTCGTCGGCGCCGAAGGGCTCCGGCCCCGGCACGGGAGTCCGCCCCCACCGCACGCCGACGAAGGGATTATGGGCAAGCAGCTCGTCGATCTCGCGCGCGTCCCGCACCATCGCCTTCAAGCTGCCGCCGAGAATGTTCTTCACGTACTTGAGCGACAACCCGCGGTGCAGCAGCTCCGAGCGCAGCCCGAGGATGTCCCGCGCCTTGAGAGTCGCGATCGGCACGTGTCCGAGCCGCGGTAGGACGTAGCCCTCGATGTGCTTGCGGTAGTCGCGCGCCTGGGCGCGGCGCGCCAGCGGCGGCTCCTTGTCGGCGATCCAGGTCTCGTAGTACGCGCCCACCGACATCCCCGGGGACGCGGCCTCCTCGAGCTGTTCCGCCGTGCCCAGGCGCTTCAGCGGATCGCTCCCGGCTTCGATCGCCCCCCCCATCCGCCC
>CADEER010000308.1 GCA_902826395.1 uncultured bacterium
TTTATTGATCTTCTCAGTGTCCCGCGAGCGCCGCGCCGCAGGCGACTGCGACGAGGCTTCCGGCCAGGTTGAGCGCGGTCGTGGTGACGAACGCACCGAACCGGCCGGCGCGCAGGAGCTCAACCGCCGAGTGAGCAAAGGTCGAGAACGTCGTCAGCCCGCCGCAGAGTCCGGTCAGCAGGAGTGGATGCAGGTTCGGGTCGACGTTGGCGATGATCCATCCGAACGAGAACGAGCCCAGAACGTTGACGACGGCGAGCCCGTGGGTGAAGCGATGCCCGACGGTGGCCGCGATCCCGCTCATCAAGATGGCGCGCAGACACGCGCCAATGGCGCCGCCGACCGCAACGGCGAGCGCAGTCATGTGTCTGCTCCGCCCGCGGCGCGACGGATCGCCAGCTCGGCGCCGGCCCACGCGGCCAAAAGTCCGCAGACGACCGTCGCTGCCGCGTACCCGGCGGCAAGCGAGAGGTACCCGTCGGCGCCGCGCTGGGCGATCTCTCCGGCGAGCGTCGAAAAGGTCGTGAACGACGCGATCACGCCGACGCTGACGAAGAGCAACTGTCGGCGGCCGAGAATGCCGGCGCGCGCGACGTAGCCGAGAGCGAACGAGCCGACCAGGTTGGCGATCAAAGTGGCCCAGGGGATGGCGGCCGGGGCCGGCGGCAAGGCGGTTGCGATCCAATGGCGCGCCAGCGACCCGACGGCACCACCTGCCGCGATGGCCAGGTAATCAGCGGCGATCGTTCGATGGCTCGAGAGATCCACGACGCGCGACTCTTGCCTGCCACGGTACCGATGGCAATCGGACCGGCGGGTGGGTCGTGACAAAAGATTAGAACCACAGATGAACGCAGATGAACGCAGATCGTGTTTCGAATCAGCTCTCATCTGCGTTCATCTGTGTTCATCTGCGGTTTCGTGAGCCGTTACGTTGCGTGTTACCTGCGGCGGTTGGCGAGGCGATCGGTACGTGGGATCTTCACTATGCATGCGGAGAATAGCCATCGCCGGTGTCGCCGGCTTGCTGGTTGTCGCCGGTGGGATCAGGTTCGCCGCGTCGCGGATCGAGGCCTACCTGGATGACAACCGTGAGTGGCTGATCGAGCGGGCGGCGGCGGCGCTCGGGCGGGATGTGCGTTTCGGCGAGCTCGGCGTCTCGTTGTTCGGCCCTGGTGTCGAGGTGACGCAGGTGACGATCGGCGATGATCCGTCTTTCTCGGATGGCGCCTTCGTAGAAGTCGATCGCGCGGTCGTCGCGGTGAAGCTGCTGCCTGCGATTTTCGGCCGCTACGAGTTGTCGCGCGTCCTGCTGGATGCGCCGCGGGTCACCGTGATCCGCGCGGCCGAGGGCTTCAACTTCCAATCGATCGCGGGCGGAAGCGGCGGCGGGGCGACACCGGAGCAGGTGCCGCTGCGGGTATCCGATCTGCGGATACGGGGCGGGAGCGTGCGCGTCGTCGATCGCGCCGGATCGTCGGAGGCGGAGGTGCTGGTCGAGCAGATCGATCTGTCGGCGTCGGATGTCGGGTTCGACAGCGAGATGGGGATAGAGCTGGCGGCGGCAGTATTGGGTGCGGCGGAGCAGAACGTGACCATCGACGGCACCGTCGGTCCCCTCGGCGCGCCGGACCGAGTGTTGGAGACGCCGCTCGACCTCGACTTTCACCTGGGACCTGTGATCATCGACGGCCTCCGGGAAGTGCCGATCGTCCGTGACTGGGTCCCGGCCGATCTATCGTCCGACGACCCGATCACTCTCGTGGCCGGCATCGACGGCACGATCGCCGAGCCGACCGTCGTCGCGTCGTTGGATGCGACGGGAGCGGTCATCGAGTACGGGCAATTCCTCCGCAAGCCGGGAGGCGTGACGTTGGTCGCCGACGCCAATCTGGCGGTTGCGAACGATGCTCTGCGCGTCGGCGCTCTGACACTCCATATCGCCGATGCCACGGTTCGCGCCGAGGGGACAGTTGGCTTCGACGAGAAGACTCCGATCGATGTGCGGCTCACAGGGGGAGATATCGCGCTCGCGGGATTGGCCGATCTCGTTCCGGCGGCCGAGGGACTGGAGATAGCCGGTCGAGTGGACGTCGACGTGCGCGCCAGCGGTCCGCTGTCATCTGCGGCCCCGCGGCTCGACGGATCGGTGACGCTGACGGATGTGCGCGCCGCTCGGCCGGGTGGCGTCGATGTGTCCGGGCTTTCCATGCGCGTTGCGTTCAACGGCGACCAGATCGAGATTCCGGCGACGCGGTTCATGGTGGCCGGCGAGCCGGTCGAGCTTTCGGCGACGGTGGCGAGCTTGAACGATGGAGCGCTGCCGCATTTGTCGGTGCGGGCGATGGGCGGCGAGCTCACCGGCACGGGAGCCGTAGCTGCCGTCGATGGAGAGTCGACCTTCGAGATTCGAGGTCGAGTCGATGGCATGGATGTCGCCTCGATTCTGGACTTCGCGGGCGCCTCGCAGCTACAGATGACGGGCGTGGTCGAAGGCGATTTCCGCCTGCGGAGCTCGAAGTCCCATTCCGATTAGAGGAGGTCGTATGGCCAGTCGGACTTTCATTGCGGGTGCGGCGCTGCTCTCGCTTCTCGGCTGCGGCGCCAGCCGCCCGGTGGTCTATCCGAACGCCAAGGCGCAGGAAGCAGGGCCTGAGGCGGTCGAGGCCGACATCAATGAGTGCCTGCGGCGCGGCGAAGATTTCGCCGCCGGCAAGAGCGATGCGGGTAAGGCTGCCAAGGATGCCGCCGGTCGCGCGGCCGTCGGCGCCGGTGTGGGGGCTGCGGCGGGTGCGGCTGGAGGTGCCATCTACGGCGACGCCGGACGCGGGGCCGCGTCGGGCGCGGCCGGCGGCGCCGCGGCAGGTTTGATGAGCAGCATCTTCAGCTCGATGGGCAGCGACGAGCCGGATCCGGTGCTGAAGAACTTCGTGCAGCGCTGTCTGAGCGAGAAAGGCTACGAGGTCATCGGCTGGCAATGAGATCCATGCCCGGGGCGGGCATGGCAGAACGGGACTGATCGCGGCGGGAGCTCGGCCGCGCATTCATCGTCGCCGCGAGAGGCGACAAGGAGGAGAGAATGTTGGAGGAGTTCAAGAAGTTTGCGATGCGGGGCAACGTGGTCGACATGGCCGTCGGCATCATCATCGGCGCCGCCTTCGGCAGGATCGTGAGCTCGCTGGTTGCGGACGTCATCATGCCGCCGATCGGTCTGCTGATGGGCGGCGCCGATTTCTCGAGCTTGATGATCACTCTGAAAGACGCGAGCGAGGGCACCGAGGCGGTCGCCATCAAGTACGGGGTGTTCATCAACGCCGTGCTCGATTTTCTGATCGTCGCGATTGCCATCTTCGCGATCATCAAGCTGATGAACACGATGCAGCGCAAGAAGGAAGAGGCTCCGCCGCCGCCGGCGCCGCCGTCGGAGGAGATTGTGCTCCTGACTCAGATCCGCGACGCGCTCAAGAGGCCCTGACGCGCTCTCGCGTCGGTCTCTCATTCGGAGAGCTCGCTTAGCCCTGTGGCACATGGGCTGACATAGGAGAGTCATTTCATTGCCCTCTCCCTAAGGAGACTGTCGGAAAACTGAAGATTCGTGACCGTACACGTACTCGTACCCGTACTCGTACACGGAGTTTCCCCGCAGAATTCGGGCATTGATCGTGTACGAGTACGTGTACG
>CADEER010000309.1 GCA_902826395.1 uncultured bacterium
TCACGGCAACACCCTCAGCCACGTCTCCGCCAGCAACACCTCGATGCCGAGCAGCAGCAGCGCCGGGATCGCCAGCCATGGATAGAGCTCGTGGTAGTCGAGATACACGAGCCCCTCGTGCTCGGTCTTCTCGAGCTGATCGATCTCGGCGTAGACGTTGCGCAGGCTCTCGATGTCGGTGGCGCGAAAGTACTTGCCACCCGTCTCCTGCGCGATCATGCCCAGCGTCTTCTCGTCGATGTCGACCTGCATCGGCACGTAGCGCTTGTTGCCGAGGAAATCGATCTGCGGATAGCGGGCGACACCGCGCGTGCCGGCACCGATCGTGTAGACCTTGTAGCCGAGTGCCGCCGCTGCCTTGGCGGCGTCCTCCGGCGTCACCTTGCCGGCATTGCTCTGCCCGTCGGTGAGCAGGATCACCACCTTGCCTTTGCTCTCCGACGCTTCGAGTGCGTTGACCGAGCTCGCCAGCGCCGAGCCGACGGCCGTGCCGTCTTCGATCATGCCGGTCTCGGCGCGGTCGAGATTCGCCATCAGCCAGCCGTGATCGAGCGTCAGCGGCGATTGCAGGTACGGCCGCGCCGCGAACAGCACCAGACCGATGCGGTCGCCGCCGCGCTGCTCGACGAATTGGCGCACCACGTCCTTGACCGCCTGCAACCGATTGGCGGGGGCGCCGTCGAGCTCGAAGTCCTCGGCGAGCATGCTGGAGGAGACGTCGACCGCGAGCATGATGTCGATTCCCTCGCTGCGCACGGTGCTGTCCTCGTCGCCGAGCTGCGGCCGCGCCAGCGCCGCGATCAGCAGCGCCAATGCGGCGAGTCGCACCACCGGCAGCAGTCGCCGCCAGCGCGCCCGCGCGCCACCTCCGGTGCCGCGGAACAGGTCGAGCGACGAATAGCCGAGCGCCGGCGGCCGGCGGCGCGCCCAGCGCCACAACAACGGCAGGGCGACGAGCAGCAGCAGCGCCAGGGGATCATGCAGCCGCATGGATCTCCTCGCCCTGTCGCTGCTTCTCCGTACACGTACTCGTACTCGTACACGTACACGGTTCAATTGCTCGACGAGCTTCCGTGAACGGGTACGTGTAGGTGTACGAGTACGTGTACGGGCTCTCGAGATCCGCGCACCGCACGACTCGGCGAGCCCCGCCGTGCATCAGCCGATCATGCAGCCGCATGTGCTTCCTCCGGCTGCGGCGCCGTGCGCGCGACGAAGTCGCGCGCAGCCTCGAAAGCGCGCTCGCCCTGTTCGACCGTCGGCACGTGGCGGGCGAACTTCACCAGATCCGCCTCGCGCAGGAACTCGTTGAGGCGGCTGCGATCGGCCGCCGGCAGCTCGCGGTTGGACTGCGCCGCCTGCAAGAACTCCTCGGTCGTCATCTCCGGCGCCCGCATCCGGAACCGCCCCTCCACGTAGGCGCGCACGATCCCGGAGAGGCGCACATAGAACTCGGCGTGACGTCCGTCGGACAGCAGACGCGCGGCGTGCAGCGCGGCGAGCGCTTCGAGCGCGATCTCGTGCGCCGGCCGCGCGAAGACGGCAGCGACGGCGCGCCGCCGCGAAGACCAGCGCCAGATCGCCCAGGTGACCAGTGCCGCCAACGCCGCGCCGACCGCCAACAGCCACCACGGCCGCGCCGGCTCGGGCACCCGAACGGGGCCGTGGATGTCGCGGATGTCGGCGGTTGCCGCCGCGGTCTCATCGAGGCCGTCGAGGAGACTGGCGATGGTCACGACCGCGTCGGGAACCTCGAGCTGCTCGAGCTCCCCGCCCGCGACGCGATACGAGATCGAGCCACCGTCGACCGACTGTACTCCCGGCGTGTAGCCGATCAGCTCGTACCAGCGCTCGGTCACGGTGACCGAGCCCGCCGCATCCGCTGCGGGCTCCGTGCTGCCGAAATCGCGAATCATGAAGTCGCCGATGCGCTCGACCAACAGCGGCATCACCACCTCCGCGTCGCCCGTGCTCTCGACCCGAACGTAGTACCGAAACGGCGTCCCGATACTCACCGTCTCCGGCTCGACCCGAGTCGTCACTTTCACCGGCGGCTGCGCCACGACCAGAGCCGCTAACAGCATCAGACCGACGGCGGCAAAGCCGCCGACCTTCCCTGACCCCCGACCCCTGACCCCTGCCCCCTGCATCTCTATTGTCTCGCCCGAAAGAAGCGCATCAGCTCGCGCGTATACGGCTGATCGGTGCGAACGCGGATCGCGTCGACGTCGACGGAGCGCAGCATGCCGTCGCGCGCGTCGCGGCGCGCGACCTGGTGGCGCCGAAACGCCTCGCGGACACCGCGGTCCGACGTATCGACGAGAATCTCGGCCCCTGCTTCTGCGTCGTGCAGCGCCACCAGTCCGGCCGGCGCCAGCTCGATCTCGCGCGGATCCTCGAGGACGACGCCGATCAGGTCGTGGCGCTTCCTCGCGATGCGCAGCGAGCCCTTGATGTCGGCCTGCAGGAAGTCGGAGAGCAGGAAGACGACGCAGCGGCGGCGCGTCACCTTGTTGAGGTGGTCGAGGGCGAGCGGAATGTCGGTGCCGTGTCCCTGCGGCCGGTGGTTGAGGATCTCGCGCACCACGCGCAGCACGTGCCGATTGCCCTTGCGCGGCGGCAGCGACAGCTCGACGCGGTCGGTGAAGATCACCAACCCGACCTTGTCGTTGTTGGCGATCGCCGAAAAGGCGAGCAGCGCCGCGATCTCCGCCGCCAGCTCCTGCTTGAGTTGCGCCGTCGAGCCGAAGTGCGTCGAGCCGGACACGTCGACCACCAGCATCACGGTCAGCTCGCGCTCCTCGCTGAAGCGTTTGACGTGCGGCTCGCCGGTGCGCGCCGTAACGTTCCAGTCGATCGAGCGCACGTCATCGCCGGGCAGGTACTGCCGCACTTCGGCGAACTCCATCCCCCGCCCCTTGAAGACGCTCTGGTACTGACCGCCGAAGAGGTCGCTGACCAGGTGACTGGTGCGGATCTGGATCTTGCGGATCGCCTTGATCTGCTCGGTGGTGAGCATCGCGCTGCTGTTACGGAACCGGCACTCCGTCGAAGATGCGCTGCGCGATCGCATCCGACGTCAGCTCTTCCGCCTCCGCCTCGTAGGAGATGGTGATGCGGTGGCGCAGCACGTCGGCGCCGATCGTCTTGACGTCCTGCGGGATCACGTAGCTGCGGCCCTCGATGAAGGCATACGCCTTGGCGGCCAGCGTCAGAAACAGAGTCGCGCGCGGCGACGCGCCGTATTGGATGAACGGCGCCAGATCCAGACCGAACTGCTTCGGATCGCGCGTCGCGATCACCAGGTCGATGATGTACTCCTTGATCTTGTCGTCCATGTACACGCCGTCGACCAGCCGGCGCGCCTCGACGATCTCGGCCGGTGACACGATTCTCGACACGGCATGCACCGGATTGGTCGACGCCATGCGATCGAGGATCAATCGCTCCTCTTCGCGCGTCGGGTAGCCGACCGACAGCTTGAGCATGAAGCGGTCGACCTGCGCCTCCGGCAACGGGTACGTGCCTTCCTGCTCGATCGGGTTCTGCGTCGCCAGCACGAGGAACGGCGACGGCAGCTCGAAGGTCTCGTCGCCGATCGTCACCTGGCGCTCCTGCATCGCCTCGAGCAGCGCGCTCTGCACCTTGGCCGGCGCGCGGTTGATCTCGTCGGCGAG
>CADEER010000310.1:0-1751 GCA_902826395.1 uncultured bacterium
ATGCCCGAATTCTGCAGGAAACTCCGTGTACGAGTACGGGTACGCGTACGTGTACGGTCACTGATCTTTCGTTTTCCGACAGTCTCTTGCCAAGGAGGGGGCTAGGGGGAGGTCCAGTCGTGCGACTTCGCCTCAGCGCGGAGCGGCTGAAACGGCGCTCCGACGCCTCCGGCCGCGGCGACTTTGCGCCGGCACGGCTTGGCGATGGCCCCGGTTGGCGTGCGGAGATGCGGGCTGCCGTCGTTCGATGCGCTGCGGCCGCTGGTCGCGGCTATCGATGGCGGTGGACGAAGCGGCAGCCTGCAAATCGATGCCGAACGCGCCGCCGTCGAGAACGGCGAGCGGCTTGCGGATCAACCGCTCGATCTCGCGCAGCATGGTGCGTTCGTCGCGCTCGCAGAACGAGATCGCGCGGCCCGTCGCGCCGGCACGGCCGGTGCGGCCGATCCGGTGCACGTAGCTCTCCGCCACATCCGGCAGATCGAAATTGATCACGTGCGAGATGTCGGTCACGTCGATGCCGCGCGCCGCGATGTCGGTGGCGATCAGCACTCGCGACTTGCCGGCACGGAAATCGCCGAGAGCGCGCTCGCGGGCGCCCTGCGACTTGTTGCCGTGGATCGCCGGGGCGTCGATGCCCACCTGCTCGAGGCGGCGCGAGACCTTGTTCGCACCGTGCTTGGTGCGAGTGAAGACGATGGCGCGTTCGACCTCGTCGCTGCGCAGCATCTGCTCGAGCAGCGCGCTCTTCTGGGCGCGTTCGACGAAGACGACTGCCTGCTCCACGGTCTCCGCCGCCGCGACCTTGGGCGTGACGTTGACCCTTGCGGGATCGCGCAACAGCCCTTGCGCGAGCGCTTCGACCGAGTCCGGCATGGTGGCGGAAAACAGCAGCGTCTGGCGCTGTTTCGGCAGCGCGGCGGTGACGCGCCGCACGTCGTGCACGAAGCCCATGTCGAGCATGCGGTCGGCTTCGTCGAGAACGAAGTGTCGGATCTCGTCGAGCTTGACGAATCCCTGGTTCATCAGATCGAGCAGGCGTCCGGGCGTTGCGACGAGCACTCGCGGTCTGTGTGAGAGCGCTATCTCCTGGCGCTGCTGGCTGACGCCGCCGTAGATCACGGCGTGCCGGATGCCGAGGTAGCGGCCGTACGCTCCGACTCGCTCGTCGATCTGGGCGGCGAGCTCGCGCGTCGGCGTCAGGATCAGCACCCGGATCGCATCCGACCGGTCCTCCGCGCGCGACAGCATCTCGAGGATCGGCAGGACGAAGGCCGCCGTCTTGCCGGTGCCCGTCTGCGCCAACGCGAGCACGTCGCGACCACGCGCTGCTTCCGGGATCACCTGGGTCTGGACCGGAGTGGCGATCGAGTATTCCTCTTCGAGCACCGCGCGCACGATCTGCTGCGACAGGCCGAGGCCCGTGAACTGCGAGCGGGCGATCGCCTCGATCTGCTCCGCATTGAGGGCCGGGGGGGCGGCTGCGTGCGGTGTCACACCGCGCGGGGCGTGCGGTGTCTGACCGCGCGGGGCGTGCGTTTGCTGAACCGGTGAGGACGGGCGGGGGCGATTCGGACGGCGTCGCCGCCGCGAAGGGGTGGTATTCACTTTTCTGTCTTGCTCTCTCCGCGGCAACTGTATGCGAGGGAATCGTCGGGCCGTTCCCACCGCCGCGGAGGGGTACTGCCTTATGCGCGGTGCGCGATGCACCGTCTTCTTCACCGATCTCGCGCCAACCTTGCCGCGCTTTC
>CADEER010000310.1:1851-3653 GCA_902826395.1 uncultured bacterium
CCGCATCCAGGCCTCAGGCGGCGCCGCGTATCCGGATCGGTGCCGCTGCCCGCAAGGCATCCGCCACTTCGCAGGCGGCACCGTAGCCGGGCAGGAACGTCACCCCCGGTCCGGGATGGCAGGACGCGCCGCAGAGATAGAGGTCGGGGATGGGCGTCGCATACGCCGATCCTGGCACCAGCAGGCGGCCACCGATCATCTGCTCGGGATGGATGAGGCCGTGCGTGAAGTCGCCGTTGGTGGCACCCTGCATGGTCGCGAAGTGATCGGAGGAAAAGACGGCTCGCTCGACGATGCAGTCGCGCAGATCGGGCAGAAACTCGCTCAGCCGATCGATGACTCGCTCCGCCATCTCGTCGCGCAGGCGACCGCGCTCGGCCGGCGGCGCCGTGCACGGAAAGAAGAACCCGTAGGTCGTGGCGATGTGGAAGCCAGGCGGCGCCAGGCTCGGGTCCATCACCGTCGGGATCTGCATGCCGACTGCCGGATTCTCCGGCACCTCACCGCGTGCGCAGGCTTCGTAGCTCGCCTGCTGCAGCTCCGGGTCGGGCACCAGCGTCGTGTTGAAGCGCGTGCGTGGGTCGGCGTTGAGATGCTCGAACGGCGCACCATAGCGCGGCAGGCGCCGCAGCTTGAACAATAAGTGCATGAATGCCCCGCGCTGCTCGATGCCCTCGATCCGTTCGATCAGCTCGTCGCGCAGGTGCTCGCGCCCGACGAGGCGGAAGAACGTCGCCGGCTTGTCGAGATTGGACAGCACGGCGCGGGCGCGGATGCGGCTCCCGTCGCGCAGCTCGACGCCCGCCGCGCGATCGCCTTCGACGAGGATGCGCGCCACCGGCGTCTTCAAACGCACCTCGCCGCCCTTGTCGGCGATCGAGCGCGCCAGCGCCTCCGACAGCATGCCCATCCCGCCCTTCACGCGCCGCATCAGTCCGCCGGCCTCGTTCTGCGCGAAGGTATAAACCAGGCACAGCGCGCTGCCCGGGGTGAACGGACCTTTGTACGTCGACTGCACGGCGGCAAAGGCAGCTAGCGCGCGCAAGGTGCGATGTTTGCGGGTGTCGGGGAGAAAGCGGTCGATGAGATCCATCGCGCTGCCGGTGAAAGCGAGCTCGATCTGCCGACGCTTGGCGGCGTTCGGCGCTCTGGCCAGCAGCTCCTCCAGAGTCGGCGGCACGCTGCGCGGCGTGAATCGATCCATCAGTCCGGCCGGGTACTGGCAGAAGTGCATGAGCCGCGCGAAGCCGAGCGCCGCTCCTGGACCGAAGTTGCGCAGTACGTGGCCCGCCATGCGCAAGGGGTTGGCGTAGAAGACCGCCGGCGGCGCGGCGCGCGACGTCAGGTTGGTCGCCATGATCGGCAGGTCGATGAGCTCGACGCCGTAGCGCGCCAGCTCGAGCTCTTCGGCGAGGCCCTTGGCGAGCGGGAACAGCAGACTCGCGCCGACGTCGTTGCGACATCCGGAGAGAATCTCGCGCGTCCCCGCCATGCCGCCGAGGTACCCGTTCTTTTCAAGACAGAGGACGCGCAAGCCGCGCTTTGCCAACACGGCGGTCGCCGCCAGGCCGTTGTGACCGGCGCCGACGACGACGGCATCGAGCTCTTCGCTCACGTGCGTTCCTCCCCCGATCATCGCGTTCCTCAATAGTCCACGGCGCGCAGGGTGTCGACGAAACGCTCCGCGGCGCCAAGAATCACCTCTCCTACGGGACTGTCGATTTTCTCCCGTACACGTACTCGTACACGTACCCGTACACGATCCATGCCCGAATTCTGCAGGAAACTCCGTGTACGAGTAC
>CADEER010000311.1 GCA_902826395.1 uncultured bacterium
TCCCTTGTTCTCCGTGTCTCTGTGCCTCTGTGGTGAGTTCTTTTCGTCAGGTTGGAGACGCCCCAACTTCGACCGGGTAGTCCGCTTCGCGCCACGCTTTCATACCGCCGTCGAGCGCCACGGCGCGGTTGAAGCCGAGCGAGCGCAGGGTCGCGGCAGCCAAGGTAGAGATCTTGCCGAACTCGCAGTACGTCAGGATGCGCGCAGTCGGATCCGGCAGCAACTGATCGACGCGCAGCTCGAGCTGGCCGCGCGGGGCGTGGCGAGCGCCGGGAATATGCCCCGCTTCGTAGGCGTCGCGCTCGCGCACGTCGAGGATCACCAGGTTCGTCGCGCCGCTGCCGATCGCGCCGCACACCTCCTCCATCGACATGAAGGCGATCTGCCGCGCCGCCTCGTCGAGGAGCTCCGCCACCGTTTTGCCGCCGGTGCGGTTGGTGCGGAGAGCCTCGGTCAGATGGTCGGGCATGCTGAGGTTCAACTTGCGCATCTCTTCCACGAAGGCGGCGCGATCGGTCTTCTGCAGCCGCGGATTCTCGGCCCGCTCCTGGCCGATGGTCGTCACCGGGAGGTTCTTGTAATTGTGACCCGGATAGATGGCCAGCTCGTCCGGGAGGCGCAGCAGCTTGCCGAACAGGCTGTCGTACAGGACAGTCGGATCGCCGGTTGGCAGATCCGTCCGCCCGGTGCCGAGGCGCAACAATGCGTCGCCCGTAAACACGCGGTCGGGCAGCACCAACGAGATCGAGTCTTCGGTGTGACCGGGAGTGTGCAGGACGCGCAGCCGCAGCTTACCGGCAATCAGCGTCTCGCCGTCGTCGACGCGCATATCCACATACGGCGCAGCGCTCGACTTGTGCATGATGACCGGAACGCGCAGTTGCTCGGCGACGTCGCGCGACGCCGAGAAGTGATCGGCATGGGTGTGGGTGTCGATGACGTACTGCAGGCGTACACCGTCGCGCGCCATCAGTCCGAGCGTGCGGTCGATCTGCGACAGCTCGGGGTCGATCAACACTCCCGTACAGGTTTCCCCGCAGGCGACGAGATACGAACAACACCCGCCGGACCTGATCTCTTCGAATATCACCGCCGTTCACCTCCGTAGTTCGAATCTCAGTTTGTTCACCACAGAGACACGGAGACACGGAGAAGGGGTCGCGCATCTCTGAGATGCCTCCGTGCCTCTGTGTCTCTGTGGTGAGTTCACTTTCAAAAGATCGTCGGGTCGTATGGGTCGGTGCCGGCGAGCTGCTCGTCGGCGTCGAGGACGCCGTCGCCGTCGTAGTCGGCGAGCGGTGGGGCCGTCATCTCGATGCGGGCGGGTTCGCCGGCGGCGGCGCTGGTGAAGAACGCGACCAACTGGTCGGCGTGTTCGCGCACCGGTTGCTCGATGGTGAATTCCATCGGCAGTGGCTGCCGCAGCGATCCGTCGGCTTCGAAGTTGGGAAAGAACTTGCGCGTGTCGTAGCGCCCGTAGCCGAGGCCGTGGTTGGCGGGCATGTATTGAACGGCCGCTCCGGTCGCGCCGCTCGCCTGGTTGCCGGCGACCGGTGGCTCGACCGTTTCGACTCCGGGCAGCGCGAAGATCGACCGCGCTGTTAGGTCGATGCCGAGGGCGCGGATCAACGCGTGCGTGGCGATGTTCGGCAGCACTTCGTCGTACGGCGCGTACGTGACGAGCACGTCGGGCGGCGCGTGCCCGGGGGCGAGGCCGCGGTCGAACACGTGCGGCGCGTAGGCGATCGGATCGCCGGCCTCGGTCGCGGCGCCGAGCAGCAGCGCGACCGGATGGAACTCGTCACTCGTCTCGTCGCCCTGGAGACCGAGCGTCGCGCCGGCCACCGCGTCCACCACCGGCGCAAGCTCGGCCGAGTTGGTGCTGATCAGTTGCACGAAGCTCGCGCCTGGGACCTGCAGCGCGGCGGCGGCGATCTCCGGCTCGACGGCGATCGTCATCGCCCCGAGGATGCCGCCGAGCGAGCCGCCGCTCCAGTAGATGCGCGTCGCATCGAGCCAGCGCTCGACACCGTCGCCCGCCGCAGCGGCAAGCGGCGACAGGTCCAGTCGAGAGCTCCGGATCAAGCGCACCAGACTCGTCTGGTCGAGCACGGTCTGGCGGAAGTTGTCCTCCATGGCGGCGAAGTCGGCGAAAGCGGCAAAGAACGGGATCGGGAAGTCGTAGGTGTCCGGGATGCCGTCCGGCCCGTCGTAATCGCCCGGAAAGTTGCTCTGCACATCGGGTGCGCTGGCGCGCGCGCCGTGCAGCACGTCGTCGATGCCGATCACGGCGAAGCCGGCGCGCGCCAGCTCGTTGGCGATGCCGAGCATGCTGCCGCGGTGATTGCTCAGCCCGTGGCCGTGGATCACCACCGGATAGCCGCTCGCGGGCGGCGGCTGCACGGGAAGGATGATCGTCACCGGAATCCGCGCGTCGGGTTGTGCGAGTCGGTATTCATCGCTCGCCGGGTCGCGCTCGAAGCGCCGCGTCCGCGAATCGAGAAAGCTCGGCGCCGCAAAGGCGCCGGACGCGACGACCGCGATCTCGTCGTGCGCGATGCCGGTCGGGTTGTCGCCGCCCGGCCACTCGAACCCGTCCTCATCGACGGTCGGTGCACCCAGCCAATCGTCGAGTGACGGCTCGGTAGCGGCGCCGAACACCGCTACCCGGTACGGCGCGGCCGACACCGCGTCGAGGAAGAGCTCGGGCTGCGGCTGCGCCAACAGTCTTTCGCGCAGCGCCGGCAATTCGAAGACGCGACGCGAGGTAGTGAACACGGCCAGGCCCGCGATATCCGCGGCGCGCCGGACGTTGTCACTCGCCAACAGCCGATCGATCGCGTCCCCATACAACAGCTCGGCGGTCGTCGCGCGCTCACTCAGCCGCGCGATGCGGTCCAGCTCGATGTCGGCGACCAGCGGCGCGCCGGCGCGCGTTCGTACGCGCGCCGTCACGACGGCTGCGTGCCGTACACCGGGTGGCAGGACGATGCCGGGCACCGGGATGACCGAGATGCAGCCGAGCGTCGGCAGGAACTTCGCGTACGCGGGATAGCGTGTGCCTTCGTTCGGTGAATCGGGGTCGACGTCGGCGATGAAGACGCGCGCATCCGCCGCGGTCGCCGCCTCCCACGTGCGCGGCAGGTGACTCGGATCGACGTCGCTGTCGAGAAAGAACAGCGCGCCGGTCGAACGGCCGAATCCGTCGAGCCGGTCGAGACCGCGGACGATGTTGCCCGGCATCGCGGCGATGCGCTCGAGGCCCGCAACGTCACCGATCGTGCCGTCGGCGTCGAGGTAGAGATCGCTCGGCCACGGAATGTCTCCGAATGGGATGCCGCCCTGCGCCTGCAATCTGAAGGCAATCGGCTCGCCGGCGATCTCGGAGCCGTCTTCGCCGCCACCACAACTGGCGACCGCCAGTACGCAACAGCAGATCCAAACCGCAGCTCTCGAGCAGTGCCTCATGAGATGACGCGCAGATACACCCCGCGAACCGCTGCCGGCAACCGATACTGGGTCACTTCAATCCGAGAAGGCGTTCACAGACTCCTGGTCACCTCGCCCTACCGACACCGTCGATTTTCTCCAAATGACGGGCGAAGCCCGCACGAAACACCTCTCCCGCATGA
>CADEER010000312.1 GCA_902826395.1 uncultured bacterium
CCACGGGTGGCTGCGGTCGGATCGGTGCGCGCCGCGCGCAACGCCGGGTACAGGGACGCCGACAAGCCGAGCAGCGCGACGAAGATCAGCGTCCACTCGATCCGGCCGGGGTAGAGATAGGAGTAGATCACCGTGTCGAAGCTGACACCGGCCACCGTGAAGCTCTGATCGATCAGGTTGCCGAAGTCGAGACCGTGGACGGCGAAGTACCTGTGCAAACCGAAGCCGGCGAGCAGTCCGATACCGGTGCCCAACGCGGTGAGAAACATGCTCTCGAGGATCACCATGGCGGCAATCTGCAGCGGCCGCATGCCCAGCGCCAGCAGCAGGCTGAACTCGCGGCGGCGCTCGAGCACCGCCATGAGGATGGTGTTCAAGACCCCGAGGCTGACCATCACCAGGATGACGCCGTTGAAGAGGTAGTTGCCGGCGTCGTCGACGACGATGAACTGCGCCAGCTCCGGCATCGCCTCCTGCCAGGTGAGGACGGCGGGTGCCGGGCCGTTGTCGCCGTCGCCCATGCGGGTTGCGATCGCTTCGCGAACCCGCGTCGTTCGCTCCGAGCTGTCGAGAAACACCGCCAGGTGCGAGATCGACCCCGGCCGCTGGATCATCGCCTGCAAATCGCCGAGCCGCACCGCG
Source organism: uncultured bacterium (assembly GCA_902826395.1). Classification (GTDB taxonomy): domain Bacteria; phylum Desulfobacterota; class Binatia; order HRBIN30; family CADEER01; genus CADEER01. Next base: position 643 of record CADEER010000312.1, read on the forward strand.
ACGAGATGGCGATCGACCTCGCCGAGCCCGGTCGAGAAGATGCCGCCGACGCGCAGCAACTGACTCTGGATCTCCGATCCAGCCTGCGTCATCAGCACGATCTTCGATCCCAGCTCGACGCCGAGTTTTTCGGCGAGACCGCTGCCGATCGCCGCCGGCACGCTGCGCCCGGCGTCGTCCAGAAAGCTGCCCTCGGTGATCTTTTCGGGCAGCAACGCGACGCCGCGCTCGCGCTCGGGGAGTCCGCCGACGATCTGCACGCCGCTCGAGTTGTTGGCCGAGCTGACCAGACCGGAGGCGAGCAGGCGCGGCGCCCAGCCCTGCACGTGATCGCGAACCTCGGCGCGGGCCAATACGTCCTGGGCGCGTTGCGCCGCCTCGGCGCTCAGATAGTGCAGCTCGCCGACTGTCTTTCTGGCGTCGGGCGGCTCGACGACGACGTGGCCGCTGCCGAGGCGGACACCGGTCTCGATCATCTTCTCGTGCGAGCCGTCGCCGAGTCCGAGTGAGATGATGAGCAGAAAGACGCCGATGGCGAACGCCAGCGCGGTCAACAGAGTGCGCCGCGTGTGCCGCCACAGGTTGCGCCACCCCATGCGCACCAGAAGCGCGAGATTCACCGCAGCTCTCCGCGCGTCAGCTTCGCTGGATCGGCGCGCGCCGCCCGCACGGCAGGGTAGAGTCCCGCGACGACGGCGCACGAGACGAGCAGCGCACCCGCGAGACCGAACTCGAAAAGGACCCACTCGCCGCGGATGATCGGTCCGACGTTGACGCCCGACATCGAGAATCCGCCGGTGAGCGACGACAAGTCGAGGCCGCGGCCGACGACTCGGTAGAGAAGCGGAGCGCCGAGCACCAGCGCCACCAGCAGGCTGACCGTCGCGAGCGCCGCCACCTCTACCAGCACCATGCCGATCACCGCCGCCGGTCGCATGCCGATCGCGGCGAGGACGCCGAACTCGCGCATCCTCTCGAAGACCGCCATCAGCATCGTGTTGAGCACCGAGATCGCCGCCAGCGCGAAGACGATCGCGTACATGATCCACATCCAACTGTCGCTGATGGCAACCCAGCTCGACAGCTCCGGGGTCAGCGTTTGCCAGGGAGAGATCTCGATATCGTCGACGTGCAGCGCCTCGCCGAGCGATTGCGCGACCGGGCGCGCTTCGGTCGGCGCGGCGGTGCGCAGAGCGATCTCGTGCACCTTGTCCGCCGGCAGCGCCATCAACTCCTGCGCTACTCCCAGGTCGAGGACGGCGAGGGCGCCGTCGATCAGCGACAGGCCGGTGTCGAAGATGCCGCCCAGCCGGTACGCGTCGTTGCCCAGGGAGCCGTCCGCTGCCTGGGTGATGACGACGATCTCGTCTCCCAGGCCGACGCCGAGAGTGCTCGCCGCCAGTTTGCCGAGGGCGATCGTCTTGTCGCCGCTGCCCGGCAGGTCGCCGGCCACCATCTCGCGCCCGAGGATCGTCACCTGCGACTCGGCGTCGCGATCGACGCCGAGGATCTCGGCCCCGAGGCTCTTGTCGCCCGAGCTCATGAGTCCGAAGGTGCTGACCCGCGGCGCCGCGCCGTAGATCGTATCGCGGTCGAGCAAGCGTTCGGCGAGCTCGCGTCCATCGCCCGGGATGGTGTCGAAGATCGAGCGATCGGGCCGGTACGACGCCTCGTGCACCTGGATGTGGCCGATCATCAGCTCGGTGCCGCGCTCGATCATGTCGCGCTGCATGCCGGCCATGATGCTCAGGACGAACGACAGCATGACCATGCCGACGGCGATCGCCAGCGACGTGATGACCGTGCGGCGCGGGTTGCGCCACAGGTTGCGCCAACCGATGCGCAGCAGGGTCGCGGGAAGGCGGGCGCCCATCGACCAGTGGTTTAATCGGCGCGCAGGCCGCGCAGGTTGCGCAGCGAGAAGAAGCCGTCGTCCAGATCGACGTCGAAATCGAGGTTCTGGTACGTGATGCGCGTGTACTCGCTCGGCTCGTCGACGGGCCGCACCTCCATGCGGGTGGGCACCAGCCGGCCGTCCATCTCTCGGTAGTCGCCGAACGTCAGAGTCCGCACCATCGCGCCGCCCTCGTCGAAATACTTCTGCCAGGTGGGCATGTAGTCGGCCTGCCGCACCTCGAGCACGATCTTGCCCCACACCACCGCGGCGTCCTCGTGCGGCGTCAGGGTGAACTCCCACATCGCGGCGCCGTCGCGCTCGCCCTCGAAGGTCGTCTCGATCGAGTAGTCGCGGATCATGCGGCTCTCTTTGACGAGATCGTCGTTGGTGAAATGGCTCCCCATCCACGCCCCCATCATCATCGACGATGGAATCTTGATGACGCGCTCGACCTTGGGCAGGTAGTTCCAGATGTTGTCCTCGGCCTTCAGGGTCGCCGTGCCCGCCTCCTTGATCGGCTTCTCGATGAGGATCAGCGCGCGCTCGGTACCCTTCGACCAGGCCTTCGCTTCGAGGGAGCGCTTCCAGTGCTCGGACTGAATCTCCATCGTCATGTCGGCGACGCTCGAATCGCCGCGCATGATCTGATCGACGCGGTCGACGATCTCGCGAGCCCGCGCGTCGAGAGCCGGGGTCCGCTCCCCGGAGCCCGTGTCGGCCGCGGCCGCCAGGCCCGATGCGAGCAGAAAGATGGCGATCGAGGCCTTCGCGAAATGGCCAAGCGCGCGAGATTGTGGTTTATTCGGCGGTGGCATGAAGGTCTATCTGGTACGTCACGGCGAGACGACGTCGAATGCTGCACGGATCGTGCAGACACCGGATACGCCGTTGAGCGAACGCGGCGTCGGACAGGCCGAGCGACTCGCGGCGCGACTCGGCCGCGAAAGGATCGGCTCGATTCTGTGCAGTACGTTGCGTCGCGCCACCATGACCGCGGAACACCTCTCATCGGTCTCGAACGTTCCGGTCACCCTACGTGCCGACTTGCAGGAGCGCAATTACGGAGACAT
>CADEER010000313.1 GCA_902826395.1 uncultured bacterium
GGGATCGCGCAGCGCGGCGAGAAGATGGTGTCCTGTATGGACTGCAGAGTGGCGGGGCGGACTGCGGTCGGCGTCGCCGCCGCGGGGCAGCCGTTGAGCGCCGCGTTGACCGCGGTGATCAGCTCGCTGATGGCGATGATGCCGTCGTTGTTGCGGTCGAACGCCGCGCAGATATCGCCGCCGAGTGCACCGTTGACTCCGCGGACCAGCTCGGCAATCGACACGCTGCCGGTGCCGTGGCCATCGCCGGGGCCGGGCCGCGCCGGGACCAGGGTTGCGGTCGGCGTCGGCGACGCGGCTGGTGTCGCGGTCGCCGGCGGCAGGTTGGTCAGTCGCGCCGTGAAAGTGGCGGAGTCGTCGTAGCCGGGTGAGTCGGTGGTGAAGCGGAACTCGATCTCGTAGTCGCCGCTGTCGCCCTCCGGCAACAGGAGCTGCCAGGACGGGTGGTTGTGCAGCTCGGGAGTCGTGCCGATGACGGTGCTGCTCCCAGGTGCGACTGACCCGCCGCCGATACGGACACTGGCGCCGGCGTCCTGCGCGATCACCTCGAAGCTGACGCGCACTTCGTCGTCGAGCGGGTAATAGCCTTCGGGTGCCGGGTCGTAGCCGGCGATGAAACCCGGATCGATGGCGCTGAACAGGCACAGTCCGGCGTCGCAGAAGACTTCGAAGACGGGCAGCTTGCGAGTCGCGAAGTCCCAAGAGGTGGTGAGGGCGCCACCGCCGTCCTCGGTCGAGTAGATGTTGATGCAGGCGTCGCCGACGCAGGCGCGAGCGGCACCTGGCTCGGCCAGCCCGGCGACTGCGACGAGCGATGCCGCGGTCAACATGCGGAACAGGGATTGCGGCATGACTAACGACAGTTGCCGGGTGGCCCTGGTTAGATCAAGCGCCCAGTCGACGGTGCGACACTTGGCCGCACTCATGGTGCGGCCCACGTGCCGTGCGACACTTGACCGCATTGCTGGAATGGCGGCGCCCCCGTACCGTCTGCAGCATTCGGCCGATGTACGCCGCCATCTCAGTGGCAAACGGATGACTCGAAACAGCCATTTCCAAGCTAAGGGAGGACAGATGCGAATCAAGAAGGGACTTAGTGCTATGACAGCGGTGATGCTGCTGGGCCTCGGCTCGGCCGCCGCTCAGCATAGCCACACCATGCTGGTGACGTCGGACGCAGCGGGAACCGGCGCGCTCGGCCTGGAGTGGGATTTCGACGGCTTGCCGATCGCCCGCACCACCGACTCTGGGTTGCCCGGTGTGTTCACCGGAAACATTCCCGGATTCAACGACGGTACCGGCGACGGCGTCACCAGCTTTCCCCTCACCGACACGACCGACGTCGACGTGGAGATCATGGCGATCGACGAGGGCATCCGCTGGATCTTCGGCGGCACCCCGGTCGAGGAGTCGGGCGACACGGCGCTGATCGGCACCATGCCGTCGCTGCACAACCACGCCACGTTCGAGATCACTGCTGACGATGCGAACACGTTCGCGGAAGGCGAGATCTCCTTCCGCGTCAACGAGAGCACCGCAGTGCCGTTCGGCTACACGCCGTCGGAGGTGCGCACGCTGACGGTGTCGAACGGGTACCTCTCACCGTTCGAGACGGCAACCAAGGACGACCTCAAGTGCCTCAAGACGGTCGCGGGCGCGGCGCGCAAGTTCAACGGCAAGACCTACCAGCTTATCGGCAAGTGCATGGACGCGGTGCTTGCGCACACCATGCTCGAGAAGCCCGCGACGCCGGCGCTGAAGAAGTGCAGCATCGACGAGCTCGACGAGAAGTCGCTGGTAGGCCGGATCGCGGCGGAGAAGGCCAAGGCGGTGGAGAAGATCGCCAAGAACTGCGGCGCGCTGAGCGACTCGTCGCTGCCGTTCACCGAGAGCCAGATCCACACCCACCTCGGCATGGCGCAGTGCCGCGCCGAGGAGCTAGCCGGCGCGACCTATAACCTCGCCGCCTCACAGATCGGCCACATCCTCGAAGAGGCTTCGCTCGGCGATGCGCACGACGTTCAGCATGCGCTGCCCTGCATGACGGCGAGCTTCGAATAAGGTCGCGAGCCAGTCTGCATCAGCAACAACCGGCGGGCGAAGCCGTGGCGCTTCGCCCGCCGTTTCGTTTAATTCTAGCGGGAGTGGGGAAGTCGTCGATGGTTGCCGATGCGATGTCGAGCGATTGTGGGATTGGTCTCGTGCGGGCGAGCCGTCGGGGGGCGCGGTCCGCGATTCGGATGCGACGACTCATCGGCGCGCTGATGCTGCTGGTGTTGCTGGCCGGCCAGGTGCTGGCGCACGGCGAGGTGATGCGAATAGGCTCGTCGCAGCCGGGCAGCGGGCAGCTCCTCGTCGAGCCGGAGTTCGATTTCGGCGGCGACGTCTTTTACCTACCGCAGGCTGCGCAGGCGGGAGGCCTGACACTGTACAGCGATATCTTTCCGAGCTTCGCCTGGATTCTCACCCCAGGCAGTGGCTTCAACCCGCTCGGCGCGGGGGTGACTGTAACCATCGCGGCGGCAGCGCCGATTAGCGGCGGCGGCTCGATTCGTGTTGCAGGCACGACGCTCGACGCGCCCGGGGAGTCGACGATCCTGGGATCGTTCGAGAACGACCCGGAAGCGCACGTGCACGCCGAGTGGCGCCTACTGCTCGCCAACGGCGTGACCGGCCAGTATCAGATTTCGTTCCGCCTGTCGGCGCCCGGCTATACGCAATCGCCCGTCTACACGCTCTTGGTTACCAACCAAGCGCCTGCGCCGACGCCGTCCAGCACGCCGACGTCGCCTCCGACATCTACTCCGCAGCCGACCGCGACGGACACTCCCGAGCCGACCGCGACGGAGACTCCCGAGCCGACCTCCACGGCTAGTCCGCAGCCGACCGCGACGCCTACCTCCGATGCAAGTGCTACCGCTACTGTGACTGTGGGCATTCCGACTGGATTCCTGCCGCCGCTGGTGGACGCCGACCAAGGCGACTTGGATTGCCAGAAAGCGATTGCCGGTGCGGTGCGCAAGCTCGGTCACCAGACCTACCAACTGATTGGCAAGTGTATGGACGCTGCGCACACGCACGCTATGCTCGAAAAACCCGCCGAGCCGGCGATCAAAAGCTGCAGCATCGATAGCCTCGATCAGACATCTCTGGTTGGTCGCATCGCCGCCGAGGAGGCGAAGGCACTCGACACGATCGAGAGGAAGTGCGGGCCTCTGGGGGTTGCCTCGTCGCCGTACACGCTCGGCCACATCGCCGCGCACCTCGACTTGACGGTTTGCCTGGCCGAAGAGCTCGCGGGCTCTACGTACAACCGGGCGGTGACGTCGATGGCAAGTTTGCTCGAAGATTCGACCGATCACGACGTGCACCTCGCCTTCCCCTGCATGAAGGGAAGCTTTGAATGAGCGGGCGCCTTTGACTTTGCGGAGAACGCAATCTGAGGTGATCGCAACGATGCGATCCAGTGAAGCTTCCGTATTGCGGCCCCCCGCTCAGACCGTCGCGCACTCACATTCCGGCGCCGAAGTGGTCGCCGTCGGCGCCATCTTCATCGCCTCCGGCGCCGCGGCGCTGATCTACGAGGTGT
>CADEER010000314.1 GCA_902826395.1 uncultured bacterium
GGGTTGTAGATGTCTTCCTGGAACGACCACAGGCCGTCGCCCGCGTACTCGAGGATGGTCACGTTGCCGAAGCGGTAGATCTCACCGCCGCCGCGCGGGTCGGGCATCTGCTGCCAGATGTAGGAGGCGACGCGGTTGCCGTCGATCATGAACCACTCGACCGGGAAGTACATCATCGGCACCGGCTTCATCACTTCGACGATGGCGGCGCGGATCGCCTCGCGACCATGGTGCGTGCCGAGATGATGCTCGACCCACAGTCCGTCTTCGCTGTGGATGTCGGCCCACGGATTCCAGTCGCGCGACTCCGCGCAGCGATCGCCGACCGCGATGAACTCGTGAAAAGCAGCCTCGACCTCGTTCCGTGTAAAGCTCGCCATGCTCATACTCCTCGGCCGCGCGGAGACGGCGTTCATCGTGACGCGCTGCAAGCTAGTCGCAACATCGCTGCCAGGCAAAGCCCGGTTCACGACGCACCGGATCGCCGCTGCCCGCCGTCTCGGCAAAGAGCGCGTCGAGCGTCGAGGCGCGTTAGCCGTCGAGCGACGACAGCGCGGCTAGAATGTCGCCGGGACGCGGGCGGATCCTGTAGTTGTCGGTCAGATTGCGCCAGAGGACGTTTCCGTTCTCGACGATGTACGAAGCCGGACGCGGTACGTCGCTGCCGTCCGGCCCGATACCGGCGTGGCGCAGTCCGAAACCGTCGGTGGCCTTCAGCTCACTATCGGAGAGAATCGGATACTCGAGATCCAACCACTCGACGACCTCGCGGTTCTGCTCGACCGACTCGGGCGAGACCGCCAAGACGCGGGTCCCGGCGGCGTGCAACGCCGCGATTCCCCGCTGCAGATCCTGCAGCTCGGACATGCAGAAGGGGCACCAGTGGCCGCGATAGAACACGAGTAGGGTCCGCTCCGGACTGCGCAGGGCGACCTTCGTTCCCTGCGTGTCTTCGAGGACGACATCGGGCACCGCTCCGCCGACCGCGAGGGCCTGTTCCGCCCCCGGCAGCGACGACGAGAGAGCAAAGCAATACACTCCGAAGAGTCCGGTGAGCGCAATCGACCACGCCATCCCCATCGCGCCGGCGATCCGCCGCCAGCCGCCGGCCGCGCGGGCGCGAACGAATCCCCGCCAGCAGGCCGCCACGGCGCCCAACAACAGCAACAGGTTGAGCCAAGGAAAGTCGCGCAGGATCGGCCACTGATAGAAGATCGTGAAGTAGGAAAGGACGCCGAACAGGGCCAACACCGGGCCGAGCCACAACAGATGGTTCCGTCTCATGGCGGCACCCTACCAACCCGCCACAGGTGACAGAAGTCTCGGCGCCGCCGACTTCACGCCGGCGGCGCCAGTTCGATCACACCGTGTCGGCGCCGCCACTGCTCGAGCACGAGCAGGGACCACAACGCGGCCGAATGGTCGCGCCAGCGGTTGTCGTGCTCGGCGAGCAGGCGGCGCAACTCCCCGCGGTCGAACCAGTCGGTTGGCAAGCTCTCGACGGCATCTTCGACCGCCGGTCTCAGTTGGTGCCGGAGCCAACCGTCGAGCGGCGGATCGAAGCCTTTCTTCGAGCCGTCGAGCACCTGGGCGGGCAAGCGCCCGCGCATCGACTCGCGCAACGCGTGCTTGCCGCGCCCGCCGCGCACCTTCTGCGCCGCCGGCAGATGCACGAACCGCTCCACCAATCGGTGGTCGAGGAACGGCACACGCACCTCGAGCGATACCGCCATCGACGCGCGGTCGGTCTTGGTCAGGATGCGGTCGGGAAGAATGCCGTGGAAGTCCGCGTACTGAGCGCGGTACAGCGGGTCTTCGCAACGCGGCCGCTCGTAATGTTCGCGGAAGGCGTCGAACGGATCGTACGCCGCCAGCGCTTGTCGAAGCTCGGGCGCGAGCAGCGCCAGCGCATCGCCGCGCGCCATTTGGGTCACACTGTGCCAGTAGGCGCGCGCCGGGTGCTCGGCGAGATTCCGCAGCACACCCCCTGCGCGCAACGGGCGCGGCGCCCAATCGAGCCTTGGGTACCAGCCGCCGATCCATCCGGCGAAGCGGCATCCGGCATTGCCGAGGCTGCGGCGCGCTCGATGCTCGGCGACGTCGAGCACGTAGCGCCGGTAGCCGGCGAACACCTCGTCTCCACCGTCGCCGGCGAGCGCCACCGCCACATGCTCACGCGCCAGGAGCGACAGAGCGTGGGTTGGTATCGCAGACGGATCGGCGAGCGGCTCGTCGAAGTGCCAGGCCAGCTCCGCCAGCGCAGCACCCGGATCGGCGTCGAGAACGTGCGTGTGCTGCACGACGCCGAAGCGACGCGCGCTCAGGCGGGCCATGTCGAGCTCGTCGTAGCGCCGATCGCGAAACCCGATCGAACACGCCACCACCGGCGCCGGCGACGCTGCCGCCATGCTGGCGACGATCGCCGCGCTGTCGATGCCGCCCGAGAGGAAGGCGCCGAGCGGCACATCCGCCACCATGTGATCGGCGACCCGCGCGTCGATCTCCTCCAACAACTCCGCGCTGCTTGCCGCTGCTCGCGGGCCGTCGAGGGGCAAGTCCCAGTAGCGGCGGACTCGCGCCGCCGCGCCGGGCTGCCACGACAGCGTGTGAGCCGGCGGCAGGCGGCGGATGCCGCGCCACACCGAGTCCGGACCAGAGCTGAAGCCCTGCACCAGGTAGTCGAGCAAACCCTCGGCGCGCATCGACCGTCCGACGGCATCGGCGGCGAGGATTGCCTTTGCTTCGCTCGCCCAGAACAATCCCTCTTCCGTCTCGGCATAGTACAGCGGCTTGATGCCGATCCGGTCGCGTCCGAGCACGACGCGCGGGCGCTCCGCGTCGCGCCAGTCGAGCAGACAGAAGGCGAACATCCCCACCAGGCGGGTGACCGCCGCCTCGCCCTCCTCCTCGTACAGATGGAGCAACGTCTCCGCGTCCGAGCGTGTCCGCAAGCGGTGCCCGCGACCGCGCAGCTCCGCCTGCAACTCGCGGAAGTTGTAGATCTCGCCGTTGCAAAGCACCGCGACGTCGCCGCTCTCGTTGAAGATCGGTTGCGCACCACCCTCGACGTCGATGATCGCCAGCCGCCGAAAGCCGGCGGCGAGCGGTCCGCGAACAGCCATCCCTTCGCCGTCGGGACCGCGATGCACCAGCGTGCGTATCATCGCCGCGACGCGCTCCCGCTCAGGCGTCGCGCCGCGCTCGTGCAGCCCGTATCCCGCCAGACCACACATCGCAGATTCAGCGTCGCTCAGGGTTGCGCGAGCGGACGGCGCATCCACCAATCATCGCGTCGGACTAGTCGCGCATCGCACCGGGGTCAAGATGACGCCGCGGTGCCGCCGCTCACGCGCGGATCGCTGCGGTCATGAAAAAACACTTTCTCGCGCCACGATCAAAGCCGCGTAAAGAGTGCAAAGACTCTTTTGGCGAAGCGATGACCCCTTCGGCAGTGGATCCATACGCACCCGAGCCCTCGGTGAACACTGAAATGGACGGCCAAGCAGAGAAGGACCGAACGAGCGACGCGATCTTCGCGTCCTGGCGTTCATGGCGCGAAAAAATCCTTCGGGAG
>CADEER010000315.1 GCA_902826395.1 uncultured bacterium
AGATCGCTCGTGGATTGAACTTTGTTCATCACCGACGAACGCCTTGGAGCAAAGGGAGATGCCATGGAACCGACACGAGTGACTTTAGTGATCTTGGCGATACTCAGCGCTGTGCCGGTGCAACGAGCGGCTGCTGCTTGCAGTGGCGACTGCAATGGCGACGGACGCGTCGTGGTCAGCGAGTTGGTGCGGGCGGTCGGCGTGGCGCTCGGCAACAGCCCCCTCAGCCAATGTACGGCCGCCGACAGCAGCGGTGACGGTAGTGTCAGCATCGCCGAGCTGATCGGCGCGGTCGGCTCCGCACTGCGCTCCTGCAATCCGGCGCCGACGCGCACGCCGCCGCCGACCGCCACCCGCGCGCCGGACGGCACCCCGACGGCTTCCGTACCAGGCTGTGACAACGGCACCTTCGATGTCACGTACACGGCGACCACGGCCGGCAACTACGTGACCAGTCCGGTCACTCTCGATCTCGTCGCTGCGGGTCAAGTGCGCAATCCCGCCGCCCCGGTGTATCTCTGGGGCATCACCGGACTCCAGTGCATGGTGAACATGCCGACGTTCACCCGCGCGGTGCAGGTCCAGCTCTTCGGCCCGAGCACCGGTTTTGCGCCCGGGACCTATGCGGTTACCCCACCGCTCAGCTCCATCGTCTATCAGGAGTCGACGAACAGCAGCGCCTCCTCCGTCCGGGCCTGGGACACCGCCGGCGGGACCCTGACCATCGAGGAGGTCGACGGCGACCGCCTGCGCTTCCGCATCGCGGCACCGATGAAGCCGCAGCCGCTGCTCAGCATCGGCGAGACGCCGCAAGGAACGTTCACCCTGGAGGTCTCCGGTACGGTCGAGCACTTCACCAGCCAGTGAGGAGGGACGGTCGACGACAAAGTACGGCGCCGCACTTGCCGAGATATCGGCGTCGCTACTCGGCGACTTCTTCGCTTCTCTTGTGCTGCCCGGACGGTGTAGGGTCGGCGACACGATCAGCGCGGCCGGCGAGCCGCAGAAAGGGAAGTCGCGATGGGTATTCTAGCGTGGCTGGTTCTCGGATTGATCGTCGGCATCGTCGCCAAGGCCGTCATGCCGGGGGATGACCCGGGAGGCATGATCGTCACCATCCTGCTCGGCATCGCCGGGGCGTTCGTCGGCGGCTTCATCGCCACTTCGCTGGGCATGGGTTCGTTTACCGGGTTCAATCTCGGCAGCATGGTGATTGCCATCCTCGGCGCGATCCTGATCTTGTTCATCTACCGGAAGGTGAGATAGGCGCGCGCCGCGCGTCGCAGAGCACGACCGCAGCGCGGGACCGATAGGACTCCTGCGCGCGCGGCGAGTGAGGTGGCATGAAGTATCTTCACACCATGGTGCGCGTGTCGGACCTGGCTGCGTCGCTCGAGTTCTACTGCGACAAGCTCGGCCTGCGCGAGCTCGGCCGCTACGACAACGAGGGTGGGCGCTTCACGCTCGTGTTTCTCGCGGCGCCGGGCAACGAGCACGCGCAGGTCGAGCTGACGCACAACTGGGATCCCGAGAAGCTCGCCGGCGGCCGCAACTTCGGCCACCTCGCCTACGAGGTCGACGACATCTACGCGACCTGCCAGCGCCTGATGGACAAAGGAGTGACCATCAACCGCCCGCCGCGCGACGGCCACATGGCGTTCATCCGCTCGCCCGACGACATCTCCATCGAGCTGCTACAGAAGGGAAATTCGCTGCCGCCGCAGGAGCCGTGGAAGTCGATGCCCAACACCGGCCAGTGGTGAGCTCTCTGGCCCGGGGCTGGCTGCGGTGCTGATCGATCGAGGCTGCGCATCGAGGCTGCGGCTCGGGCTCGGGCTGGTCGCCGTTGTCCTGGGGATCGCGCTGTCCGCTTGTGGCTCGGATGACGATGCCGGAGTCGAACGGCCGAACATCGTCTGGATCGTCGCCGAGGACATGGGCTTGGAGATCGGTGCGTACGGCGATCCCCTGGCGCGCACACCGCGCCTCGACGAGCTCGCGGCCGAGGGAGTGCGCTACACCAATGCCTTCGCCACCTCGGGGGTCTGCGCGCCGTCGCGCACCGCGCTCATCACCGGCATGTACGCGACCTCGATCGGCGCCCACCACATGCGCAGCCTGCAGGGCGGCTATCAGCCGGTGACGCCGCCGCAGGTGAAGACTTTCACCGAGCATCTGCGCGCCGCCGGTTACTATACGAGCAATCTCGGCAAGACGGATTACCAGTTCAGCGGCCCGATCGGCGACGCGCCGATCACCAACTGGGACGAACCCGCCGGCGATTGGCGCGGCCGGGCGTCGGGACAGCCGTTCTTCGCGTATGTCACTCTGCTGGTGACGCACGAGAGCAGTCTCTTCGCCGACGGCGAGACGATCACCGATCCGGACGCCGTGACAGTGCCGCCGTATTATCCCGACACGCCGCTGGTGCGCCGCGACCTGGCGCGCCACTACGACAACGTCGCGGTGATGGACGATCAGGTGGGCGACATTCTCGACATGCTCGAGGCCGACGGCGTCGCCGGCGAGACGATCGTATTCTTCTTCGCCGACAACGGCCGCGGCCTGCCGCGCGACAAGCGCTGGGTGTACGACGGCGGCATCCACGAGCCGTTGATCGTGCGTTGGCCCGATCGCCGCGATGCCGGCTCGATCAGCGAACGCCTGATCAGCTTCGTCGACCTCGCGCCGACTGTTCTTTCGCTCGCCGGGGTTTCCGTGCCCGACTTCATGGAAGGGCGCGCATTTCTCGGTTCTCGCGCCCAAGCCGAGCGAGAGTTTGCCTTTGCGGCCGCCGACCGCCACGACGAGGCGACCGATCGGATCCGCGCCGTGCGCGATCGCCGCTACAAGTACATCCGCAACTATCAGCCGCAGACGCCGTACGGGCAGGACGTCCGCTTCCGCAACAACCTCGACACGATGCAGGAGATCTTCCGACTGCACGACACCGGCGAGCTCTTGCCACCCGCCGACTGGTATTACGTGCAGACCAAGCCGGTCGAGGAGCTGTACGACACGCAGACGGACCCGTACGAGCTGAGCGACATCGCCGCCCGGCCCGAGATGCGCGAGGTGTTGGAGCGCATGCGCGCCGCCCACGAGGAATGGGTCGCCGACACAGGCGATCTCGGCGCGGTTCCCGAGCCGCAGCTCGCCGCGCGCTTCTGGCCCGGCGGCGCGCAGCCGCGGACGGCGGCGCCGTCGATCGATCCACCCGGCGGCGACTTCGATGAGGCGGTCGAGGTGTCGCTCACTTCGCCGACCGACGGCGCGTCGATCGCCTATACGCTCGATGCCGGGGAGGATCCGGTGTGGCGGTTGTACACCGGACCGCTGCACATCGACCGCGACGCGGTCCTGCGCGCCCGCGCGGTGCGATACGGTTGGGCCGAGAGTGCGGAGGCCGTCGCCGCAATCCGCGTCGCGATGCCGTGAAGAGGAGGGTGAGCGTTGTACAAGTCCGTCGCTCTGTCGATTTTCTCCCGTACACGTACTCGTACGCGTACTCGTACACGATCAATGC
>CADEER010000316.1 GCA_902826395.1 uncultured bacterium
CTGCGTTGTTGACCTCGCGCCGGGTGCTGGGCCAAGGTCGTAGCTCTATCCCCGGGGGACGCATGCTCGACATCAAGATCAGTGGCGGGACGGTAGTCGATGGCACCGGCGCCCCGGCGCGCGAGGCCGACGTCGGCATCCGCGACGGGCGCGTCGTCGCGATCGGCGAGGTCGGCGAGGACGCGCGCGACGAGATCGACGCGCGCGGCAAGGTGGTGTCGCCGGGCTTCATCGACATCCACACGCACTACGACGCGCAGGTGTTCTGGGATCCCGATCTGACGCCGTCGTCGGTGCACGGCGTCACCACGGTGATCGGCGGCAACTGCGGTTTCACGATCGCGCCGCTGGTACCGGAGGCGGGCGACTACCTCATGCGCATGCTGGCGCGCGTCGAGGGTATGCCGCTCGAGTCGCTGGCCGCGGGCGTGCCGTGGAACTGGCGTTCGTTCGGCGAGTACCTCGATCGGATCGACGGCCGCCTCGCCATCAACGCGGGTTTCCTCGTCGGGCACTGCGCGTTGCGCCGCGTCGTCATGGGCGATGAAGCGGTCGGCCGCGAAGCTTCGCCGCAGCAGATCGACGCCATGGCGAAGTTGCTCGGGGAGTCCCTGGCCGCCGGCGGGATGGGCTTCTCGTCGTCGCTGTCGCCGACCCACAATGACGGCGACGGCAATCCGGTGCCGTCGCGCTTCGCCGCGCACGAGGAGCTGCTCGCCATGGCGCGCGTCGTCCGCGAGCACGCCGGCACGACCGTCGAGCTGCTGCCGGGTGTCGGTGAGTTCGATCCGAAGAACCGCGAGCTGATGATCGCCATGTCGCTCGCCGCCGACCGGCCGCTCAACTGGAACGTCCTGATCTGCAACGCCATGGTCCCCCAGCTCGCCGAGTCCCAACTCGCCGTGTCGGATGAGGCGGCTCGCCGCGGCGCGCGGATCGTCGCGCTTACCCTGCCACAGGTGATGACGATGCGGGTCAACCTGCGCACCGGCTTTCTGTTCGACACCCTGCCGGAGTGGCCCGCGGTGATCGGCATGCCGTTGGCGGAGCGCATGCGTGCGATGGCGGATCCGGATGTGCGCGTGCGCCTCGACGCCGGCGCGCGTTCGGAAGGTGCCGGGATCTTCAGTTTCCTCGCCCGCTGGCACGAGCTGACCGTCGACGAGACGTTCGCGCCGGTCAACGACGGTCTCGCCGGCCGCAAGATCGGCGAGATCGCCGCCGCGCAGGGAAAGGCGCCGTTCGACGCGCTGCTCGACATCGCGATCGCCGACGAGCTGCGCACCTCCTTCTTGACCCAGACTTTCGGGGACGATGCGGCGAGTTGGAAGATGCGCGCCGACTCCTGGCACGATCCGCGCACCATCATCGGTGCGTCGGATGCCGGCGCGCACCTCGACATGATCGATACGTTCGCCTGCGGAACGGCGCTGCTCGGCGCCGCGGTGCGCGATCGCAAGCTGATGAAGCTCGAGGATGCGATCCAGCAGCTCACCCAGGCGCCGGCGCAGCTCTACGGGATTCGCGACCGTGGCGTGTTGCGATCGGGGGCGTTTGCCGACGTCGTCGTCTTTGATCCCGACACGATCGGGGTCGGACCCGTGCACACGCGTTACGACCTGCCCGGCGGCGCCGGTCGCCTGTATGCCGAGGCCGAGGGAGTGGCGCACGTCCTGGTGAACGGCCGCGAGATCGCGCGCGGCAAGGATCTCACCGGCGATCGCCCAGGCACCCTGCTGCGCTCGGGCCGCGACACCGACACCGTGCACGCGAGCGACCGCGCTTAGAAACTGCTTCTGCCATCGATCGAAATCGAAATCCAAATCGAAATCGAAATCGCAGCCTCGGTCGATTTTCGATTTGGATTTCGATTTCGATTGGACTGGCCTTTGAGCTGACGGTGACAGCGACGTTTAGGAGAAGCCGATGAAAGCCGATGATCTGATTCTCGTCAGCGTCGACGACCACGTCGTCGAGCCGCGGACGATGTTCGAGCAACACGTCTCGCCGCAGTGGAAGAGCAAGGCTCCGCGCATCGTCCGCAAGCAGGACGGCAGCGATGTGTGGATCTTCAACGGCCAGCAGGTCATCAACATCGGGCTCAACGCCGTCGTTGGCCGGCTGCCCGAGGAGTACGGCATGGAGCCGACCTCCTACGAGCAGATGCGGCCCGGGTGTTGGAACATTCACGAGCGGGTGCGTGACATGAACGCCAACGGCGTCCTCATGTCGCTCTGCTTCTCGTCCTTTCCCGGCCTGTGCGGCGGCCTCTTCGCGCGCCAGGAGGACAAGACGCTCGCCCGGGTGATGCTCAACGCCTACAACGACTGGCACATCGACGAATGGTGCGGCACGTATCCCGGCCGGTTCATTCCGCTCGCCCTGCCGGCGCTGTGGGATCCGCAGGCGGCCGCCGACGAGGTGCGCCGCGTCGCGGCCAAGGGATGTCACGCGGTCTCGTTCACCGAGAAGCCCGAGGACTACCAGTTGCCCTCGGTGCACAGCGAAGCATGGGATCCCTTCTGGCAGGCCTGCGTCGACACCGACACGGTGATCTGCATCCACATCGGTTCCGGCTCCGGTATGAAGTTCACGTCGATGGAGGCGCCGGTCGACGTGATGATCACGACGACGCCGATGTCGATCGTCAGTTGCGCCGCCGATCTGCTGTGGTCGCGCGTGCTCAAGAAGTTCCCGTCGATCAAGATCGCGCTCTCCGAGGGCGGCATCGGCTGGATTCCGTACTTCCTCGAGCGGGCCGACTACGTGCACAGCCATCACAAGGCGTGGACGTTCCAGGATTTTGGCGGCATGCAGCCGAGCGAGGTGTGGCGCCGCAACATCATCTCCTGCTTCATCGACGACCCGATCGGTGTGAAGAACCGCCACCAGATCGGCATCGACACCATCACCTGGGAGTGCGACTACCCGCACTCCGACACGACGTGGCCGAGATCTCCTGAAGCGCTGTTCGCGCAGTTGAGCGGCGTGTCCGACGAGGACATCGACAAGATCACGCACCGGAACGCGATATGCTTCTTCTCCGCCGATCCGTTCGCAAAGCGCGACAAGGCGAAGTGCACGGCCGCGGCTCTGCGCGCCGAGGCGCCCGACGTCGACACGCGGCCGAAGAGCCAGACCGGCGGCAAGCCGCCGGTGGTCGGCGAGCGCCGGCCGGTGTCGACGAAGGACATCGTCGACCAGCTCGCGTCCGCCTACATGACCATGCCGGACGAGGCTGCGCAGAGCTGACGCGTCGACGGTCGGGAATCGGGAGTCGTTTGCCGATCGCAAGCGCTACCGACTCTCGACTCCCGACTCTCGACTCTCGACATGGGTAGCGTGATTGGTCGGCGCTCCGTCGCCGCTGACGTCGGCGCCATGCGGCGCGCCCTATTGAATTGGTACGACCGCCACCGGCGCGATCTGCCGTGGCGCGCCGACCGCGACCCGTACCGCGTTTGGGTCGCCGAAGTGATGTTGCAGCAGACCCGCATTGCGGTCGTCGCGCCGGC
>CADEER010000317.1 GCA_902826395.1 uncultured bacterium
GATTTTCTCTCGCGGAAGGCGAGGCGAGGCAAAGGCGAGGCGAGGTGATTCTGAAGAACCTTTGCCTTGCCTCGCCTTGCCTTGCCTGTGACGCCTGTGCATCGGCAGCGCAGACGAGAATTTCGTTTTCCGACAGTCTCCCAAGGAGGGGGAAGTCGGCGGCGCGGAATTTTGCCGTGACAGCGGCTCCGCGGACGTGTTATCGAACGGCGATGTTTCGGGCGGGGGAGCGGGAGCAACACGGCCCGGCGCGCAGCGCCGAGCCGTGTTGCACGCCTGACTTCACACGAACGGTCGGCCCGACCAGACGACGAGGTGTATGATGACGACTCTTTCACAGCGACTTCTCTCGTTCGCCTTCGCATCTGTGTTCGTCACAGTCGCGGCGTCCGGCGCCTTCGCGCAGGCGCAGGACAAGGACCAGCAGAAGTGCATCAACAAGCTCAACAAGGACGGTGCCAAGGTTGCGCAGGCGCAGGGCAAGGAAAACCTCGGCTGCCTGAAGGCTGCCGGCAAGAACCAACTCGTCGGCACCGCGCAGGCCTGCCTGACCGCCGACACCAAGCAGAAGGTATCCAAGAAGCTGGGCAAAGCGGTCGACGATGACACCGCCTTCTGTGGCACGGTACCGAGCTACGCCTACACCGGCGGCGCCGAAGTCGGGACGGCGGCGCAGACCGGCGAGCTCGATCTGATCGCCGACGTCTTCGGCTCGCCGCTCGACGCCGCGGTCATCGATTGCGCCGCCGACAAGGATGGCTGCCTCTGCCAACAGAAGGCGATGAAGGCCGCCGAGAAGATCGCCGCCGCGAAGCTCAAAGAGTTCGTGAAGTGCAAAAAGAACGCGCTGAAGAACGGCGCGACCTCGGCCGAAGACATCGAGGACTGCGTCGACGAAGACAGCACCGCCGGATCGATCGCCGCCGACTCGAAGGGCAAGATCGCCAAGAAGCAGCAGAAGCTGGAAGATGACGTCGCCGCCAACTGCACCGGCGTCGGCGGCGCCTTTCCCGGCGCCTGCGACACTCTGAGCGGCACGGCATTGAGCGACTGCATCGATCGCCAGGTCGAGTGCCGGGTCTGCCAGATCATCAACGAGATGGACGATCTGTCGGTCAATTGTGACTTCTTCGACGACGGCCTCGTAAACGCGAGCTGCGCCTCCGGCGCAGGCCCACCGCCGACTCCGACCGCGACGCCGGTACCCGGCGTCGAGCTGCAAGGCGCGCTGCCGGCAACCAACGGCCGCTTCACCTATCAAGCGACGATCGGCATCACCGGTGCCGACGCCGAGTGCAACGACGAGTTCGCCGGCACCCACGCCTGCACCTACGCGGAACTGCTGGTCGCCGAAGCGGCCGGCGATCTCGACGGTTTGCAGGCCACCAACGGCGCGACGGTCACGTCGTTCTGGGCGATCGACGCGACACGCCCCGATGACGACCAGTGCACGGTCAGCGTACCGTGGGATTACGCGACAGCGCACACCGGTCAGTTCGCCGATGCGGTGACTCTGAATAACGGCACCGGTGACCTCGGCGCCCTGATGATGGACACGATCTGCGCCTCGTCGCGCTGGGTGGGCTGCTGTCTGTGATCGATGCGGGGGCGCCGGTCGCAAGTCGGCGCCCCTGCAAGTACCACCGCGTCATCGCCGCCGTCCTGCCACTGCTCGTGGCCTGTCCCGCGGCAGCGGAAACATGCGCGGACAGCAGCAAGGGCTGGTGCGTCGCACGGAGCATCGCTTCGGAGGTACCCGGTGGCGAGCTCGGCTTCCGCTTTGGCGCGCCGCGCGACGTCGACGGTGATGGCGTTGCCGACGTAGCAGCCGGTGCGCGCTTCGCTCTGCGCGGCGTCCACCAGGACGGCATGGCTGCCGTGTGGTCGGGAGCATCGGGCTCGCGGCTGCGCGCCTGGAAAGGCGAGTTGCAGGACGGTCTGTTCGGCCACTGGGTGTTGCTGCTACCCGATATCGACGGCGATCGCCGCGCCGACGTCGTCATCGCGGCGCCCAACGCCAAAGTCGACGGGGTGCAGCGCGGCGTCCTGTCGGCGCGCTCGCCGCACAGCGGCACGGAGCTGTGGCGCATCGAAGGCGACAGTGACCAGAACTTGGGCTGGCACCTGGCACCGGCCGAGGACCGCGACGGCGACGGCCGCGGCGATCTGTTCGCCGGTGCGCCGGCGCGCGAGGCGGGCCACGCCTATCTACTCAGCGGCGCGAGCGGCATCCGTCTGCGCGTCTTCGCGCCACCGCGCGACGAGCCGTCGTACGGCTGGTGGGTCGAGCCGACCGGCGATCTCGACGGCGACGGTGCGGGCGATGTCGCGGTGGGCGCGCATCTCACCCGGCGCGGCGACGGCGCCATGGTGGGCGCCGCATACCTGCACTCTTCGGCGAGCGGCGAAGTCCTGCGCGTCTGGCACGGGCAACAGGATCGATCGGGCTTCGGCGAAGTGATCGCCGGGCTCGGCGATCTCGACGGCGACGGCCGCGACGAGATCGCCGTTGCAGCGCCGCGCACCAACGAGCGCAGCCGCAGCCATGCCGGTGAAGTGTTCGTCTACTCCGGCGCCAGCGGCAAAGAGCTGCGCCGCTTCGCCGGGCGACAGCCGGGCGAGATCTACGGCCGCATGGTGGCCGCGATCGGCGACGTCGACGGCGACGGCACCGGCGATCTTGCGATCGGCGCGCCGTGGCACCGCGGCGCCGCCGGCGAGCGCGCCGGGCGCGTCGAGATCCTCTCCGGCAAGAGCGGCGCCGTGCTCGCCGAGATCGTCGGCGGCAGCGCCGGGGCGTGGTTCGGCTGGCACATCGCGCGCGCCCCCGATCCGCAGCGCAAGAACCGCCCCGCCCTGCTCATCTC
This sequence comes from uncultured bacterium, assembly GCA_902826395.1. Classification (GTDB taxonomy): domain Bacteria; phylum Desulfobacterota; class Binatia; order HRBIN30; family CADEER01; genus CADEER01. Next base: position 2,868 of record CADEER010000317.1, read on the forward strand.
GTCGCTGCGCCAACCGGTCAACGGCGTCGCGGGCACCGGCGTCATCGATTGGTGGGTGTTGCAGCAACCGTGAGATGGGAGCGGTCAACTCGCTGCGGCCAGCGGGCAAACGGGAGTCGTGAACCGTGAACGGTGAACCGTGGGGCGAGCGACGCAGAAGACGCAGCCCACCGTTCACGGTTCACGGTTCACGAGCACAGCGACATCGCCCTCCGCACGAGGCGATGCGGACTCATTACTTGCGAAACACTGATCGCCACCCACAACTCACGGCACCATCAATCGCTTCGCCCGCCGCAGCGACATCAAATACACGCGCAGGTCGCCTTTCTCCTCCATCGACAGTGCGGCGTAAGCGGCGCGCGAGGCCGCGCCTTCGCCGCCGTGGCCGGCGATCGCGTAGTCGAAGCTCGGCGCCCGGCCGTCGTGCAGATACGGCGCCGAATCGGCGAGGCCCCATAGGCGCGGCGTCATGTACTCGCGGCGCGGCACGCCGCGCTGGACGTGTCGCGCCTCGTTGATCTCGCCCATGTCGTGGCGCTTGAGATCACTGAACAGCCACACCGGGTAGCCGCCGAGGGCGGCGTCGTACTCGATCGCCGGCCG
>CADEER010000318.1 GCA_902826395.1 uncultured bacterium
GACGTTGGTCAGGTTGTTGTGGGTATCGCTGACGACTCCGAGCAGCACGTCGACCGCCTCTACGACTTCGCAGGCGAGGCAAAGGCTAGGCGAGGCGAGAGGTTAGATCCTTGCCTCGCCTGTGCCTCGCCTCGCCTGCGGCAGATCACCCGTGACAGCAGACTCGCTGTTACGCCACCTTCTCCAGGATGTGGATGCCGCAGGCGCTGCCGAGGCCGATGACGTGGGTCAGGCCGAGGCGCGCGTTCGGCACCTGACGGGCGCCGGCTTCGCCGCGCAGGTGGGTCGACACTTCGTAGATGTTGGCGATGCCGGTGGCGCCGAGCGGATGTCCCTTCGACAGCAAGCCGCCGGAGCAATTGACCGGGACGCGACCGCCGAGCGCGGTGACGCCTTCGTCGATCAGACGTCCGGCGTCGCCGTCCTTGCACAGGCCGAGGTTCTCGTAGTGCAGGATCTCGGCGGTGGCGAAGCAGTCGTGCAACTCGATGAGGTCGATGTCGTCCGGGCCGACGCCGGCCATCTCGTAGGCGGCCTTGGCGGCGTTGCGCGTGCAGGTGTTGACGTCGGGCATGACGAGATCGCGTTCCTGCCACGGATCGCTGGTCAGCACCGAGGCGCGGATGCGGACGGCGCGCTTCATCAGGCCGAGCTCTTTCACCTTCTTCTCCGAGGCGAGCACGGCGGCGGCCGAGCCGTCGACGTTCACCGAGCACATCAGCTTGGTGTTCGGGAAGGCGATCATCTCGGCGTTCATCACCGTCTCGAGCGGTGTCTCGATCTGGTACATCGCCTTCGGATTCATCGTCGAGTGATGGTGGTTCTTCACCGACACCTTGGCGAACTGCTCGAACGTCGTGCCGTACTTGCGGGTGTGCTCCATGCCGGCTTCGGCGAACACCGCCGGCATCGTGCCCGAGCCGAGCAAACCTTCCTTGGGAATACCCGATTTGCCGCCCGGTCCGCCGAGCAGGCCGCGACCCATCTGCTCGACGCCGACCGCGAGCACGAGGTCGTTCATGCCCGCCTTGATCGACATCCACGCTTCGCGAAACGCCGTGGCGCCGGTGGCGCAGGCATTGGCGGTGTTGACGACCGGCACGCCGGTCTGGCCGATGATCTGCAGGATGCGCTGCCCGACCATGGCTCCCGCCTGGCCGAGGTTGCCGCAGTACAGCGCCTCCATGTCCTGGATGCTCAGGCCCGCGTCGTCGAGCGCCAACAGCGCCGCCTCGGCGCCGATGTCGGCGACGTCCCGATCCGGGAAGCGGCCGAATTTAATCATGTCGGTTCCGATGATGTAGACGTCGCTCATCTCGCGCTCCTCAGCTTGCGGGTTGGAAGAAGTAACTGATGTACGAGTTGCCCTCGCGGTCTTTGCGACCGAGGGCGTCCTTGTAGACGACCTCGACCGGCAGATCGAAGGGGATCTTCGCGGGGTCGGGCTCGACGTTGATCAGGTTGCCCTTCACCGTGCCGCCGCCGTCGAGATCGACGATCGCCGAGACGTACGGAACGTCGATGCCGGGGAACGAGCGGTGCACGATCGAGTAGGCGTAGAGCTTGCCCTTGTTGGCGAGCTTGATGCCCTTCATCTGATCGCGCGCCGCGCACTTGCTGCAGACCGCCCGTTCGCCGAGGTAGACCGCGCCGCAGGCGCCGCACTTGCAGCCCTGGAGATACGGGTCGCCGCCGTCCGGCAGCTTCAAGAAGGAAACCGCGGGGAGCGGTCCCGTCGCCTTGGGTTGGTCAGCCATTCGTACCTCTCGTGTGTGTCGGTGGGATGCGATGCGGTCGCCGGTTGGACACCGGCGGGAAGGAAGAGGCTCGAACCATGCCAACCGGACCACGGGGTGTCAACGAATCATGCCGGCCCAGCGCAGGATGGGCAGCAGCGTCCGGGTGCCCAAAATCGAAATCGAAATCGAAATCCAAATCGAAATCGACCGACCCCCCGCGATTTCGATTTCGATTTCGACAGGTCCTTGCTGAAGGTCACAGTGCGGAATGGGTGTTGGGCATCTCGCGGATGGTCAGCGTGGGAACGGAATCACGCCATGCCGGCCCAGCGCAGGATCGCCAGGTTCTCGTCGCGCGGGTAGGTGTGCGACAGGTCGGCGATCTCGCGATAGACCAGCGCGGCGCCGGCACGCTCGAGCGTCGCTGCGGCATGGCGCGCCATCTGCACGGGGAACATCCAGTCGAGCGCGCCGTGGATCAGGTAGATCGGTTTGCCGGCGGCGCGCTGCAGGTTGCCGTTGTCGTGGTTCTCGGGATGGAAGACGCCGCACGCCGGCGCGATCGCGGTGCACGGCGAGTCGGCGCGCAAGCCGCTCAACAGACCGTACGTCGCGCCGTCGGAGAGACCGGTGAGCAGGATGCGCGCGCCGTCGATGCTCCAGTGCTCGCGCACGTAGGCGATCATCGACGACAGGGCAGGGTGATCGACGTCGGGTCCGAGCATCGACCAAGTAGAGCCGCGCGCCGTCGGCGCCAGCAGCGCGCAGCGGTGGCTGCGCGCCTCGCGCAGCCACGACCAGAGAAACTCGCGCCCGTTGCCCGAGCCGCCGTGCAGCGCGACGATCAGCGGCAGCGGTTCGGGAGCGTCGTAGCTCTCCGGGATGTAGAGCGAGAAGCCGCCGCGCGCGCCCGGCTCGCCGCCTCCGGCCATCAGTCCGGTGCGAGGCGGGGCCGTGCCCGGATCGATGCGGTCGACCGCGGCGCGCCGGTCGGGCTCGAGGAAGAACAGCGACACCGGCGGCAGCGCGTGGCGCAGTGGGTAGAGCGCCTCCTGGGCGAGCGCGTGCTCGCGCATCGCGGCGAGGATGTCGGTGATATCGCCGCCGTCGGCGAACAGATCGAGCGCCCGCAGCGCGTGCGCCGACGCAGTCTCGAAGTCGCGCGCGAAATCGCCGAGCCCGTCGTCGGGCGGCGCGGCGCGGAAGCCGTCGAGCGCGCGGCGCAGCTCGGTGCGCACCGGCTCGAGCGCCTCGCGCAACTGCGGAATCGCCGGCGGGTGCAAGCGCCGCCGCGCCTTCTCGAAGCCGTCGACGGCGCGCAGCACCGCCGGCCCGAGGACGCCGATCTGCTCCACGAACTGCGACACTTCAGCCATGCATTCCCTCGCCGCCGCGCCGTGACTACGCCACGTGCACCAGCACCGAGCGCTCGCCGCGGTGGCGGCGGTGCTCCCAGAGGTAGATGCCCTGCCAGGCGCCGAGGGCGAGGCGGCCGTTCAGCACCGGAATCGACAGCGAGGCGCCGGTCAGTGCCGCTTTGATGTGGGCCGGCATGTCGTCCGGCCCCTCCGCGGTGTGCGTGTAGAGGGGATCTCGCTCGGCGACCAGGCGGTTCAGCCACGCCTCGAGATCGCGGCAGACGGCCGGGTCGGCGTTTTCCTGGATGGTCAGGCTCGCCGAGGTGTGGCGGATGAACACCGTACACAGCCCCTCGTCGA
>CADEER010000319.1 GCA_902826395.1 uncultured bacterium
CGAAACGGTGGACGCCAGGAGACGGTCGGCTGGGCTCTGCACGCCGCGGCCGCCGCGGTTGAGAACGTGGGTGTAGACCATCGTCGTCTTGACGTCGCGGTGACCGAGCAGATCCTGCACGGTGCGGATGTCGTAGCCCGCCTCGAGCAGGTGCGTAGCGAAACAGTGGCGCAGGGTGTGCGGGCCGACGTGCTTGGCGATGCCCGCCTCGCGACAGGCGGCTCGCACCGCCTTCTGCACCGCCGACTCGTGCAGGTGGTGGCGGCGGATCTGCCCGTCGCGCGGGTCCTGCGACAACTTCGACGCCGGAAACACCCATTGCCACGCCCAGTCGGTCGCCGCGTTCGGATACTTGCGCGCCAGCGCATTGGGTAGAGCGACCCGACCGTTGCCGGCGCTCAGATCGCGCGCGTGCGTTGCGCGCACCGATTCGAGATGGGTCGCCAGTGGCTTGGCCGCCGCCGCTGGCAGGACGGTGACTCGATCCTTGTCGCCCTTACCTTCGCGCACGAGGATCTCGCCGCGCTCGAAGTCGACGTCCTTGACGCGCATGCGGAGCAGCTCCATCAGCCGCATCCCCGAGCCGTAGAGAACGACGGCGATCATCCATGACGTGCCGCGCATGGCAGCGAGCAGCCGCTGCACCTCGACTTGAGAGAGCACGACCGGCAATCGCTTCGGTCGCTTGGCGCGAACGATGCCGTCGAGCCAACCCGGATCGGCACCGAGCACTTCCTTGTACAGGAACAGCAACGCAGCGAGAGCCTGATTCTGCGTCGAGGCGCTCACTCGACGCTGCACGGCCAACGCGGTCAGAAAGGCCGTAATCTCGGCCGGCCCCATCTCGGCCGGATGCCGCACGCCGTGAAAGCGGATGTAACGCCGGATCCATCCGACATACGCCTCCTCGGTTCGGTAGCTGAAGTGCCGAGCACGGACCGCCGCGCGCACCCGGTCGAGGAGCTTCGGCTGCCCGAGCTTCGGTTGCTCCATTACTAGGGATCGTTCCGATCTAAATGACACAGAGGCGAAGAAAACACGAATCTGCGGATCGTGTCAACGCGCGAGTCATTCTCAAGGCGCCGATCACCGCGGTCCTCTTGCGCGGGACATCTTCGCTGGCTAGGGTCGCAAACAAGACCGAAACAGTCCTGTTTCTCAACTCGCTGGAAAAATTACGGATTTGACATGATCAAGATCGGACGGCTGACCGACTACGGGATCGTTCTGATGACCCACATGGCGTCACACCCGGGCGCCGCGCACAACGCCGCCGAGGTGGCGGCGGAGACGCATCTGCCGGTGCCGACGGTGAGCAAGCTGTTGCAGGAGTTGGCGCGCGGCGGCCTGCTCGCATCGCAGCGCGGCGTCAAGGGCGGCTACGAGCTGGCGCGCGATGCGCACTCCATTTCGGTGGCCGAGATCATCACCGCTCTGGAAGGGCCGATCGCTCTCACCGCCTGCAGCGCCGCCGATGACAGCGCCGACTGCGAGCACGAGTCGCTCTGCCCCGTGCGCGGTCACTGGGCGCGCATCAATCGAGCCATCCGAGGCGCACTCGAGGGGATTTCGCTGGCCGAGATGGCGGCGCCGCTCGGGCCGACGTTCATGGGCGCCATCGGCGGGGCGGCCGCGGCGCGACAGACCTTGCCGCTGATTACCGAGGGGACCTGAAATGGCGAACAGCGCTTCCACCATCGAGCAACTGATCGAGCGCGACTACGAGCACGGCTTCGTCACCGACATCGAAGCAGATTCGCTGCCGCCGGGGCTCAACGAGGACGTGATCCGCGTCATCTCGGCGAAGAAGCAGGAGCCGCAGTTCATGCTCGACTGGCGCCTGAAGGCGTTTCGCCATTGGCAGACGATGGCCGAGCCGAAGTGGCAGAACGTTCACTACACGCCGATCGACTACCAGGGCATCGTCTACTACTCGGCGCCGAAGCTGAACGCCGACGCGCCCAAGAGTCTCGACGAGGTCGATCCGGAGTTGCTCAAGACCTACGAGAAGCTCGGCATTCCACTCCACGAGCGCGAACGCCTGGCAGGCGTCGCCGTCGACGCGGTGTTCGACAGCGTCTCGGTCGCCACAACCTTCAAGAGCAAGCTCGCCGAGGTCGGCATCATCTTCTGCTCCTTCTCCGAAGCGGTGCGCGAGCACCCCGATCTGGTCCAGAAGTACCTGGGCTCGGTCGTCCCCTACAACGACAACTTCTTCGCCGCTCTCAACTCGGCGGTGTTCAGCGACGGCTCGTTCTGCTTCATCCCGAAAGGCGTGCGCTCGCCGATGGAGCTGTCGACCTACTTCCGCATCAACGCCGCCAACACCGGTCAGTTCGAACGCACGCTGATCGTCGCCGAGGAAGGCGCTTTCGTCAGCTACCTCGAAGGCTGCACGGCGCCGATGCGCGACGAGAACCAGTTGCACGCCGCGGTGGTCGAGCTGGTGGCGCTCGACGACGCCGAGATCAAGTACTCGACGGTGCAGAACTGGTACCCCGGCGACAAAGAGGGCAAGGGCGGCATCTACAACTTCGTCACCAAGCGCGGCACCGCGCACCGCAACGCCAAGATCTCCTGGACGCAGGTGGAGACCGGCTCGGCGATCACCTGGAAGTACCCGAGCGTCATCCTCAAGGGCGACAACTCGGTGGGCGAGTTCTACTCGGTCGCGCTCACCAACAACCGCCAGCAGGCCGACACCGGCACCAAGATGATCCACATGGGCAAGAACACCAAGAGCACCATCCTCTCGAAGGGGATCTCGGCCGGACGCGGACAGAACGCCTATCGCGGTCTCGTGAAAGTCATGAAGGGCGCCGACAACGCCCGCAACTTCACCCAGTGCGACTCGCTGCTGATCGGCGACAAGTGCGGCGCGCACACGTTCCCGTACATGGAAGTGCGCAACCCGACCGCCCAGGTCGAGCACGAGGCGACCACCGCGAAGATCAGCGAGGACCAGCTCTTCTACTGCATGCAGCGCGGCCTTTCGGCCGAGGATGCCGTGTCGATGATCGTCAGCGGCTTCTGCAAGGAAGTGTTCAAGGAGCTGCCGATGGAGTTCGCCGTCGAGGCGAACAAGCTGCTGGGAGTCAGCTTGGAAGGGAGCGTCGGGTGAGCGCGCTCGGGGGGCCAGGGGCCGGGGGCCGGGGGTCAGGGATGGTGGCGTCTCCGCTGCGCGGCGACGCGTCGATTGAGAAGAGAGAATGGCAATGACGGATACGCCGATACTGGAGATACAGGACCTACACGCTACGGTGGATGACACGCCGATTTTGCGTGGTATCGATCTGACGATTCGCGCTGGCGAGGTGCATGCGATCATGGGGCCGAACGGTTCCGGGAAGAGCACGCTCGCCAACGTTCTCGCCGGGCGCGAGGACTATACGGTGACGCGCGGCAGCGTGCGCTA
>CADEER010000320.1 GCA_902826395.1 uncultured bacterium
CCTAGGCCGATTCCACGGCACGAACATCCGCTGGCGGGAAGTTGAACGGCTGTTCACACGCCGCCGCCGTGCCGCCCCATTTGCAGTTCCAAGTCGCGATGACGGCTGGCGGTTTGGGTGGTGCCGGGCCAGCCTGGGAGAATAGAGTCATGTTCACACGCCGTACTGTTCTGAAGGTTGTCGCGGGCGTCGCCGTCGTCGGCAGTGTCGCCGGCGCGCTCGAGGTCGTGGCCCAGGTTCGCGCCGTCGCGCAGACCACCCCGCCGGTGACCGATCGCATCGCGCTCAAGGGCTACGATCCCGTCGCCTACTTCACGCTGAAGACGCCGACGCCGGGCGTGGCCGAGTACGACTACGTCTACGACGGCGTCCGCTATTTCTTCGCCAACGCCCGCCATCGCGACCTGTTCAAGGCCAACCCGGAGAAGTACGCCCCGCAGTTCGGCGGCAACTGCGCCAACAACATGGCCAACGGCCAGCGGCGCGAATCCGACCCCACGGTGTGGGTGATCATCGGCGACAAGCTCTACGTCTTCGCCGGAACCGCCGGCGCCGACCGCTTCCGCCAGGACGCCCAGACGGCGGCGCTGAAGGCGGCCGCGAACTGGAAGACGCTGAAGGAGTCGCGGAACTAGCTCCAGGCGTCGTTCATGCTCCTCTCCCCCTAGCGGGGAGAGGAACATGAGAGAAGCATGAGTCGGCGCAAATGACGGCAGCTAGCTCCTAGAGCGGAATGCGATGAGATGGAACCGCGCGCGGTTCCATCTCATCGCATTCGCGCGCACCGGAGATGCGTGTTGCAGGAGGCATGATGCGTCCAGCTGATTCCAGCTGGACCCATCATGCTCTAGTTCACGCCCGCCTTGCGCAGGCTTTCCTCGACGCGGCGCTGCAGGGCCGGATCCTGGAAGCGCGAGCCGAAGCTTGCCAGGTCGAAGTGCGGGTTCTTGAGCCTGGCCTGCTCGACGGCCTCCTGGGCGTCGGCGGTGCGGCCGAGTTCGGCGTAGGCAGCGGCGAGCGGCAGTTCGAGCAGCGGATAGGCGGGATAGCGCGTGCGTTGCGCCTCGAGCAGGCGCACGGCATCGCCGTAGCGGCCGGCCAGCAGGTAGGCGAGGCCGAGATTGAGCGAGGCCTCCGGACCGATGCTGACATTGAGGCGCATCGCGGCCTCGGCGGTGGCGATCGATTCGTCGATGCGGCCGGTCCACAGCAGCACGGCGGCGCGCGCCAGCATGACCTCGGCATCGCTGGGGTTGAGCTGCAGCGCGCGCTCCGATTCGGCCAGCCCCAGGTCGTACTTAAGGACCGAGGTGTAGGCGCGCGCCAACACGCTGTGGGCCAGCACGGAGTCCGGATCGATCTCGAGTGCCTTCTGCGACAGCCGGATCGCGGTCTCGACATCCTGCTGGGCGAATTCCGACCAGCCGAAGGTCGCGCGCTGGAAGTAGATGTCGGCCAGCTCGGCAAAGGCGTCGGCATAGCCCGGCGCCATCTGCGTCACCCGTTCCAGCATCTCGCGCGCCATGCGATTGGTGCTGCGCGTCGGGTCGGCGGCGAGCGCCCGCGCCCGCAGCAGCATGTCGTAGGCGTCGAGATTGTCGGTCGGCTTGCGCAGCGCCTGCTGCAGCGCGATCTGCTGCAGGCTCGAGGCCAAGGTGCCGGCGACGCGGCGGGCGATGCGCTCCTGCACGGCGAAGATGTCGCTCAGCTCGTCGTCGTACTGTTCCGACCAGAGCTGCGTGCTGTTCGTCGCGTCGCTGAGCTGCACGGTGACCCGCACGCGCTGGCCCATGCGGCGCACGCTGCCGCTCACGATGTAGCGCGCGCTGAGCGCCCGGCCGATCTCGCCGAGCGGCAGCTCCTTGCCGCGGAACGGCAGCACCGCGTTGTAGGAGATCACCGTCAGCTCCTTGAAGCGGCCGAGCGCGCGGGTGATGTCCTCGGTGAGGCCGTCGGAGAAATAGTCCTGCGCGGCATCGCCGCTCTGGTTGGTGAACATCAGCACGGCGACGGAGAGCCCGGCCTCGGCCGCCGGACGCGTGATCGCCCCGGCATTGTCCAGCAGCCCGCGATCGACGACGTAGGCGAGCCCGCCGCCGATCGCGAGCGCGAGCGCGACGGCCGCACCGGCGAAGGTAACGCGACGCTTCGGAACCTTCGTCCTCGGCGGCGGTCGGGCGCCGTCCGGCGACAGGGCGGCCGCATCCACGGAATAGGTCCGGATCGGCCGATCGATGTTCTTCAGCGTGCGCGGGCCCTGCGACCGGAACGGCAGGGCAAGCTTGTCGCGCACCTGCTCGTAGACGCTGGCCGACAGCACGATCGAGCCGGGCGCGGCGAGGCCCTCGAGCCGCGACGCCACGTTGACCGTATCGCCGAACACGTCGTCGTCGGAGACGATGATGTCGCCGAGATGCAGTCCGATGCGGAAGGTCTGGCGACGCTCCGCGGGCAGGCCCTGGTTGCGCGCGACCATGCCGCGCTGCAGCTCGACCGCCGAGCGCACCGCCTCGATGGCGCTGCCGAACTCGACCAGCACGCCGTCGCCCACCGTCTTGACGATGCGGCCACGGAAACGCTCGACGACCGGCGCCACTAGCTCGGCGAGATGCGCACGCAGGTCGCCCAGCGTGCGCTCCTCGTCGGCGCGCATCAGGCGGCTGTAGCCGTCGACATCGGCGACCAGGATGGTCGCGAGCCGCCGGCTGGTCGTCGAGTCCGACATCGACCTCGCCGTCAGCCTCCGGCCGCGCGCCGTGCGGCAGGACGGGCGGCGAGACGCGCGACGTACTCGTCGAACACCTTCTCGCCCTTGAGCCCGGGCGCGTCGAACATCATGGCGAAGCGGATCTCCGAACCGACATAGACGTCGGCGGCGCTGAACCTGTCGCCCAGCAGGTACGGGCCCTTGGCGAGCGCCGCCTTCAATGCGGCGACGACCTCCTCGTAGCTGCCCCAGCCGACCGCAGCCTTCCGCTCGACCGGCGGGCGGTTCATCATCTTGTCGAGCAGCGCGGGCTCCATGCAGCCTGCGCCGAAGAACAGCCAGCGATAATAGGTGCCGCGCGCGGGGTCGCCGACCGGCGGCGCCAGTCCGGCCGCCGGGAACGCATCGGCGACGTAGGCGATGATCGCCGCCGTCTCGGTCACGACCGTGCCGCGATGCACGATGGTGGGCAGCTTGCCCATCGGGTTGATTGCCAGGAACTCGGGCGTCCTGTTCTCACCCTTGGCGAAGTCGATCAGCACGACCTTGTAGGGCGCCCCGGCCTCCTCGAGCATCCAGTGCGCCATCTGCGCTCGCGATTGCGGGTTGTGATAGAAGACGATCTCTTCCGTCATGACAGCGATCCTTTATTCCCCGTCATCCCGAGCGAAGCCGCCCGGAGGGCGGCGCAGTCGAGGGACCTCGTT
>CADEER010000321.1 GCA_902826395.1 uncultured bacterium
CGAGGCGAGGTGATTCTGAAAAACCTTTGCCTCGCCTCGCCTTGCCTCGCCTGTGACGCCTGTGCATCAGCAGTGCAGACGAGAATTTTCGTTTTCCGACAGTCTCCCAAGGAGGGGGGCAGGGGGAGGTCCAAGCGTGAAGACGCTTCTCGATACGACGACGGTGCGGCGGGCGATTTGGTCAGCAGTCGTGCTTGGCTGCGTCGCGCTCGCCGCTCCGGCCGGCGCGGCGGATGCGAAGTTCGCGACCATTGGCAGTCCGCTCGATGGCTACCAGACCGAGGATCTCGGTGTCGTCGACGTCAACGGCGACGGCTGGCTCGATGTGTTCTCGACGCATCACGACTTTGCCGCGTCGCTGCGCCTCGGCGATGCCGGCGGCGGATTCGCCGACGTCAGCGCTGCTTGGGGCTTCGGCATCGACCCCGACCTCCCGGGACTGGAGGCCGCGTGGGTGGTGTTGCTGCACGAGGGGCTGCACGCCTTCTTCAAGGGGCACGATCTCGTGGTGCGGCGGCACGGCGCCGCGCTTGGTGATCCGCCGCTGCGCGGCCGCGTCGTGTTGCCGCGCCGCACCGAGTGGGTGACCGATCGCTCGATGTTCCCGGTGTCGACCGATCCGCCGTCGCCGCCGTCGACGCGTGCCGGACGGTCGCGCGTCGTCGAGTTCGAGTCGCGCGGTGACGGCCAGTTGCGCTTTCTGCCGGTTCTGCCGATGGGACCGATCTCGCTCGAGGTGGAGGACACGGTGCCGCTGGCGGCGATACGGGTCGGCCGCGACGGCTTGCCGGCGACGTCGCACACGACCCGCCTCTTTCGGCTCGATCGCCACGGCATGGCCTGGAGCGACTTCGACGCCGACGGCGACATGGACGTATTCGTGAACGCCGGCGCCGTTCGCGGCATGGCGCCGCCGTCGGTCAACGACGAACTGCTGGTCAATCGCGACGGCCGCTTTCGCGACGGCGCCGGCGCGGCGGGAATCGTCAAGAACGGCGCCCGCTCCCGCCCCGTCGAGTGCCTCGACAACATCCGCTACGGCCGCCTCGACGCCTACACAGGCAACTTCAAGTCAGCGAATCGGCTGTGGGCGCAAACGGCGGAGCGCCGCTTCGCCGAGCGCGCGCCGGCGCTCGGCCTCGACCTCAGCGACGGCGACCGCTTTCGCTGGTTCGATGCCGACGGCGACGGCGACGCCGATCTGCTGGTCGCCGGCCGCGGCGGACCGGCGCGACTGTTTCGCAACCTCGGCGACGGCTTTCGCGCCGAGAGCATCGCCGATTCGGCCACCAACGATCCGCGCCAGTTGATTCTCGCCGACGTCGAGCCCGACGGCGACGTCGACGTGCTGATCGTCGACGGAGAGAGCAACCGCCTGCTGCTGGCGAAGGACGGCGGCTTCGCCGCCGACGCGGCGCGACGCGGCCTTCCTGAGCGCGCACTCGCCGCCGCCTGGGTCGACTTCGACAACGACGGCATGATGGATCTGCACGCCGTTCCCGCCGGGCTGTTTCGCCAGCTCCCCGACGGCCGCTTCGACCTGGTCGCGTTGCGCGCGAACAAGGAGCCCGAAGATGCGCGCTGTGTCTGGTTCGACCTCGACAACGACGGCGACCGGGATGGCTTGTGCGATCACAACCTCGGCTACTTCCCAGTCGCCCACCTGATCCACCGCAACGACGCGCCGCCTGCGCACCGGCTCGAGATCGACCTGGTCGGCCCGCCGGGCAACGCGCAGGCGATCGGCGCCTCCGTCGTGATCGAGACGACGCCCGGGCGCCGCAGCGCGCACGTCGTCGGCGAAGCCGACAGCTCACACTTTTCACTAGGCCACTACCGCATCTATGCGGGCCTCGGCGCGGCCGAACGCGTCGCTGCGATCACCGTCACGTGGCCCGGTGGCAAGACGCAGCGCGTCGATGGCGTCGCCGCGGACGAGCGATTGGTGGTGCGCTATGAAACGGAAGCCGTGAACCGTGAACCGTGAACCGTGGATGGGGACACACTGCCCAACCCACGGTTCACGGTTCACTTGCCTGTGCGTTGATGCCGCCGGCGCACTGGCGGTATGAGTGACGCGGAGGAAACCGCATGGTCAGTGTCGTAAAGCTCGGTATCAAGCGTCCGGCCACGCGGCCGCTGTTGCCCGATCCGGAACCGCGGCGGGTGCACTACACGATGATCTCGGTCGACGATCATCTGATGGAGCCGCCGCATGCTTTCGAGGGGCGGATGCCCGCCAAGCTGGCCGACCAGGCGCCGCGCGTCGTCGAGACCGAGGAGGGGCATCAGGTCTGGATGGTGGCGGGCACACCGTACTTTCAGGTCGGCTTCATGTGCGTCGCCGGGCGCGCCAGGGAAGATCACCGCGTCGAGCCGGCGCGCTACGAAGAGATGCGGCGCGGCTGCTGGGACATCCACGCGCGCATCAAGGACATGGACATCAACGGTGTCTGGGCGTCGGTAAACTTTCCCTCCGGCGTCACCGGCTTCGGCGGCACGCTGTTCTCCGAGCTCGAAGACCGCGAGCTCGGGGTCGCCTGCGTGCGGGCGTGGAACGACTGGCTCTTCGAGGAATGGCACGGCTCGTACCCGGATCGCATCGTGCCGCTCGGTATCACCTATCTGAAGGATCCCGAGCTCGGCGCAGCCGAGATCCGCCGCAACGCGGCGCGCGGCTTCACCGCCGTGACGATGCCGGAGCAACCGCACAAGCAGAAGCTGCCGGCGATCTTCGACGCCTACTGGGAGCCGATCATCCGCGCCTGCGCCGAGACCGGGACGGTGATGAATCTGCACGTCGGCTCGTCCGGCTTTCCGGCGTTGCCGCCCGGCGCGCCGATGCTCGAGCTGGCGTCGACGCTGTTCCAGTCGATGGCATTCGACTCGTGCGCGGAGTGGCTGTGGAGCGGCTGGCCGGCGCGCTACCCGGAGCTGAAGATCGCAATGTCGGAGGGCGGCATCGCCTGGGTGGGCGGCCTCATCGACCGACTCGACAACATCATGAGTCGATCCGGCTACGGTGCCGGCTGGCCTGACAAATCGATCTCGCCGTCCGATTGCCTGCGGCGGAACTTCTGGTTCTGCATGATCGACGACCCGTCGACCATCGTCACCAAGGACGCGATCGGCGTCGAGAACATCCTCTGCGAATCCGACTATCCACACGGCGACGGCACCTGGCCCGACACGCAGGAAGTGATGCGGCGGCTGATCGGCCATCTTCCGCCGCACGAGATCCGCATGATCACGCACGAGAACGCGGCGAAGCTGTATCGCCACCCGCTGCCGGAGCAAAGGCTGCCGTGAGGTGGATGAACGCCTCTCCCTCGAGGGACTGTCGATTTTCTCCCGTACACGTACCCGTACGCGTACCCGTACACGATCA
>CADEER010000322.1 GCA_902826395.1 uncultured bacterium
TGTCGCCGTCGATCAGCAGATCGCCGGTGAGCGCGATCTCCGCCGATGACGTGCCGATCATGATCTCCACCGCGCCCGGCTCGACGACCAGGCGGTAGTGGCGGTCGAGCAGGGCGAGCTGCGCCACCGCCAGCTCGAACTGCACGGTCTTCCTCTCGCCGGTTTGCAGGTCGACGCGCAGGAATCCCGCGAGCTGGCGCTGCGGGCGGGTGACGCTCGCCTGGCGGTCGCGCACGTAGAGCTGCACGACCTCGGAGCCGGCGCGTGCGCCGGTGTTCGTGATCGCGGCGCTGACGGTGACGATCTCGTCGGCGAGCGCGACTGTCGGCGCGATCTCGAGGTCGGACAGGGCGAAGGTCGTGTAGGCGAGGCCGTGGCCAAACGGCCAGCGCGGTCCCGCCGCGCTGTCGACATAACCGCCCGACGAGGCGCCGCTGCCGCTTTTCTGCGCCGAGTACACCGGCGTGTTCCCGGCGCCGCGCGGAAACGAGATCGGCAACTTGCCGCCCGGCTCGGTGCGGCCGAGCAGCACGTCGGCGACCGCCCGCGGGCCGTGCTCGCCGGGAGCGCCTGCCCAAAGAATCGCGGCCGGCGGCGCCTCGAGCTCGTCGATCTCGAGCGGGCGGCCGCTGAACAGCACCAGCACCACCGGCACGCCGCTGGCGCAGACGGCGCGCAGCAGCTCCGGCTGCAGGCCGGGCAGGTGCAGGTTGGCGCGGTCGCGACCCTCGCCGCCGGTCGCCTGGCCGACCCAGCCGGTCTTCTCGCCGAGCGCGCAGACGACGACGTCGCACTTCTTCGCCAGCACGACGGCGCTTTCGATCTCGTCGTCGTAGCGATCGAAGAAGTGGCAGCCGCGCGCGAATTCGATCTCGCGCTCACTGGCCGCGTCGCGCAGCGCGTCGAGCAGGGTCGGCATCTCCGGATAGAGTCGCCGCGCCGCGCCTTCGACGTCGGCGTCGGGGATGCCGCGCTGGCGGATGCCGAAGATCACCTCGCCGATCGAGTCGATGTCGACGCCGCGAATGTCGACGCCGGCCATCGTGCCGCTCAGGCCGGCGGCCATGTAGCGGTTCAGCTCGTCGGCGGCGGGGGGAGTGTAGGCGGCGAACATCAACCGCAGCGAGTCGGCGAACGGTCCGACGACGGCGATCCGCACGCGTTCGGCGGTGAGCGGCAGGATGCCGTCGTTTTCGAGCAACACCAGCGAGCGCGCCGCGATCTCGAGGCCGAGGTCGTCCGCCGGCCGCGGCACGAAAGCGCGCACCGCCTCCGCTTCGTCGGCGTACGGCCGCTCGAAGAGGCCGAGGCGGAACTTCGCCGCCAGTACGCGCGCGACGGCGGCGTCGACGGTTTCGATCTCGAGCGCGCCGCTGTCGAGCGCGGAGAGCAGCGACGGGAAGCAGCGCTGGTCCGGCAGCTCGACGTCGAGACCGGCGGTGAGAGCGAGGATCGCGGCCTCGCCCTCGTCGGCGGCGACGCGATGTTTGGTCAGGTTGAAGGTGACCGAGCCGTAGTCGGCGACCGTGAAGCCGTCGAAGCCGAGCTCGTTGCGCAGCAGCCCGGTCAGCACCTCCGGCGAGGCGGCGACCGGCGCGCCGTCGATCTCGCTGTACGAGTTCATCACCGACCCCAGCTCCGCCTCGCGGATCGCCGCCTCGAAGGGTAGGGCGAAGACCTCGTACAGCTCGCGCGGCCCAAGGTGCACGGCGGCCTGATTGAGCGCACCTTCGGAGAGGCCGTAGCCGAGGAAGTGCTTGCCGGTGGCGACGACGCCGTCGCGCAGATCGTCGCCCTGCAGGCCGGCGACGAACGCGACACCGCAGGCGGCGCAGAGGACGGGATCCTCGCCGTACGTCTCGTGTACGCGCCCCCAGCGCGCGTCGCGCGCCACGTCGAGCACGGGGGATAGCGCCTGTCGCACCCCGGTGGCGAGCATCTGCCGGCGCGCCACGTCGGCCATGCGGTAGATCAGCTCCGGCTGCCAGGTGGCGGCGAGATTGATCGCCGTCGCGAACCCCGCCGCCGGTCCGTACATGAAGCCGCACAGCGCCTCGTTGTGGACGACGGTGGGAATGCCGAGCCGCGTCTCCTCGACCAGGTAGCGCTGGATGGCGTTGAGATTGCGGGCGAGCCGCCGCGGATCGTCGCCGCCGATCAGCGCAGCGCCCGACACCTGGCCGAGTCCGTCGGGGGCCAGGTCGGCGAGTTTGGCTGCATCGACATCGCCGTTCGCGCCGACGAATCGAAAAGAGAACCAGGAACCGAGCTGCGCCACCTTCTCGGCCGCGGTCATGCAATTGAGCAGATCGGCGACTCGATCCTCGACCGCCGCGGTGGGATCTCTGAAGCTGCTCATCCCTTAGGTCCGCAAAATGAAAAGGGCCCAGGAGCCAAGCCCCTGGGCCCTGATGTGTTGATAAAGCGAGGTGTTACTCGAGACCGATGCGACCACCCTGGACGGCAATCCGGTCGCTCGCCGGTCCCTCGAGGCGCCCGCCGCCCAGGATCTGGCAGATACCGGGGATGACCGGCACGCCCGCGTTCGCCTTCAACTCGGACTCACTGACCGTCGTGGACGCGAGGGGGGCGACTTCGTCCGCGCAGTCAGCCCGCCAGCTTCCTGGAATGTTGGCATCGCCGCGGTAGGTCGCGTCGTCGCGGAAGCAGCGGACGTTACCGTTTTGTTGAATCACATCGAGTTGTCCGCAGGCCTGGCCGGCAATCTGCACCTCGGTGAGGTCGGCCTTGATCTTGAGCTTTCCGGCTTTCGCCTCACCGACCACGACTGCGCCGTTGCCGCCGAGGCTCGTCAACCCGGCCGTCTGCAGGACGTCGGCTTCGGCGACGCAGATGACGATCTCGCCGTCGGGCAGGCCGACGGTCGCCTGGATCTGCAGCGTGCAACCCTTGGACTTGATCTTGGTCTTGGCCGTCGTGTTGTTGATGGTGCCTTCGCCGTCGACGTCGACGAGCGTGTTGGACGACTTGTCCTTGGCGCCGGCCCAGGCCGTGCTGGTGAGACCGAACACGAGAGCGGTCCCGATGAGAGCTACCTTACGCATACTACCCCCTTCTCCTTCGCCTCGCCTGAGGCCGTCGATGCCGCCAGCGAGACTTTCCCTCCGAAAGCTCCCAAACGGCTGTTTCAATTGTGTAGCGGCACTATGTCTCTGGTGACCGCGCCCAAGTCAAGTTTTTTCTCGGCAGGTGTTTTCGACGCGCTGCGGCGTGGAATGCATCCAACCGCTCATCCTGAGTAGCGCGCAATGCGCGTCGAGGGTCCCTCGATACGCTCGCTACTCCGTATGAGACTGTCGTTAAATGAAGATTCGTGACCGTACACGTACTCGTACGCGTACTCGTACACGGAGTTTCCTGC
>CADEER010000323.1 GCA_902826395.1 uncultured bacterium
AGAGATTCAGCGAAACATCATCGGCGAACGCATCCTGGGTCTGCCTCGATGAAAAAAATTTCACCACAGAGACACAGAGACACGGAGATATCGGTGAAAAGCTCGGAGGCTCGCGGATGCTCGCTCGGAGATGTGCATCAACGAAGGATTGGTTTTAGCCGATACGCCCTCTGTGTCTCCGTGTCTCTGTGGTGAGAGAAGTTTCATGGACTTGATGCCGAGTGAGGATCAGAACGCGATCCAGTCGACGGTGCGGGCGTTCCTCGCCAGCGAGCTGCCGCTCGACCGGGTGCGCAAGAGCTTCGACTCGCCCACGGCGATCGACCTCGCGTCTATCTGGCGCCGCGCCGGCGAGCTTGGCTTCCTCGGCCTCGGTGTCGCGGCGGCGAAGGGCGGCACCGGCTTCGCACTGACCGAGGAGATGGTTCTCTTCAACGAGCTCGGGCGTGCGCTCGCGCCCGGGCCGTGGCTCGGATCGGTGATCGCCGCTCGCTGCCTCGAGGACGAGGCGTCGCGCGCGGCGGTGCTGAGTGGCGAGGTCCCTTGTGCGCTGGCCGATGTTGGCGCCGACGACCGCGTCGAGATCCGCGGCGGCGTTGCTTCCGGGGCATTGGTGCGAGTAAGCGACGCGCCGCTCGCGCGCGCCCTGCTGTTGCGTTCCGGCGATCGCTGGCACTACATCCCGCGCCTCGGCGAGTGGCGTATCGAAGCGGCGCGATCCCTCGACCTGACGCGTCCGGTCTATCGGCTTTCGTTCGATGGGGCGGAATGTATCGAGGTCGCGAGCGGCGCGGCCGCGGCCGACCTCACTCGCGTCGCCACCATCCTCTGCTGCGCCGAGGCGGTGGGCGGCATCGAGAAGACGGTCGAGATGTCGGTCGAGTACTGCAAGGTGCGCACGCAGTTCGACCGGCCGATCGGTGCCTTCCAGGCGATCAAGCACCGCTGCGCTGACATGGCCGTGCGTGCCGAGATGGCCCGTGCCGCGACGATCTATGCGACCGTTCACGCCCGCGACGGCGACGCCGATGCCGAGCAGCAGGTGGCGATGGCCAAGCTGCTGTGCGGGGAAGCGTATCTGCAGAATGTCGCCGACAACATCCAAAACCACGGCGGCATGGGTTTCACCTGGGAGTGCGACGCGCACCTCTACCTCCGCCGGGCGCACGGTTTCGACCTCGCCTTCGGGTCGCGCCGCCTGCAGCTCGATCGCCTCGTCGCCGAGTTGCGCGGCGCGCCTCAGGCGATGTCGCGCTGATGCCGCGCGCCTGATTGCACAAACGCGAGTCGAGAGCCGCGCGCGCCGCCGTGTCGCCTGCGACCGCGTACCGACACTTTGCGGAACGATGTTTGCTTGACTGTGAATCCTGGCGACCAGCTCGAGGTAGGCTTGTGAATTCGGGTTCACGAATGCGTTTGTTCCTGGTCCTGCTGATCCTCGGGTTGGTCGCCGCTCTTCGGGTCGGCGCCGCGCAGTTCGAAGTGACGACTCTCGCCGACGGACCGGATGCTGCGCCGGGCGACGGCAATTGCGCCACCTCGGGCGGTGACTGTTCCCTGAGGGCAGCGGTTGAAGAGTCCAATGCCTTGAGCGGCTTCGATACCGTGGCATTGGCGGCGGGTGTGCACGCAGTGGTGGCGCCGGCGGCACCCGACGAAGACGATGGCGGGCAGATCGAGATCGCCGGCGACATCGAGATCATCGGTGCGGGCGCCGAGCGCACCTTCATCGACGGTGGCGGCACGGCCGCGATGTTCACCGTTCTGCCCGGGATGCGGCTGCGGGTGGTGGCGCTGACGATGCGCAACGGCGACTCCGGCGCGCGTCCCGTCGTCGAAAACCGGGGCGATCTTCTGTTCGATCGGATCGGCTACACCGGCAACGGAGGCGGCAGGTACGACGGGTCGATCGTGTCGTACGGCTACCTGGCGATCCGCGACTCCGTGTTCGAGGGCAATCGGGGAGACTTGATCGAGACGCTGAGCGGCGGAGTGTTCCTCGACCGCGTCGTCATGCGCGGCAACGCGGGGACCGTGTACTCGGACGGCGGCGCGGTGTCGATCCTGCGCAGCGAGATCTCCAACAACCGCGGCGGTGTCTGGGGCTGTATTTCCGTCGTCGACTCGGTGATCCGCGACAACGCCGGCATGGGCATCGCCTGTCCGGGCGGTGGCGTGGTGGTGATCGGCAGCGTCATCTCCGGCAACGCCGGTGCGGGAATCAACAGCGACGGCAGCGTTCGAGTCGTCGACAGCACAATCAGCGGCAACGGCTGGTTGCCCTCGCCGCCGGCGGCGCTGCCGTCCGGCTTGGGCGCGGTCGGCAACGGCGGCATCATCGCGATCGGCAAGGTCACCGTTCAGCGATCGACCATCGAAGGCAACATTGGATACGGGATCAACGTCGAGATCGCCGCCGATCTGGAGAACACCACCGTCGTCGGCAACGACGTCGGGATCTACGTCGGCGAGGAGCTGAGCCGCGTCGACAGCTCGACCATCACCGGCAATGCCGAGATCGGCTTGTGGGTCGACGACGAAGCGCGGCTCGTCGTGCGCAACTCCATCGTCGCCGGCAACGCCGCCGACTGCAGCGGTGTCGTCGAGCTCGGCGGCTTCAACATCGTCGGCAGCGATGGCTGCGACAGTTCTCCAACCGAAACCGACCGGGTGGGCGTCGACCCGTTGCTCGGCCCACTGCAGGACAACGGCGGCCCGACGCAGACGATGGCACCGCTCGACGGCAGCCCGGCGCTCGACGGCGGCGCCGAAGGCGAGGCGGGCGTATGTCCCGCTCTCGATCAGCGCGGTGTGCTCCGCCCGCAAGGGAGCGGCTGCGACGCCGGTGCGGTCGAACGCCTCACCGCCTGTGGCGACGGTGTGCTCGATGTCGGTGAGGCCTGCGACGACGGCAACCTCGCTGCCGGCGACTGCTGCTCGCCGACGTGCAGGTTCTCCGAAGTGCTCTTCGGCGACTGCGACGGCAACGGCCGCGTCACCGTCAGCGACCTGGTCCTCGCCGTCGGCTTCGCGACGCAGCGCCGCATCCCGATCGACTGCCGAGCCGCCGACCGCGACGGCGACCTCTCGATCGGGATCGCGGAGCTGATCGCCGCCGTGCGCAACGCCCTCGACGGCGTGCAGCTCGAGTGCCCGGCGCCCTGAGCGGCGATTGCTCGGCCCGTCGTTCGAGCTGCTAGGCTGGGCCGGAACGAACGAGGGGGGATGCGATGGCATCCGGCACGAGAATGAAGTTGAGGGCATTGCTAGTTTTCGGGGGATTGTCTTTGGCGTTGGGTCTCGGCGCTAGCTCCGGGTCCGAAGAGCTGGGCTGGGTTCTTGACTCTAGAAACTGGCAAAAGGCAGAGGG
>CADEER010000324.1 GCA_902826395.1 uncultured bacterium
CAGCTCCTCGATTGGTCGGCGGGTCGCTGTGACGAGGAAGTGCGGCGGGCGCGGGCGGTGCTGAATCGTGTGAAGGAGCAATGAGCGCGGCTACGCCGCGTGTGATCGCTACGCGACCTCCCCTAGCCCCTCCTTGGTAAGAGACTGTCGATTATCTCTCGCGGAAGGCGAGGCGAGGCAAAGGCGAGGCGAGGTGATTCTGAAAAACCTTCGCCTCGCCTGGCCTTGCCTCGCCTGCGCATCAGCAGTGCAGACGAGAATTTTCGTTTTCCGACAGTCTCGCAAGGAGGGGGACTGTCCGCCTGGAGTTCCCCCTCCTTGGGAGACTGTCGATTTTCTCCCGTACACGTACTCGTACACGTACCCGTACACGATCAATGCCCGAATTCTGCAGGAAACTCCGTGTACGAGTACGGGTACGAGTACGTGTACGGGCACGAATCTTCGTTTTCCGACAGTCTCTTGGCAAGGAGGGGCTAAAGGAGCGGAATACCTCGACGTGTACACGCGCCATTCTGCGCTTGACACCTCGGGGAGGGGGCATCAGGTTGCCCGGGCGTCCAGGGGTGGGTAGCGCCGCGGTCATTGGCCGCCCCGGGTTCGCAGGGGTCAGATTGCGATGCGAGTCGTCGAAGGAATTCCGATATCGGTGGGCTACGGTGAGGGGAAGGCGTTCCTCTATCGCCGCAAGGAGTATCTCCTTTCGACGGCGGCGCGGACGGTTGCCGAGGGCGATGCGGCGGTCGAGCTGATGCGGCTCGACCGGGCGCGCCAGGCGGCGCGCCGCGAGCTGGAGGCTTTGGCTCACAACCTGAGCGATCGCTACAAGCTCGACGAGGCGCACATCTTTCACGCCCACTTCCTGATTCTCGAAGATCCGATGTTCGGCGATCTGGTGCGCGGACGCATCGACAAGGGGCGCTCGGCTGAGATGGCGGTCGCAGAGACGGTCCACGAGCTGGAAGAGCAGTTCAAGCGCCAGGAGAATCCGTACCTGCGGGAGCGCTCGGTCGACGTGCACGACGTCGGTACGAGGCTGCTCTCCCATCTCGTCGATCGCCGCCATCATCCGTTCTCGGCCCTGCCCGAGGGCTCGGTGTTGATCGCCGACGAGCTGCTGCCCTCCGATACCGTGTATCTGGAGCGCAATCGGGTGCGCGCGATCGTCACCGCCGAGGGCAGTGACAGCTCGCACGCTGCGATCCTGGCGCGCGCTTTCGGCATTCCCGCCGTGTCGGGCATCGCCAAGCTCCTCGATCTATGTCGCGACGGCGAGTCCGTCGCTGTCGACGGCGAGTCCGGCAAGGTGTTCTTCGACATCGAAGGCGGGGTCGGCGCCGAGTATGCGCGACGAGCGCGTGGCTATCGGTTGGCCGTCGAAGAGATCCAGTCGCGCAGTCACGACACGCTGTGCACTGTCGACGGCGAACAGGTTCGCATCGAAGCCAATGTCGCCGGCTCGGCCGACGTCGATCTGGCCGTGCGGCGCGACGCCTCGGGCATCGGATTGCTGCGCACTGAGTTTCTCTACCTGACGGAGGGCGGCATCGCGCCGGCCGAGGTGCAGGAGGAGTGGTACCGCGACGTGCTGCGGCGAATGGACGGCCGGCCGGTGACGGTGCGCATCGTCGACATCGCCCCCGACAAGGCGATGCCGCTGTCGGGCGACTCGCCGATCGCCAGCGCCGCTCTTCCCGACTGCGGGATTCACTACGCGCTACAGCATCCGGAGATTCTGGCGCCGCAACTGCGCGCCCTGCTGCGAGTGGCGGACGAAGGGGAGCTGCGGATTCTGCTGCCAGGCGTCACGGGAGTCGGTGAGATCGAACGCTTCCGCCTGACGCTGGCGCAGAGCGCCGCCGATCTCGGCGATGCCGTGGGGCGCGATTGGCGCGCGATCCCGATCGGCGCGATGGTCGAGACCCCGTCGGCGATCTTCATGCTGCGCGACATCGCCGACGCGGTCGACTTCCTGTCGCTGGGGACCAACGACTTGCTCTGTCACCTGTTCGGCCGCGAGCGCCGCAAGGCCACGGAATCGATGTGTGAACCGAGTCTACTGCGCGCTGTCGATCAGGCGGTACGAGCGGCGGCGGAGCGCGGTCGTGACATCGGCATCTGCGGCGAGTTGGCGGGGGAGCCGGCCTTCACCGCGCTGCTGCTCGGCATCGGCATCCGCCGCTTCAGCATGAGCCCGGAGCGCATCCCGGAAGTGCGCTACAACTTCTCGCGCCTGCACGCCGGCGACGCCGCGGCGCTGGCGGCCGAGGTCCTGGCAGCGCGCAGCGCCGATGCCGTCGAGCGAATCCTGGAGCAGGGGAGTCATCCCTGGGCGGATCTGCTGCGCCGCTACGAGGCAGAAGAAAGCAACTGACGCGCGCCGCTGGACAGCGGCGCCACGGCGCCGTTCGATGCGCCGAGCAAGTGAGAGGAGCGAGGCATGGCCTGGAGCACAGCCGACATTCCCGATCTCAGCGGCCGCGTCGCGGTCGTCACCGGCGCCAACGGCGGTCTCGGCCTCGAGACGGCTCGCGCGCTCGCCGGCGCCGGCGCCCACGTCGTGATGGCGGCGCGCAACCAGAGCAAGGCGACTGCCGCCGAGGCGGACATCCGTTCGACCCACCCGGCCGCTTCCCTCGAGATCGTCGAGCTCGATCTGGGATCGCTCGCTTCGGTGCGACAGGCTGCCGAGAAGATCGCGGCCCGCCATCCGCGCATCGACATCCTCGTCAACAACGCCGGCGTCATGGCGACGCCGGAGCAGCGCACTGCCGACGGCTTCGAGATGCAGTTCGGCACCAACCACCTCGGCCACTGGGCGCTGACCTCGCTGCTGATGCCGGCGCTACTGCGCGCCGACGCGGCGCGGATTGTGAACGTCACCAGCACCGCGCATCACATGGGCTTCGCGGTCGATCCCAAAAACCCGCACCTGCGCGGCAACTACGGTCCGTGGAAGGCATACGGCCAGTCGAAGCTCGCCAACTTCCACTTCACACAGGGCCTGCAGCGCCGCTTCGCGGCGGCCGGCGTCGCGGCGACGAGCCTGGCGGCGCATCCCGGTCTTTCCAACACCGACCTGCAGGCCCAGAGCGTGCGCGCCAGCGACGGCGGCGCGATCCAGAAATTCTTCCACGGGCTGGCGGAGTCGACCGGCATGACGCCGGCAGAGGGAGCGCTGCCGCAGTTGCGCGCCGCCACCGATCCGCGGGCGAAGGGCGGCGAATTCTACGCGCCGCGCTGGGGCGGTTTCGGCGCCGCCGTCCGCCGCCCGGTGCTGCGCGTCATCGGCATGAGCAGCGCGATCGACAAGCTGTGGCGCGTCTCGGAGCGCGAAACCGGCCTGAAGATC
>CADEER010000325.1 GCA_902826395.1 uncultured bacterium
GCCGCGGCGGAGAAGAAGCTGGCGTCGGTTCTCGAGCACGCGATCGGCAACGCGTGATGCGACGACGGTTCACAGAGAAAGCCGCGGCATGAGCCGCGACGATTCACAGCCCGATCCGCCACCGCCGGTGCTCGACCAGACGTTTCTCGATAATCTCGCGGACGGTGCCGACGAAGACGATCGGCAGATGCTGCGCGGGATCATCGATTCATACTGCGGCGGACGACTGCTCGCCGAGGCGAGGCAGGCGATAGAGAGCATGGACTGGGAGACGCTCGAGCGCAGCGCTCACAGCATCAAGGGCTTGAGTGCGACGCTGGGTGCGTTGGCGGTGGCGGCAGCGGCCCACGAGCTGGAGGTGCTGGCCGAACGCGGGGACGCCGCGGCCTGCCAGGCGCAGTTTGCGGCTGTCGTCGACCAGCATGAGCGCTCGCGCGAAGCGCTGCTGTCGACGAAGCTCTACGCTTCGCCGCCGCGCGAGGCATCCGAGGAGTGAGCGTGGCGGCGGCGCCCCCCTTGCTGCGCGTATGGCGTTCTGACAAGGCGAGCGTTGGAGGTTGGCAATGACGGCGAAGGCGCAGATCCCGAGCTCGCAGACCATGGACGTGCTGCCGCTGACCGGTGCCATGGGAGCGGAGATTCGCGGCATCGATCTGACCCGGCTCGATGCGCCGGCGTTTTCCGCCCTGGAGCGCGCGCTCTACGACTTCGGTGCCATCGTCGTCCGCGATCAGAAGCTGTCGCATGACGAGCAGAAGAGCTTCGCGGCGCGCTTTGGTGAGATCGAAGTGCATCCGATCGTCGAGGGCATCGACGGCCATCCCGAGATCATCAAGATTCACAAGTCGGCGGGCGACGCTGCCACATTCGGTGTCGGTTGGCATTCCGACAATTCGTTCACCGAGCGACCCAGCCTGTGCTCGATCGTCTACGGCGTGACGATTCCGCCGTACGGCGGCGATACTCTATTCGCCAACCAATATCTGGCGTACGAGCAGCTCTCCGACGGAATGCGGCGCATGCTCGACGGGCTGTACGCGGTCCACAGCGCCAAGTACGCCTACACGGCGCCGACCACCGACGCCAAGTACGAAGGCAAGACGACCATGTCGTATCGGCGCAGCGAGACGATCGGCGCCGAGGTGCTTCACCCGGTGGTGCGGACACATCCGGAAACCGGGCGGCGCGCTCTGTACGTCAACCCGATGTTCACCGTGCGCTTCGCCGACATGAGCGAAGAGGAGAGTCGCCCGCTGCTCGATTTCCTGTTCCGCCACGCCGCGCGCGAGGACTTCCAGTGCCGGGTGCGCTGGTACGAAGGGTCGGTCACCCTGTGGGACAATCGCTGCGTGATGCACTCGGCGCTCAACGACTGCCAGGGGTTCGAGCGGATCCACTACCGGGTCACCGTGCAGGGCGAGCGGCCCGTCTGAAGCGCGCGAACGATTCGATGATCGGCGCGCCATGAGCCTGCGTCTGCTCGTCATCGACGCCTATGACCCGAACGGGCGCCGCTTGCTGCGGTCGGTCGGAGCGACGCCGGCCGGGACGCTGTACGACCGCGCTCTGCGCGAGGCGTGGGGCGACGTCGAGGTCGAGGTGCTCGACTCCGGCGAGGGCGTGCCGATCGACAGCGTCGACCCGCGGCGCTTCGACGGATTGGTATGGACCGGCTCGAACCTGACGATTCACCGTCCGGATGAGATGGTTCACCTCCAACTGGCGCTGGCGCGAGATGCATTCTCGACCGGGGTTCCGCAGTTCGGTTCTTGCTGGGCAATCCAACTCGCGGCCGAGGCGGCGGGCGGCGCCTGCGCCCGCAATCCGCGTGGCCGCGAGTTCGGCATCGCCCGCGCCATCGCGCCGACTGCCGCAGGCGCCGTTCATCCTCTGCTGCGCGACCGGACCGATGTCTATGAGGCATTCGCCAGCCACGAGGACATGGTGGTGGAGCTGCCGACCGGGGCGACCCTGCTCGCGAGCAACGACTTCTGCGCTGTCCAGGCGCTCGAGGTCCGGCATGGCGGGGGGGTCTTTTGGGCCGTGCAGTACCACCCCGAGTACGAGTTTCGAGAGCTGGCGCGCCTGGCGGTGCTGCGCCGCGAGCAACTGATGCGCGAGGGGAGGTTCGCCGACGACGAAGAGGCGGCGGCATTCGTCGCCGACTTCGAGCGTCTCGACGAGCGCGGCGATGCGGGGAGTCGAGAGCGACAAGCGGTGTCCGATGTCGTCGCCGATCCGCATAGCCGCCGCACCGAGATCCGCAACTGGCTCACCGCCCTGCGCGGCGGCGAGCTACGTTCGTGAAATCGGACAGGCTTCGCTGCGTCCGTTCGACCTGCTACTCGAGTGCGAACCCACTCTCCCGGAGGACGTCGTGAATCATCGGTCGATGGAAGTTCTGGAAGCCGCGCTGGAGACGCTGCGCCAGTCGCCGGCAGACGTCGGAACGCTGCGACTCATCGCGCGCCGGCCGCGCGTCAACGAGCGGGAGATTCTCGTTGAGGCAGCACTCGACGTCGACGAGGGGCTGATCGGCGACAACTGGCGCGCCCGCGGTTATCGCAAGGCGGCGGACGGGTCGGCGCACCCCGATATGCAGATCAACATGATGAACGCACGGGCCGCTGCGCTGATCGCGGGAACCGAGGAGCGCTGGGCGCTGGCCGGCGATCAGCTCTACGTCGACCTCGACCTGAGCGGTGCCAATCTGCCGCCCGGCACGAGGTTGTCGATCGGCAGCGCGGTGATCGAGGTCACCGCCGAGCCGCACACGGGGTGCAAGAAGTTCGTCGCCCGCTTCGGGCTCGACGCGATGAAGTTCGTCAACTCACCGGTCGGCCGCGAGCTCAACCTGCGCGGCATCAACGCCAAGGTCGTCCGCTCCGGCACCATCCGAACCGGCGACACCGTGCGCAAGATCACGGGACCTCTTGACGGCAGGCATCATGTAACTGGCGCGATCCCCCGATCGGTGGAATAGTCGATGCCAGCAATCGCGACCCGACGCACCCGGGTCGTGGAGAGGCCGACATGACCACGCCCGACATCGATTATCCCTGTGAGTGGCAGTACAAGGTCATCGGGCAGAACGACGACCTCCTCGAAGGGGCGATTCGTGAAGTCCTGATCGACGTCGAGTTTCAACTGAACGAGTCGAACCGGAGTAGCAGCGGCAGCTACATCTCGTTCGAGGTCGTGGCGGAAGTGCAGGACGAGCGGCAGCGCTACTGGATCTACAACCGCCTGCGCAGCCTGCCGTCGGTTCGCGTCGTCCTCTAG
>CADEER010000326.1 GCA_902826395.1 uncultured bacterium
GCTGAGTTGACCGCAACCCGCCGCGTGCGCTGAGCTGGCACTGTGGCGAACCACCGATACGTCCTGGCCGTGCACGGCGGAGCCGGTTCACGCTCGTCCGGCGCCGATCTCGAACGCCAACGCTCCGGGCTGCGCGCGGCGCTGAGTGCCGGTGAGAAAGTGCTGGCCGCCGGCGGCTCTGCGCTCGACGCGGTCGAGCGGGCGGTGTGCGTGCTCGAGGACGACGAGTGCTTCAACGCCGGACGCGGCTCGGTGCTGACGCGCGATGGAAACGTCGAGATGGACGCCGCGATCATGTGCGGCGCGACGCTCGCCGCCGGCGCCGTCGCTTGCGTCACCAACGTCGTGCATCCGGTGTCGGCGGCGCGCGCGGTGATGGGGCACACACCACACCTGTTGCTGGCTGGCGCCGGTGCGGAAGCGATTGCCGCTGCGGCTGGGCTGACGTTCGCCGATCCGGAGTCGTTCGTCACCGAAGCGCGGCGCCGGCGCTGGCAGGGCGGCGGCAGCAGCGGCACCGCCGGAACGGGTCGGCGCGGTGGCGCTCGATCGCGCCGGCCATCTCGCTGCCGCGACCTCGACAGGCGGCACCGCCGGCAAACTTCCGGGCCGCATCGGCGACTCGCCGCTGATCGGCGCCGGCACCTGGGCGGCCGACGGCCGCTGCGCGGTGTCCGCGACCGGCGACGGCGAGCTGATCGCGCGCGCCTGCGTCGCGCACGAGATCGACGCGCGCCTGCGCCTCACCGGCGCGACTATCGACGATGCAGCGCACGCCGCGATCGCTCTCGTCGCCGCCCTCGGCGGCGCCGCCGGCTGCATCGCCATCGACGCCAACGGCGCCGTCGCGCTGCCGTTCAACACCGCCGCGATGGCGCGCGGCGTGGTGCGCGACGGCGATGCGATGGCCATTTTGGTGGGAGACGAGTCGCCGGCGCGGTGATTGTCCCCGTCGCTGGCCGCGTCGGGAGTTGCATTGATCGTGAACCGTGAACTGTGAACCGTGAACCTCTGCTGGGCGCGGCTTACAGTTCACGAACCATCCCGACCGCGCCCCTTGCGCCGCCATCGTCCGCGGACTAATCGTCGCGCTCGGCCATGTTGGACGCACGGTCCGTCGCCGGTGGCGACCTGCTCGACAGATGGAACGCCGAGCTCGCATTTCGCGCCGTCGTCGAAGCCACCGCCGATAAGGCGGGGCTCGACTTCATGCGACACCTGGTGAAGAACCTCGCCGAGTCGCTTGGCGTCGCGCACGCGTTCGTGGCCGAGTTCGCCGACTCCGAGAGTCGCGTCAAGACGATCGCCTTCTGGAGCCGAGGCAACTGGCAGGACAACGTCGAGTACCAGCTCGTCGGGACGCCGTGCCAGCAGGTCGTCGCCGGCGAGCTCTGTCTCTACAAGGACAACGTGCAGGAGCTGTTTCCGGACGATCTGGCGCTGTGCGATCTCGCCGTGCGCAGCTACCTCGGTGTGCCGCTGCGCGGCGTCGACGGGCGGACGCTGGGCCACCTGGCGGTGCTCGACACGTCGGCGATGGCGGACAGCCCGCAGGCGATCACGGTGTTTCAAGTGTTCGCCAACCGAGCCCGCGTCGAGATGGAGCGATTGCGCGCCGAGGCGGTGTTGCAGAAGGCTTGCAGCGATCTGGAGATCCGCCTGCACAGCGTCAACCGCGACCTCGCCGTGGCGTCGCAGAATCTCGACCTCGCCTACGGCGAGCTGAAGGCTCTGCTGGAAATCAACCAATCGTCGACGCGTCACCTCGATCGCGCGCAGCTCTTCGGCGAGCTGGCGCGCAGCGTCAAGCCGCTGTTGCCGTGCGAGCGGTTCGGCATCGAGGTGCCGACCGGCCCGGAGTCGCTGCAGGTGCACGTGCTGGCGCTCGACCAGCCGGCGCGCGGCCCGATGATCGAAGACTTTCCGTCGGCCGGCACGGCGTGTCGCTGGGCGCAGGAGAATCGCAGTTGGTACGTCGCCGCCTGTCGCGAGGATCTGCGCGAGGCGTTCCCCAAGACCCACATGGTCATGGAACGCGAAGGCATGGAGGCGCTCTGCGCTCTGCCGCTGTTGCGCGAGGAGCGCAGCTTCGGCGCTCTGTTCTTCATGTCGACCCGCACCGGTGCGTACGAGTCGATCCCAATCTCGCTGATGGAGCGGGTTGCGAGCGCCGTCGCCGTCGCGGTCGACAACTGCTTCGCCTACGAAGAGCTGCGCCGGCTGCGCGACCGCCTCGCCGCCGAGAACGTCTACCTGAAGGAAGAGATCAAGCAGGAGCACAACTTCGAGGAGATCGTCGGCGACAGCCAGGCGCTGGCGCGGGTGCTTTCGCTGGTCGAGATGGTGGCGCCGACCAACTCGTCGGTGCTGATCCTCGGCGAGACCGGCACCGGCAAGGAGCTGATCGCGCGCGCCATCCACAGCCGCAGCGCCCGTCGCAACGCGCCGCTGATCAAGGTCAACTGCTCGGCGCTGCCGTCGAACCTGGTCGAGAGCGAGCTGTTCGGCCATCTGCGCGGCGCCTTCACCGGCGCCACCAACGCGCGCATCGGCCGCTTCGAGATCGCCAACGGCGGTACGATCTTTCTCGACGAGGTCGGCGAGCTGCCGCTCGACGTGCAGGTGAAGCTGCTGCGCGTCCTGCAGGAGCGTGAGATCGAGCCGGTCGGATCCTCGGAGTCGAAGAAGATCGACGTGCGGGTGATTGCGGCGACCAACCGCGACCTGGAGGCGGAGGTGACGGCAGGGCGTTTCCGCTCCGATCTGTTCTTTCGCCTCAACGTCTTCCCGATCCTGATGCCGCCGCTGCGCGAGCGCGAGGGAGACATCGACCTGCTGGTGAACTTTCTGGCGCGCCGGTTCGCGCGCGACATCGGCAAACGAGTCGAAAGCGTATCGCGCGAATCGCTCGAGCGGATGCGGGCGTACCACTGGCCGGGCAACGTTCGCGAGCTATCGAACGTCGTCGAGCGCGCCGTCGTGCTGGCGACCGGCCCGGTGCTCGAGATCGACGCGCGCATGCCCGCGGCACTGCCGGAGTCCGTCGCGCCGCCGCCGGCCGTATCGTCGGGAGGCGCCGCCGACCGCACGCTGCGCGACGTCGAACGCGAGCATCTCCTCAACACGCTGAACGGTCGCAACTGGCTGATCGAGGGGCCGGAAGGCGCCGCCTCGATTCTCGGCATGCCGGCAAGCACGCTGCGCAGCCGCCTGAAGAAGCTCGGCCTGCGCCGCCCGGC
>CADEER010000327.1 GCA_902826395.1 uncultured bacterium
GCTCGCGCGCGCGGCCTAGCCGCCTTGATGGCGGCAGCGGTCAGAGCCATGTGGGGGCAACTCCCTTGCGGTGGTACCGAGTTGCCCCCAGAGTTGCCCCCACTTTGGGGGGAGTTGCCCCCGGATGCCGTCGGATCATGGGGGACTGTTTAGCAGAGAAAACTCAGTGCCAGCAATGATCTTTCGGATCTGGCCGGTTCCCCTGGGAACCGAATGAAATGGAGGCGGGGGGAATCGAACCCCCGTCCGGAAGCGATCCACAACGGCTTCTCCGTGCGCAGTCCGGTGAATTGGTCTCGCCTCGGGGACTCCCACTGGACAGGATTCCCTTCGGCCAGCTCATTTGGTTTTCGTCCCCGACCTATGAGCGTCGGTCAGGGCTTATCCCGATTTGCGTCGCCTGGGTCCGGTCCTACGGGTGCGGGCCGGTCAGACGCTGGTGGCCTTAGGCCGCCAGAGCGAAAGAATCGTCTGCGTGTACAATACACAGCCTGGACATTGACTGGCGCCCAGGAACCAGTTGCACGCTACCGAAGCTTCACAACCTCCGTCGAAACCATGTCGCCCCCGTCTTGCCCCAATGGCTACGGGCTTTGTGTGATGCGCCACTGTAGGCACGGAGGCACGTCGTCGCAACCCGCGTTTCGATGATCGCGGTAAGCGGAGCCGGGTGCCGTTCCTGATTCGGAGCCACCACCCTCCAGCCTTCAGCCTGAGCCTCAGCCCGAGCCCGGATTGTTTTTTTTACCCCAAAGAAGGCTGAGGCTTGGGCTGAGACTGGAGGCTGGGACGTGAACCGATCAGCGTGCCCAGAGGGCCGCGACGTCGAATTCGATGGCTGCGAAGG
Organism: uncultured bacterium; assembly: GCA_902826395.1. Classification (GTDB taxonomy): domain Bacteria; phylum Desulfobacterota; class Binatia; order HRBIN30; family CADEER01; genus CADEER01. The sequence goes on from CADEER010000327.1 coordinate 848, forward strand.
GGCGCAGGCGCGCCGGCGCGTTACCGCCGAGTCGCTGGACGATCCGGTAGGTCTCGCCGTCGAGCTCGAGCACCTCGAGGAATCGATCGAGGGGCTCGATGATCCAAACGTGGGTCACCTGCTCGCGCTGGTAGACTTCGAGTTTCGCGCCGCGATCCAGCGCTCGCGTCGACGGCGACGCGACTTCGCAGACCCAATCGGGTCGCACGGCGAGATAAGGGTCTTCAGGCAGAATCGGCAGCGTCGAGCGACACCAACCTCCGAGGTCCGGCACGACGATGTCTTCGCCCAGGTGGATCTCCGGCTCGTCGAGAATGATCCAACCGCCCGGACCCCCCTTGCCGCGATTGAACGGCGGACCGAGCTCCTCACCCACTGCGGTGGCCGCGGCCGCGTGCGGCAGCCCCGGACGCGGGCTCTGATACAGAACTCCGTCGACGATTTCCGCGACCACGTGCGGCGGGCTCGACAGGACGTCCTCGTAGCTGGCGCGCTTCCGTGCGGAATCAGTCATGCCGGCGCAGGATAGCACGATTCGCTCGCCAAACGATGTGGAGCGCGCCCCGTACAGCCTTCGGCTTCAGCGCGCTGGGACGACGGAGGCCCCGACGGGCGTCGTCGGGGCCTCCGCGCAACTGCCGCGATTGGGCGGTTCGCCTTCAGGGAGTCTTGGCCTTCAGCAGACCGGGCTCGTTCTTGCCGATCTGCGTTCCCGAGTAGGAGGCGCCCCAGCACATGCCGGTACGGCTGTTGATCAATTGCACGCGGAGCGGGTCGCCGACCGGCCGCGCCGGATCGGGCAACCCGGAACCCTTTCCCTTCACCAGCGCCTTGGCCTTGTCGGTGGCGCTTCCCTTGAGCACGACCTTCTGCACGCCGCCTTGGGATCCAGTCGGCTCCTTGTACTTGTAGCCCTTGGCCGAGAGCGCCTGCCAGGTGGTCGCGTTCGCCTGCACGACCGATTGGCCGATCAGCGCCGGCGCTGTTCCTTCGTAAAGACAGAGGACGTAGTCCGTCGCGTCGGTCGGGTCGCCGAACTCATTCTGCGTCGTTGCCTCGCCCTTCAGCCATTTCCAGACCAGCTTGTCTTTGTCGTCGTCTTGATCGTTGTTCTTGAACACCAACACAGTCTTGGCGGCGGATCGACACGTCAGCGGCTCGGATGGGCACTCGCTGATGCAGCCGTCGCTGCCCTCGTCGCAGCCCAGCCCGCAGGGCGCCGTGCCCGCCTCGCAGATCCCTGCCTGACAGGTCTCCTCGCCGTTGCAGAACGCGCCGTCCGAGCAGCTCGCTCCGTCCAACTCGGGCTCGCACTCCGACGGCTCCCCGGTGCAGACATGACAGGCTTCGACCACGCAGTCGGCGCTGCATCCGTCGCCGTCGTCTTCGTTGCCGTCGTCGCACTCCTCGAAGCCCTGAACCAGGCCGTTTCCGCAGATCTGCGGCACGCCGTTGAAGACCTCGAACACGAATCGACCGGGATCGCCGACGTTGCTCTGATTGATCAAGTCGAGCATCGCCGCTTGATCTCCCGAGGCCGAGAGCTCGGAGAAGTTGACCATGTCGCCGGCCGAGAATCCGGCCCGAGCCGGCGTGCCGCCGAGTCCGCCCGAGCCGCCGCTGGCGTCGCCGGTCGTCCACTGCAGGTCCTGATAGCGAAACTCGATGTCGAAGTTGCCGAACCCCTGGTCGATCAAGCGGATCTGGAAGTTGTTGAGCTTGTCCGCGTGGGCGCCGAAGTAGCCGACAAGATCCCAGGTGGCCGTGAACACGCCGTTCACCGTGTCCAGGTCGTAGTACACGAGATTGGAGTCGGCCGGCACGTGCGCGCCGCGGGTGTCGACGTCGCCGAAGAAGGCGGCGATGATCGGAATCGACGAGCCGGCGACGCCGAATGGCGTGAAGGTCGCCAGGGGGCCGGAGAACGTCAAATTGCCGTTGTTGTTGACGTACAGGGTGGTGTAGCTGGTGCCGAAGAAGTTGATGCCGCCGGCGCCGAAGACCGAGGTGATGTCGATGGCGCCTGTGGAACCGTCGTCGTTGGCAGGCAGCACGTTCTCCCCGTAATCGCGTGTTCCGCCGAGGCCGCTGATTAGACCGATCGCCGCGGCGGGTTTCGGCTCCGCCATCCCGCCGAGCAGTGTCGCCATTGCGACGCCGAAGCGAACCATCCAAGCGAACCGCCGCGTCGTTCCGAGTAGTGCGCGCATCGTTCTTCCTCCTGTCGTCAAGGGAGCGGGTCGCTGCTCCAGTCGGGACGAGTAGTGCGATGACG
>CADEER010000328.1 GCA_902826395.1 uncultured bacterium
CGGGCGGATGAAGAGCCGCGCGTTGCTGTCGTCGTGGTCGCTCACGAGGCCACCGACTCTGACCGCCCGTCACCCCGGATTCAAGCCGAGACATGCACACCGAGTTTTCATCATCGTCGACGCGAATCGATGCCGCTGTCTTGCGAGGACCGAGTCTCGCTGGGCGTCCGAGTGACTGCAGGAATAGTTTCACGGCCGCTCGGAGGCGCGGCGTCGGGGAGGTCTAAGCCGCTGTTTTTGTGTGCGACTTCCACACTGCTAGCGCCTTTGCCGGTCCGTCGATTCGATTGCGGCGAAAAAAGTCTTGCGTAGTGGAGCCTTTGAGAACTAGAGACAGGACCCTACGCAGTTTTCCGTATGGTGGGGGCAACCGGTGCGGACCGGCGGGCGAAGTCCTAAACGGGGAGAGGTTCGCTGGCTTCGGTGCAGCGTCGCGACGGCGCTGATCGCATTCGTGTGCACCTGTTTGCCGCCCCCGGCCGTTGCGCAGACGACGGTTCTGACGACGGTCGCCGACACCTACCTGAAGAGCGGCAGTGCCAACCAGAACCAGGGTGCCGACGCGGATCTGCGCGTGCAGTCGAGCGGCAGCAACCGCACACTCGTGCGCTTCGACGCCGCGGCGGTCGATGCCGCGGTCGGCTCGGCGACGCTCGTATCGGCGACGCTGGAGCTGTTCATCGAGCACAACTCCGACAACTGGGGCAGCACCGGGCGGGCGATCGACGCCCATCGTGTTACCGCGAACTGGACGGAGCCTGGGGCTACCTGGCATTGCGCCATCGACACCGACCCGGCCGACTCGGGACCCGACTGCGCCACGCAATGGGGAGGTGGCACCTTCGCAGCCGCGCCCACGGCTTCGCTCATCCATACCGACGACCTTCTCGGCTGGGTGCAGTTCGACGTCACCGCCGACGTCCTCTCGTTCGCTACCGGCGCCGCCAGCGACTACGGCTGGCTGCTCAAGAAGGCCTCCGAGTCGACGAGCGGCGAGGTGCGCTACGCGTCGCGCAACGGAACCGCCGGCCGGGCACCGCGCCTGGTGATCGTCACCGAGAGTGTCGCTGCCGACGAGACCGCGCCGGCGCTTCAGTTCACGGCGCCCGTCTTTCCCGTCGCCGTCAACCAGCAGACGCCGGCCCTTGCCGTCTCGTATACCGACGGCGGCTCCGGCATCGCCCTGGCGTCGCTGGCGATCGCGGTCGACGGCGTCAACATCACGGCCACCTGTTCGGTCGGCGTCAGCGCCGCGAGCTGCACCGCACCGACTCTCGCCGCTGGGGCGCACGTTTTCACGGCGCAGATCGCTGACGTGGCCGGCAATCTGGCGAACGCCACCTACGACCTGGAGGTAGTGCTCGGCACCAACCCGACGGTCACTCTGCAGATGCGGAGTGACACCTATCTCAAGTCGGGTTCGGCACATCAGAACCAGGGCGCGTTGGGTCAGCTCGCGGTGCGCGCGTCCGGCAACAACCGGGCGCTCCTGGCCGTCGACACCAACGATCTTTTCAACGCGCTCGGCGACGAGCCGCTGTTCTCGGCGACGCTCGAGCTGTTCGTCGAGGCCAACTCCGACAACTGGGGCCCGAGCGGGCGGCCGGTCGACATTCACCGCATGCTCGAGGAGTGGTCGGAGTCCGGTGCGACCTGGAGCTGCGCCGATGACGCCGACCCGCTCAACTCGAGCGCCGACTGCGACACGCCGTGGAACGGCGGCGTCTATGATCTGGAGCCGACCGACACCTTGCCGCACACCAAAGGCATGCTCGGCTGGGTGCAGTTCGACGTCACCCAGGACCTGCGCGCGATCCGCGACGGCGAACCGAATTTTGGCTGGATCATCAAGAAGGCCGCCGAGTCAGAATCCGGCGAGGTCGAATACACTTCGCGGGAGGGCATCGCCGGACAGGGACCGCGCCTGGTGTTGGTGCTCGGCCCCGGAGGCATCGACGCGTCGCCGCCGGCGCTGCGTATCACCGAGCCGTCGCTGCCGCTGATCGCCGGAGATGCCTCGCAGGCCGTAGTGCTCAACTACCAGGACACGGCGTCGGGGGTCGCCACGGCGACTCTGCAGGTGAAGATCGACGCCACCGACATCACTGCGAGCTGTGCGGTGACCGCTGGCGAAGCAGTCTGCGAAGCGCCGGTGCTGCCGCTCGGCGTGCACACCATCACCGCATCGGTAGAAGACACGGCCGGCAACCTGGCGACGGCGAGCTACGAATTCGAGTTGTTCGGAGGCGACGGCTCGACCATCGTCACCATGACCAGCAACGCCGACACGTACCTGCGCAAGGGGGCGAAGAATCGCAATGAAGGCATTGCTGCCTTCTTGCGCGTCAAGGCGAGCGGCAGCAACCGCGCACTCGTCGCGTTCGACGCACCGGCGATCGCGGCGCTCGGTCCGAGCCCGGTCGATCGCGCCGTGCTCGAGCTGTACATCGAGAGGAACCACAACAACTGGGGCGTCACCGGCCGCACCGTCGACGCACGCCTGGTCAGCGGCGCCTGGACGGAGATCGGCGCTACCTGGAACTGCGCGGTCGACAGCGACACCGCCAATCAGCAGCCGGATTGCAGCCCGAAGTGGGACGGCGGGACCTTCGCCGCCGCCGCCAGCGACACCGTGCTGCACACCAAGGGCCTGACCGGCTGGATCCAGTTCGACGTCACAGCCGACGTCAACGCGTTCCTCGGCGGCACGCCGCACCACGGCTGGATCGTCAAGAAGACGGACGAGAAGAAAGCCGGCTTCGTGAAGTACACGTCGCGCGAAGGCGCCGCCGAGCTGCGGCCGCGCCTGGTGGTCGCGGCCTACGGCAGCAACACGCCGCCGCCGACCGCAACGCCGACTCCTACCGCCACGGCGACCTACACCGCGACGCCGAGCGATACGCCGACTCCCATACCGACCCATACCCACACCAGCACGGCGACCCATACGCAGACGCCGACGCGCACGCATACCGAGACGTTTACACCTACATCGACGCCGACCGACACGCCTACATCGACTCCGACGGATACGCCGACGTCGACTCCGACCGACACGCCTACATCGACTCCGACGGATACGCCGACGTCGACCCCGACAGACACCCCGACATCGA
>CADEER010000329.1 GCA_902826395.1 uncultured bacterium
CGCGGTACGTCCCACGGGGTTCAATTCGCTATTCATCTCCCTCCCCGCCTAACGACCTGGCATTCAGCTGCGAACGCACGAGGGAACGCAGCGACCGAGGCCTTCGTCAGCTGCAATGCCGGGTTCGGCAGCGTCAATCATCGAAGCCTAGGTCCTGGGCTCGGCGTCCGACGTAGTTACATCGCCAGATGCGCTCCTCGGTACCCGGTCCGTCGAAGTAGATCATGCCGTCGTCTGGACGATCGGGCCACATGAGCGCGACGAATTCGATCCGTAACCCCAGGATCTCCCGAGCGGCTTCTGGGATTTCGCTGGCTGCTCTCCGGATGATGGGTTCCACCTCGGCGAGAAGCCTCTCCGGCGCAGCGAAAATGTCGCGAGCGTGCAAGAGAAGCCTTTCGTCCGGGCGTTCCTCGCCAACCATCATGATCCGAAACTGCGCCGGCGAGTGAGGCACGTCCGCCACCCACGCTTCCTCCTCCTCGTCCCACTGGACGGAGCCCAGAACCGGGTCCGGTACCGCTGGGCGCTTTGCCACTGGCGGGGCCGCTCGTCTACCTTTCAGCCAACCGAACATGCTCGCCCTGTCTGCCGAACGTCCTGCCGATCCTGCGGCCATCGGCCGTCAGGTGCTTCGGCTTGTTCGGCCGGCGCCACATCGCGGTGAATCCCTAGCCGACAGCCCGGCGCACTGCGGAGGCGACTCTTTGCGGAAGCTCGACGGCCATGAAGAAGCTCTGGGGGTAGAGATAATCCTCGCCGGACTCGTCGATCACCCGGACCAGTCCGTGCGTCTCTGCTTCGCCGTCTGTCAAGGCTTGATAGATCTTTCGCAGCTCGAGCGACGCGGGGTATCCGGTATTCCGGATACAGACCACAAACCTCTTCTTGTTTCGTGATTCTGCCATCAGGGTTCCTGCGTCAAGATTCGCTTCACCCGAAGCTCTTTCCTACCAATTCCGGTTGCCTCGTACCAATGGAGCTCCGCCTCAACGACGGCGCCGTCCAACAGCCGCACCGTGGCAACTCCCTTCCGTTTTCGCCAGCGCCCCCGACCGTAGACCCGCCGCAATCGTGCTAAATCGTGGATCGATCGCCCGACCGCAAAGGTCTCGGCATTCCGCAACGGCCCAATGATTTCGAAGTACATCGAGAGCTTCTAACATCACAGCTCGCGAGCGGCCGAACGTCCCTGCCGATCACCTGCGGCCGCTTGCGGCCGCAGGTGCACCGGCTTGTTGGGCAGATCGTTCTCAGATGTCCTCGGGTTGCAGGCCGGTGTGTTTCGCGATTCTGGCCAGCATGCGTGGTCCGATCTCTTCACGGTCATGGAACGACCAGACGTAGTTCGGCCAACCGGCCCGGGCGAGTACACGGTGCGACCCGCCGGTCGCCCGTTTCTCTACCCAGCCGATTCGCAGGAGAGCGCGCAGGACTCGTCGTGCTGGCGCACTGCGCCAGGTACTCATGCGGCAGAGAAGGAGACACTTTCAAAAGGAACCGCTTCCCCATGGTCAAGCCGGTCCGCGAGCACTCGGAGCGCCAGCGCTTGGGCCTTCGCCTGGGCTTGGCCTTGAGTTTCACCATAAACCAACACACCAGGCAGTTCGGCTACCTCCGCGATCCACCGACCGTCGTCTTCCCGTTCGACTTCCACCAAGAAATTCATCGAACGCAGGCTACTCCAATCTCTCCATTCTGCCCAACGCTAGCGGTCAGCCGCGCGGGCCGCAGGCACGCGTCGGCTGCAGTGTGGAGTTAGACTGCCGGTGGATCGAGAAGCGCTGGGTTGAACCACAGGTCCTCCAACCCTGTCCCGATCGCGAAAGACCAGCCCGGCGGGAGCGCCAGATAGGGTACGACCTCGGGACAGCGTTCGCTGAGATGGTGCATGTGCAACGGCACGAAGAAGTCGTCGGCTTCCGAGAAGGAGTCGCCAGCCCAAAGAAACCAACCAGAGAAGTCCCCTTCGGGAAGAGTCCGTTGCCCACAGATCACCGGCGTATCCGCGACGACCTCGTCCGCGATGCCCACCTTGGAGTCGGGCGCGGGCGGTTGAGGCACCACACCTACCTTTTCGCAGATCCGCTGCTCTGGAGTTCGACGCGAGAACATCTTGGTGGTGCGGTCTAACGTCCTGCCGATCACCTGCGGCCGCTTGCGGCCGTCAGGTGCAACGGCTTGTTCGGCAGAGGTGTAGGCGTGGCGCGATCAAAGGCCGCATACCCGTCGCCGTCGACGATCGTTACATGGACCGTTCCGGTACAGCCGGCTGGATTGCATGCTGGGGAGTAGGTGAGAGTGTACTCTCCGGCCGGTACGTCTTCGAACGAGAACGTCCCCAGGTCGACATTCGCGGAGCGCCCCAACGGGGCAAGCGTAACCACACCAAATTCCTGACTTCCGCCGCATCCCGAGAAGTGCACCACACAGCCGTTGATCGTGTAAGTCGCTCCACCTGGCGTCGGAGACAAATAGAGCTCGGTAGAAGTCGGAGAGGCGCTTGGCGTCGGCAATACCGTCGCGCTCGGCGAAACCGAGGGGATAACCGTTGGCATACTTGAACCATCGCGATTGCTTTCACTTCCGCAACCCATGGCGATGAGGACCAACAGCGGAAGAATCAACCTCAGATGTGTACGCAAGGTCGTGTTCATGCCGAACGCCATTCGCGTAAGCGGCCGGGCGTAGGCCGGTCCGTCTTCACGCGAGTGTTAGAAGGTCGCCTGGATTCAGTCATCCTTCCTCGGGACACGCTCGACCACATCCTCGTCGACAACGACCGGGCAGCTCACGTACACGGCTGCCCCCTTTCGAGACTGCTCCACACACTCAGACCCTGCGTCGATACGCCCGCTCCAAGCCTGCTCGCCTGGAAAGAACAGTCCACCATCTCCGGGTATCATTAGTTCGCGTTTGAATCGGACATGTTGCGGTGCGCTCGCGCAAGCAGACATCGAGACGACCGCCAACACCGAAACCAAGAAAGCACGCGACTGTGACATCCACCTAACGTCCCTGCCGATCACCTGCGGCCATCGGCCGTCAGGTGCTTCGGCTTGTTCGGCCGGCGCCACATCGCG
>CADEER010000330.1 GCA_902826395.1 uncultured bacterium
GACCATCGATCAGCGCAACGAATTGGTCGACGCGGCATGGCAGAAGGCGCCCACCCGATTTCCCGCGAAGATCAAGAAGTTCCGAACGGTCACCGGTTTGCTGAGAAAAGCGCGGAGCGGCTCCCAGCGGCTGCGCTTCTTCGCGAAACAGATCGATCCCCGCGCCGCGATTCATCGCCCATGACACACGGCTACGCGACATCCACCTCGTCATCGATGGTGAGCCGGGAATGGCGCCGATGATCGTCGTCAGACTGCAGGGCGGGCTCGGAAACCAGATGTTCCAGTATGCCGCGGGTCGCGCCCTCGCCATCCGCCACCAGACCGAGCTCCGCTTGGATACTCGCAGCTATCGGACGGATGCCCTTCGCCAGTACGCCCTCGACCAGCTCCAGATCCGAGCGAAGCCCTTGTCGGCGACGGCCACACTCGCACTGCGAGCGCGCAGGCGGATCGCGGATCGGTGCGGCATCCGCGGGTCTACCACCTTCGCGAATGAACGCGACTGCGCGCTCTATCCCGGCTTCGAAGAGCTACCCCCGGACACTTGCCTGGACGGACACTGGCAACACGAAGAGTACTTCGTGTTGATTCGCGACGAGCTTCGCGCCGAGCTCCAGCCCCGGGCCGGCTTCTGCGCAAACCTTACTGCGCTTCTCGATCGCGTCCGGGGCGGAGAGACCGTGAGTGTGCACATACGAGGCGCCGACTATCTGGACCCGCGCGAGCAAACGGTGCACGGCGCCCTCGGCGCGGAGTACTACACACACGCGATCGACCTACTTTGCCAACACGTGCGCGCGAAACTGATCCTCTACGTCTTCACCGACGACGAACCCGCCGCGAAACTGGTGATCCCGAGCGGGCACAACGTGGTCTGGCTGTGCCGCAACGAGGGCCGCGCAGACGCGACTGATCTCTTCCTCATGAGCCAGTGTCGCCATCACATCGTCGCCAACAGTTCCTTCTCCTGGTGGGGCGCATGGCTGGGCGAAGAGAGTGGGACCCTCACAATCGCCCCGCACCAGTGGTACGCCGACCCCGCACTCAACCGCCACCACCCCGCGCCCGCGCGTTGGACACGCGCCTGATCCCGTTCCACTCGAGCACGGCCAGACGGAATCACACTACGCAGGTCCGGTCGGTTTCGAACATCGTCGGACCGGCGCAACTCGTGCTACCGCGCAATCGCGGCGGGCAGCCCGGCGTGAACGGCCAGTCACGGGGCTCGCGGCCAGTAGCGATCCAGCGAACGCCGGCGGGCGAGTGGCCGGAGGCGCTCGGTCGCCGCCGCAACATCGAAGGCGTCGGGGTCCCAGGGGCCGCCGAGCCACGTGAGGTAGCTGCCGTGCTCGGGGTGCCTAGGGTTGCGTATCGCGGCAACGACTCGCTCGTAGCCCGGTGTGCCACCGCAATCCTCCGGCGGGCAAGCGCGGGCACCGAATCGGCAATTAGGATAGGTCTCGCCTTCTTGGCGGGGGTAGATGGCTTGGATGACGATATTGTGCTGCCAATCGTCTCCGAAGTCATACTCGTACGAGAAGACGGCGCCGGGCGTCCACAAGAGATCACGCAAACGAACCCCATGTTCGTTGCGCCAGCCCAATTCGCCGTCCGGGTCGTGCTCTGGTTGTGAATATCGCTCGTTACCGATGATGAACTGATGCAGATGAGAGTTCGTCCACCCCATCGCCATCTGGATCACCCAGTGCAGCTTGTGGAGCGTCGTATCCGCACCAACCGAGACGCAGCGCCAGATCCGCGGTTCGACCTCGCGCAGGCTGATCTCCAGAACGTACACATCTTTTGCTGTCGGCCTCCTCGTGTGCACGCTTCACATCACTCTCCGAACGCGAGGAACCGCGCAACCTCTCTCCTTCGCGCTCGAGAACCGGGGTTCGGATCGTTGATCAGGCTATCGAGGGTAGCAAGCGAAAGAGGGCGAAGACTGACCTGCCCAATGGGGCGTCCCGCAAATACGTCCGCTACTTCGATGCGAGCCTCGCGCGACGCCGGACTCGCTGTCGGGTAGATGATGGCACTGCACGGGCTATCGCGACGGCTGATCGCGTACACCACGAGCTGGTACAGCATCTCGCGCGGCAACGACGTTTCCCAGAGATCGCGGTACTTCGCGTCCACGACCGCAACCGGCCGCCCTTTCTCGCCAATGACAAAGTCGGGGCGTGGTGTGGGAGCGTGCCTATTTTGAGGATTGAAACCGGCCGCATAGCGCATCATGCCTCGCAGCTTGTACTCCTCGATGATCTCGCAAGCCGGAAGATTGTCAGCGAGAAATCTGCCCACCAACGCCTGGAAGAATCGATTCATGTCGAACAGGAATCCAGATAGCCGCTGCACGGTGCCGGTTTCGTCGGTAGTTACTCCGCTCGCCTCAACAAGGAGCCTAATGATGGCAATCGTCGGTTGGTACACTTCGGTGAGGCGGTTGATTACGCGTTCGACTCGATCGATCGCCGCGAAGTCGAGACGGATCGGCTTCACACCTTGTTCGAGAACGGCCGCGTTACGTCGAGACTCCCGGGCCAACAACGGGTCTGTCGTCGTTGCGGCTGCGAGCCGCAGCCCTGCCATCACAACGCGGTTGAGAGGCGTATCCTCACTCCTCGGATGATGTCGGCACGGCAGGGAACTCCCGATACTCCCGCCTTTCCGCGCCACGCCATCCACATCGATGCGGCCACGCGGGGATTTGAGCTGCTCGCGCCGCGGCCTGTAAGCACGATGGACTCCACGGCTGAGGATCTCCTCGACTTCCGCGTTGAGCTGAGCCACCAGCAGATCCTCGAAGCCGAACTTGTCGATACCCTGCTCCGCCGAGGCCAGCAGTCGCAGTTGGCGAAACCCATAGGCATAGCGCAGCAGGCGGAGTAGCGACGGACCCTCGAGCTTAGGTCGAATCGTTACCTGAATACCGACCAGGTCGACTCGGCCGACGTGAGAGAAAGCGCTCAGGCGCACGCCTCGACGCAATTCTTCGACACCGAGCAGGCGAGATTCTCCGAGACCGGATAGCAGGTGCCTTGTCGCCGGTGATTCGTCTAGAAATCG
>CADEER010000331.1 GCA_902826395.1 uncultured bacterium
CTCTGTGGTGAATCCCTTAATATCGAGATGAACCTCTACTGCGACGTGTCCGGCAGCGGTCCGGCGATCGGGCTGCTGCACGGCTTCACTACCAGCGGCCGCGCCTGGGCGGACATCGCGGCGCGCTTGGCGAATCGGTTCCGGGTGATCGCCGTCGACCTGCCCGGACACGGCCGGTCGCCAGCGCCGCCGGACGGTTACGACTTCGCCGCTTGTGTCGACGACGTGATCGCCGCCGTGCGGCGCGCCGCCGGCGGCGATCGCCTTGCGGCACTGCTCGGCTACTCGATGGGCGGGCGTGTCGCGCTCGCCGCTGCCCTGCGCGATCCCGTCGCGTCCGAGCGGCTGATCCTCGAAAGCGCTTCGCCGGGTCTGCTCTCCGAGAGCGAGCGCGCCGAGCGCCGCGCTGCCGATGAAGCACTGGCGCGGCGCATCGAGACGGGAGACTGGCGGGCCTTCATCGACGAATGGCTGGCGCAGCCGCTCTTCGCATCGCTGCAACAGATCGACGGCGAAACGCTCGCGCACAGTCGCGCACTGCGGCTCGCGAACGATCCCGCGGCGATCGCCGCCGCTCTGCGCTGTCTCGGCACCGGCTCGCAGCCCTCGTACTGGCATCGGCTCGGCGAAGTCCGACTGCCGGTGTTGCTCATCAACGGAGCGGGAGACGCGAAGTTCGACCGCATCGCGGCGCGCATGCACGAGCAACTGCCGGACAGTCGCCGTTGCATCGTCGCGGCGGCCGGCCACACCACGCATCTGGACGATCCCGCGGCGTTCACCGCGGCGGTACTCGAGTTCGCCGCACCCAACGCGCATGCGGTGGCGACATGAGCGCTCTGGCCACGTGGTGGATGGCGGCACGCCCCGCGACGCTCACCGCTTCGATCGCCCCCGTGATCGTCGGCACCGCGCACGCGGCGCGCGACGGAAGCACGCACTGGCCAGCGGCGCTCGCCGCACTCGTCGGCGCGATGTTGATCCAGGTCGGCACCAATCTGGTCAATGACGTCGAGGACTTCGAACGCGGTGCCGACGACGCTGGGCGCAGCGGCCCGGCGCGTGCGGTCGAGCGCGGCCTACTGACTGCCGCGCAGGTTCGCCGCGGTGCTCTGCTCAGCTTTGCCGCCGCCGCGGCCGTCGGTTGCTACCTGATCACCGTCGGCGGCTGGCCGATCCTCGTTCTCGGACTCGTCTCTATCCTGTCCGGCATCGCCTACACCGCCGGACCATGGCCGCTGGCCTATCTCGGGCTCGGCGATGTGTTCGTCTTTCTGTTCTTCGGCATCGCCGCGGTCTGCGGCACCTACTTCGTGCAGACCGGCGCGGTAACGATACCGGTGGTGCTCAGCGGAACGGCAATCGGTGCCCTCGCAACCGCCATCCTGGCGGTCAACAACACCCGCGACGTCGACGGCGACCGCGGCGCCGGAAAGCGCACGCTCGCCGTGCGCTTCGGCCCTGCCGCGACGCGTGCCGAGTACGCGTTGCTCCTGGCGTGGGCGTTCGCGGTGCCGATCGAGCTGTCGCGGCAGGTCAGCAGCGGTGCGGTTCTGTTGGCGCTGCTCGCCGCGCCGTGGGTGCCGGTTTTGATCCGACGCATCTACAGCGCCAGCGGATCAGCCTTGAACCCCTTGTTGCGTGACACCGCGCGTCTCGAGCTGGCGTTCGCGGCGCTGCTGTCGATCGGCCTCCTGCTATGAGCTCGTTAGCGCTCGATCGCATCGCGACCGCGCTCGACGTCGAAACGGCGGCGGCGATCCCGATCGCGATCCCGTACCGCCGGCCATTGGCGCTGGCGACCGGAATCGCGCGCGAGCACTGCGCCGTCGTCATTGCGGTCGGCGACGCGGGCGGCCGGCGCGGCTGGGGCGAGATCGCGCCGGGCCCCGGCACCAGCCGCGTCGAGGTCGCGGCGCTGGCGGCCGATCTCGACGGTCACGGTGAGACGGTCGTCGAGCTCGCCAATCGCGCAGATGTTCCCGCGGCAGTGCGCGCCGGCATCCAGGCGGCCCTTCTCGATCTCGAGGCTCGCCGCCGCGGCTTGCCCTTGCACACCCACCTGCACAGCGACGCCGTACCTGCGAGAGTTTCGGTCAACGCGATGATCGACCGCCTGCCTGCCGGCGATGCTCGGCATGCGATCGACGAGGCGATCGCGGCGGGCTTTCGCTGCCTGAAGATCAAGCTCGATGCGTGCCGCACCGCGGAGTGCGAGGAGCTGCTGCGCGATGTTCGACGCAGGCACGGCGACGCCATCCGGCTGCGTCTCGACTGCAACGGGCAGTGGACGCTCGCTGAGGCGCGGCAGGTCCTGGAGCGGCTCGAGCCGTTGGCAATCGAGTACGTCGAGCAACCCGTTGCCGATCTGGAGGACCTGCGCGCCTTGCGCGGACTCACGGCGGTACGGATCGCCGCCGACGAAGCGGCGGCGAGCTTCGAGCAGATCGAGCGCATCGTCGATCGCGGGGCAGCAGACATTCTGATCCTCAAGCCGTCACGCGTCGGCCCGCTCGACAGCCTGCGCGCCGCCGCAGTGGCGCGCGCCGCCGGCATCACCTGCGTCGTGACCTCCAACCTCGAGAGCAGTCTCGGTATTGCGCCGGCGCTGCACATCGCCGCGATCATTGACGCGCAGTCGGATCGACCGGTCGAGCACGGCCTCGGCACCGTGTCCTCGTTGGAAGGCGATCTCGCCGTGGCGGGCCTGCCGCCGCGCGACGGCTACGTCGAAGTGCCGACCGGCGTCGGCTGCGGCATCACACCCGCCCCTGACTCATTGGCGCGTTTCAGCGTGATCGCCTCTCCAAGGGGAGATGCCGCGCGAAGCGCGGGAGAGGATGCATGAAATGATTTCGATCTCTCCAGATGACGGGCGAAGCCCGCACAGAATCCCTCTCCCGCATCGCGCGCGGGAGAGGATTGAGGTGAGGGTTCAAAGTCGTGCGACACGGCAAACCGTTGGGAGAGAGCGCGATGTCAGCAATCGACATCTCATCCCCCTCACTAACCCTCTCCCGTCCGAGTCTGTCGGAAAACGAAGATTCGTGACCGTACACGTACTCGTAC
>CADEER010000332.1 GCA_902826395.1 uncultured bacterium
GACGAGCGCGTACCTGCGGGCGCGGAAGCTGGCAGTGAGCGGACAGGTTCAGACGATCGGCGAACTGCGGAGAGCGGCACTCGCGTTGAGCGGGGCCAGTCCGAAAACCGAGAGGTAGAGGAAGGGGCGAAACCGGCGGCGACACTCCGCGAGCTCATGACCGCCACCGCGTCGCTAGGCAAGTGGGACGTCTCAGAGCCGGAGGTCCTGAAGTTCACTCCGCACACCCCCGGCTCTCATTCCCCGGAGGTGAAGAAGTTCCTCGAGGCAATCGAGAAGTCCGGGCTCGAGGTCTGGCACAGCGCTCAAACGCAAGGTGGCTTCGAGATCCGCAAGCCAGGCCAGAAGGCCACCGTCGTCGACCAGCGCGGCCGCCAGGTGCAACCCGAGTCCGGCAAGATCAAGAGCATGGCCGAGATCCAGGGCGACAGCGCAGCTCGCGAGGCGGCGCGCCCGAAGGAGTTCGGCAAGTACGGCCAGGAGGGAGGCATACGTCACTGGCAGGTCAGCGAAGAGGACTACGTCGCGAAGGCCTGGGAGCGCAGCGTCACGAACGCAGAAAGCAACGCGACGTCATGGCGGCGGGTGGCCGACGATCCGAAGCAGCGACCGAAGGCGCGTCGAGAAGCAGAGTCACACGCCGGTTCCTGGGATCGAATCGTTGCCGATAAAAAGGCACAGGGCGAGCCGACCGAGCGGGAGAAGCAGCACTACCGCGACCAGTACATGAAGCAGGTGCGCCAGGCGATCAGCACCGGCGAGCTCGTCCCGCACGCAGTGATCAACCAGCGGCCGGAGTTCCAGAAGGCGCGCGACGCCCGCGAGCGCTACGACAAGGGCCGTCACACCTCGTTCGCCAACAAGTCGATCGCCGTGCGCAACGACATCGTCGAGAGCCACGGCACGAAGGTGAAGCGTCAGGACGGCAAGGACATCACCGACGGACAGGTCAAAGAGATCGGCGACGGCATCCGAGAGATGGAGGAAGTCCTCGGCCCGCTCGGCGACATCTTCCGCGGCGGCGACGTTACGATCGCTCACACCAACGGCAAGTTCCCGTTTCTCTCGCAGGCAGGGGGCTTGTTCCACTCCGGCGAGAACACGGTCACCGTCGGCATCGCGGGGTGCAAGGCGATGGCGCACGAGCTCGCCCACTTCCTCGACTTCGAGGCTGGCCGCCGACGCGGAAAGAGCACCAGCGTGTTTCGGAGTCGCGGCCCCAGCGTCCGATCCTCGTCGCTGGCGGCGGCGAACAATGATGCCGAGCTGGTCCGCGAGGCGGCTCGATCGATGAACGACAGCTACAAGGCGAGCAGGATCGCCAAGGTGCAGCTCGGTAAGCTCGACGCCTCCGAGGAGGAGAAGGCGGAGATCAAAAAGATCAAGGTGCAGCTCGGCGCCTACTGGAGGCGGCCAGAGGAGATTTTCGCGCGCCTGGTCGAGCAACACATCGCCACCGAGCGCGAGGCCGCCCGGGCAGCGCGAGACGAAGCCGATGCCAGCAAGGCGGGCAACATGGTCAGGATCCGCGAGGCCTCGCGACACGCGTCACACGAGCGTGTCCGCTCGTACGAGAACATGCCGGGCTGGTGGGACAAGGAGACGTTCGCCCGACTCCAGCCGATGGTGCGGCGGGCGATCGCCGATCGACTCGAGGCTCTTGGCGCCGACCCGTCGCACGTCTTGAAGGGCGGTGCGAAGCCGATGACCAAGGCCGGACCGCTGAGCCGCATGCGCTACTGGTTCCGCTCACTGCTCGGCCGCAATGAGGACATCCTCGAGCTCACCGACGTCGTCGAAGAGCCGCGGCCGCCGTGCTGCGCGCCTGAGCCGCGCGTCGTCGTGCTGATGCGCACCCGCTGAAAACGAAAGGAACGAACCGATGAGATCCGATGTCGTGAAGCAGCTCGCCGTTGTGAACCAGGCCCTCGGCAACGCCAACACCGTGACGAAGGTCACCCTGCCGGGGAGCACCTATCACCTCTTCCTGCGTGGCCGCATCGCCGATGGCACCGCCGGGGCGGTGCTCCGCATCCACCCGAACCAGCATCAGTCGGACGTGTTCTACACGGTGCCGGTCGACCGGGAGTTCCACGTCGATCGACTGCACCACGGGAACGAGGTGGACGCCGCCGGCAATCGCAAGCGGGTGCTGTGGGTGTCGAGCCCGACGGCCAACGGCGTGATCGCGGAAGCGCTCTGCTACGAGTGACGCAGGTCGAACACATACTCCGGGCGCGCTGTCTCGACTGGCGCTACCGGGTGTTCATCTCCAGGGCGATGCGAGAAGGCCTAGAGGTCTCGTTCCGCCGACAGACGGTGATGGTCGAAGGCTATCGGTTCGTGATCCACAACCGAGCGACGGTCTGGCAGCCCAAGTGGGCAAAGGGCGCCAAGTACTACCGCTATCAACTCGTTTCGCCGCGGATCCACGTCGTCACCACCCCGACCGGCAAGCAACTCGTCTACCTGCCACATGAGCGACCGAAGGGCTTCTACTTCTACTTTCGGTACGACGAACACCCGGCGGAGCGCTGGCCGACTCCCGAAGCTTGGGAAGAGGCGCGAGCTCGCCGCGGCGAATTCCTGCCGGCCGACGACGGCAAGCTCGCGGAGGCGTCGTGAGCAGAGAAGAGCGCGAGGCGATCGTCCTCGACGCGAGCGGCGACTTCCGCAAGGTGCTCACCGGGTTGTTCGTCGACGAAAACGTGCCGTGGCGTCGCCACCTGGTCGGACTGCTCTCGAAGATCGGGAAGCTCGTAAGCGCCAACAGCGACTAGTGAGCTTCGCCCCTGTGTGCTACACGATCGGCATCGCCGGGCCGGTCGCGACAGGGATGCGCATCTAGCCCGTCCCCGCAAGATCAGCTGCCCCGGAACAAGGGGCGGCAATGCGGAATCGAGATCTCGGCCTCGCCGTTTTGGCGGCGGTCGTCCTGTTCGCTGGTGAAGTCTCGGCGAGCTCGTACCCGGTTGCGGACTGGACGCACGGGCGAGTCATCGCCGGCGACTGTACCGGCAACACGCTGATCACCGGCGCCGGCGACGTCGATCAGCCGGCAATGCAGT
>CADEER010000333.1:0-1493 GCA_902826395.1 uncultured bacterium
GTCAGCGGGCGCTTCTTCACGTTCATCACCGTCGGGGCCTACGTCGCCGTGACGGTGGCGGCGACCACCCACGAGATGTTGCTGCGCGCCAGCAGTTTGGTGAAGTTGCCGCTGCTGAACGCGGAGATTCCGATCATCGGGCCGTTCGGTTTCTACAGCATCGCCCCGTGGCTCATCGTCCTGCTGCACTCGGATCTGCTGCTGCAGTTGTCGATCCTTGCCACGGAAGTGGGGCGCTTCGACGACGAGCTGGCGGCATTGCCGGAGGAGAAGCGCGCGTCGCTGCGCCAACGCGTCGCCAATTTCTATTACGTGCTGTACCTGAGCGGCACCGCCCCATCGCGCTTCCTGCACCTGCTGTCGGCTTTCATCACCTGGGTGACCGCCGTCGCCCTGCCGCTCGGCCTGCTGCTGTGGATCCAGATCCGATTCCTGCCCTTCCACAGCCCCTTCGACACCTGGCTCCACCGCGCGGCCGTCCTGCTCGACGTATCGCTGGTGCTGTTCATTCTGCTGCCGCGGGTGTGGCCGCGCATGCGGCGCACCTCGGCGATCGCGGGCCTGCGAGGGGTGTTCCGCCGCGCGATCTCCGTGCCCATCCTCATCGTTGCCGCTTGCGCGGTGACGGTCTTCGTGTCGCTGTTCGTCGCCACGATTCCGGATGAACCGGAAGGCGGACCGGGTTTGTTCGCGCGCAACATGCAGCTCCGCGAGCGGGTATTGACGGCCAACGAGCTCGGCCCGCAAGACATCAACGCACTGCGCGATCGCCAGCGGCCGGAGGAGTTGCGCGACGTGCTCGCCAAGGTGATGCCGTATCAGGCGCTGCAGGGGCGCGATCTGCGCTTCGCGGATCTGGAGAACGCGGTCCTGCCCAGAATCGACCTGCGCGCAGTGCGAACCGCCGAGACGCCGGTCGATCCGGCGCATCAGGCCGACTGCCAGGCACGCCGCGCCTGTGAGGATCCGCCCGAGTGCGAGGTGCGTGGGCTGGAGCGCACGCAGCTCGCCGGAGCGAACTTCGCCTGGGCTTCGATGCAGGGGGCCATGCTCGATCAGGCGATTCTCACCGGCGCCAACCTCACGGCGGCGCGAATCCAGAACGGTTCCCTTCAGGAGGCCGTCGCGAATCGCGCCGTGTTTGCCTCCGCCAAGCTGGACCAGGCCAATCTCAACGGAGCCAGGTTGTGCGGCGCCGAGCTCGGCGGCGCCGAGCTGCGCTCGGCCAGTTTGAACGGCGCCTTCCTGCAGGGCGCCGGTCTCGCACGGGCGACGCTTTCCAAGGCGTTCCTCGTCGACGCGGATCTGCGCGGCGCGGATCTCACCGGCGCCGACCTGAGCGATGCAAATCTCACCCGCGCCCAATTGCAGGGCGCGGTGCTGCACGGCGCCGCAACCGGCGGCGCGGTGCTCGAAGGCGCGAGCCTCGATCTCACCGATCTCACCGCCGGCGGCGGCAAGCCGTCACCGGCGGCGCGCGCCGCGGTCAATGC
>CADEER010000333.1:1593-3007 GCA_902826395.1 uncultured bacterium
CACGGAGGCACGGAGACACAGAGAACAAAGGAACAACTACTGATCTGACGCATTCCGATTGTGATCCACGATGAGGCTTGGATCGGAAGCGTCATCACATCCCGCCACCCTCCGTGTCTCTGTGCCTCTGTGGTGAAGTTTTCTAATCAGTGACGCTGTTCCAGATCGCCGGGTAGCGGTGGCGTCACGGCGCCCGTCGCACGCGGAACGAACCGCTCCGCCACCCAGCGGCCGAACCACGGGAACCACCAGCCGAGCAGGTAGAAGCGCGGGTAGATGATCCGCGCTTTGCCGCTCTCGACGGCGTCGACGATCATCTTCGCCAGCACCGCCGCATCGCCGATCGGAGCGAGGCGCGACGACGCGCTCTGCTCGAGCTGCGACCAGTTGCGGTCGCCCATCGGAGTCTCCACCGGCCCGGGATACACCGACAAGACGCGCACGCCCGTCTTGCGCAGCTCCATGCGCAGGCTCTCCGAGAAGTTGCCGAGCGCTCCCTTCGACGCCGCGTAGTGGCAGAAGTAGGGCGCCGGCGAGAACGCCGCATTGCTCACGATGTTGACGATGACGCCCGAGCGGCGCGCCAGCATTCCCGGAAGCACGTGATGGATCGCCGCGATCGGCACGTGCACGTTGACCTGAAACAGCGTCGCGATGCGCTCGCGGTCGATACCCTGCACCGGCTCGACGTAGGACACGCCCGCGTTGTTGACCAAAACGTCGACCGGTCCGAAGTGCTCCTCGGCCTCGCGCAGCCATGCGAGCTGGTCCGCTGGATCCGCCAGGTCGGCGCGGATTGCGTGCGTTTCGCCGCGCATCTCGGCGCGCAACTCCTCGAGCAGCGACAGCCGGCGCGCAACCAACGAGAGCCGCCGCCCCTCGCCGTCGAACGCTTTGGCGATCTCGCGCCCGATCCCACTCGACGCCCCGGTCACGACGATGTGCATGGCGCCGTCCTGTAGCAGGAGACGGCGCCGTTGTCCCATCCACGACCCGAGACTCGGGCATCGAACCCGCCGCGGTCATTCTCAACTGCCATTTGCTCGCCTCTCCAACGGGAGAGGCCGCGCGAAGCGCGGGTGAGGGTTCATGAGATGATTTCGCGCAGCGAAACTCCTTAGTCAGTTTTGACGCGTACGGCTCCTCAATCCCTTGCGCTAGCGCGCGGTACTCGCCAGCCACTTCATGACGTTCGTCACGACTTCGTCGCGATTCGTCTCGTTCAGAACCTCGTGACGCGCGCCTGGATAGATGTCGACCTCGACGTCGAGCCCCGCGGCGCGATAGCGGTCGATCAAAGTCCGCACCCACGCCCCGCCCACGCCGATCACCGGGTCCTCTGCGCCTGCGAATATGTACAGCGGAAAGCCTTTGCGGATGCGCGCGAGCTGCGCCGGATCGGCAAGCCGCGCGC
>CADEER010000334.1 GCA_902826395.1 uncultured bacterium
TCGTGCGGTTCAGGTCATGTCTGTTCGGGCGCTCCGTCGTTTCCGTGCCATTCCTCAACTACGGTGGCGTGCTTGCCGACGATGATCAGGCCGCGGAAGCATTGCTCCACGAGGCGGAGGTCGTCTCGCGGAGGTTCGGCGCGAGACATCTCGAATTGCGGCACTCGGCCAGACACTTCCCGTCGTTGCCGGTACGGCAGCACAAGCTCGCGCTGAAGCGCTCACTGCCGGAGACTGGCGACGCGCTGTGGGAGGGCCTCAATCGCAAGGTGCGCAATCAGGTTCGCAAAGCGCAGAAGGCGGGTCTGACCAGCGCGTCTGGCGGTGTTGAGCTCGTTCCCGAGTTCTACCCCGTGTTCGCGCGCAACATGCGTGACCTCGGTACGCCCGTGTACTCGTCACGACTCTTCGAGCGGACCCTCACGCTCTTTCCGGATCGGGCACGTGTATTCGTCGTGCGACAGGGGACACGCGCGCTGGCGGTCGCGATCGCGATTCGATTCCGGGACACCATCATCGTTCCGTGGGCGTCGTCACTCCGCGAGTTTCGACAGCTGTGTCCGAATATGCTGCTCTACTGGACCATGCTGGAAAACGCTGCGTCGACAGGCGCGCGCGTGTTCGACTTCGGCCGGTCCTCGCCGGATGCAGGGACTCATTCCTTCAAACTCCAGTGGGACGCGGAAGCCACTCCGCTGCACTGGGAGTACGTGCTCATGACGGGCAGCGAGCTGCCCGATCAGGGACCGTCCAACCCGAAATTTGCGACCGTGGTTCAGGCATGGACGTACCTGCCCTTGTGGCTGGCAAATGCTGTCGGCCCGCTCATTGTGCGATCCATCCCGTGAACGAGGCCTCCCGATGAGCGCGATTCTCGGCATTTCCGCTTTCTACCACGACAGTGCCGCCTGTCTCGTTGTCGACGGGGACATCGTTGCGGCAGCGCAAGAGGAACGGTTCACCCGCCAGAAGCACGATCCGGCCTTTCCGAACCTCGCCGCGCAGTATTGCCTCGCGGAAGGCGGGTTGGCGGTTAGCGACCTGGACTACGTCGTCTTTTATGAAAAACCTCTCAGGAAGTTCGAGCGGTTGCTGGAAACGTACTTTGCGTTTGCTCCCAGCGGCTTGAAGAGCTTCAGCATGGCGATTCCCGTGTGGCTGAAAGAGAAGGTGCGGCTACCGGCCACGATTCGGAACAATCTCGGCAAGGGCCTCCGGGCGCCGGTCGTGTTCACCGACCATCACGAGAGTCATGCGGCCAGCGCATTCTTCCCGAGCCCGTACGACCAGGCCGCCATCCTGACTCTCGATGGCGTCGGCGAGTGGACAACGACAACGCTGGGAGTCGGTCGTGGCAACAAGGTGGAGCTCCTCCGTCAGATTCAGTTTCCTCATTCGATTAGTCTGCTCTATTCGGCCTTTACGTACTACTGCGGCTTCAAGGTCAATAGCGGCGAGTACAAATTGATGGGACTGGCGCCATACGGTCGGCCGGTCTACAAGGACCTCATCACTCGTCATCTCATTGACTTGAAGGAAGACGGCAGCTTCTGGCTCGATATGTCCTACTTCAACTACTGCCAAGGGCTGACGATGACGAACGAGAAATTCGCCAGCCTGTTCGGCGGACCGGCGCGCGATCCGGAGACGGAGATCGAACAACGTCACATGGACCTGGCCGCGAGTATTCAGGCGGTCACCGAGGATGCCGTCATGACCATCGGCCGGGAGCTCCACCGGCAAACCCGCATGAACCGCCTGGTTCTAGCGGGAGGTGTGGCGCTCAATTGTGTGGCCAACGGGCGACTTCTCCGTGAAGGTCCCTTCGACGACATCTGGATCCAACCGGCTGCGGGCGATGCCGGCGGAGCGTTGGGTGCCGCCCTGTTTACATGGCATCAATTGCTCGAGAAGCCTCGCGTGAGCAGTACGCAGGATCGTCAGAAGGGCAGCTTCCTCGGGCCGCGATTCTCCTCCCAGGATGTCACCCACGCTCTCGACGGTGTTGGCGCAACCTACACGAAGGCGGCAAGCGAGACCGAACTCCTGGAGCGCGTGGTCGACTTGCTCGAGAGCGAGAAGATCGTGGGTTGGTTCCAGGGCCGCATGGAATTCGGTCCCCGGGCGCTCGGCGCGCGTAGCATCCTCGGTGACCCGCGCTCGCCGAAGATGCAGGCGACGATGAATTTGAAGATCAATTTTCGTGAGAGTTTCCGGCCATTTGCGCCCTGCGTCCTCAGGGACGAAGCGCACCGTTGGTTTGAACTGGAGCCTGGCCAGGAGAGTCCCTACATGTTGCTGGTGGCGCCCGTCCTCGATGAGCACCGGACGCCAGTCTCGGACGAACAGCGCTACACGATGGCGAACGATCCCGACTTGCGAAACCGTGTGAATGTTCCGCGGTCCGACATTCCAGCCGTCACGCACGTGGACTACAGCTCGCGAATCCAGACGGTCGACGAGGACCGTAATCCCAGACTGTCGGGACTGTTGCGCGCCTTCATGGAACGAACCGGTTGCCCGGTGCTGGTAAATACGAGCTTCAACGTGCGCGGCGAACCGATTGTGTGCACGCCGCACGATGCGTATCGGTGTTTTCTCGGTACGGAAATGGATGCGCTCGTCCTGGAGGACGTGATTCTGCTGAAGTCCGACGTCGCGAAGGAACTCGGCACCGCCGAACGGGAGAAGTACCTTGCGCAGTTCCAGTTGGACTGACGAAGTGCCGGGAGGTAGCCATGCAATGGTCTGAGATCACTGCGCCACCGACGGAAAAACTGCTCAGGCAGTTCGCCGGTCTCTGTCTGGCCGTGTTTGGGGCGGCAGCCAACTGGCGCGTCTGGCATACGGGATTCGATGTCTGGGCAGGGCTGCTCGGGGCGGCGGCGTTGGGCATCGGCCTGACTGGAATCATCCGCCCTTCGTCGATCCGAGTCGTCTACACGGGTTGGATGATCGCGGTCTTTCCGATCGGATGGACCGTTTCTCGA
>CADEER010000335.1 GCA_902826395.1 uncultured bacterium
AGCCACGTCGCGAGGGGGGCGGTGGGATTCGGCATCAATCACGAGATGCGTGACTTTAAGACCGGCCGAAAGAAGGACCTGGACCTGGTGCTCTGCACGCCAGGCAGTGCCGCCTCGGTCAAGTCGTCAAAGGCGACTTTCGCTGAGCTCATCAATGCGTACGGAATCGTTCTGACGGGAAGGGAAGCCGACCAACTCCGCGACTACCCGACGCTCCAGCGCGTTCCGGTTGGTTCTGTTCACGTCGCCCTTGAGGCAAAGGCTTGCATGACCGCCCACATCAAGGCACTCCCACGATTGCACGACGAGCTGAATTCGAGCCATCTGGCGATCCACGGCGCGTCGGGTTTCTCGATCGCGGCCGGCTTCGCAATGGTGAATGTAGCGGACGAGTTCATCAGCTCAGACCAGAACAAGTTCAATCTGAGGACGCGTCCGCCGCGAGTATCGCGCCACAAGCAACCGAACGATTGCATTCGAGCTATCGAAAAGATCAGGGAAATCCCGCGTAGAACGAGAACCAGTGAAGAAGGATTTGACGCTCTGGGGATCGTCGTCGTCGAGTGTCGCAACGACAAAAGCCCGGTCGAGTTGGTCGAGGCGCCGCCCGCGCCCCGGCCCAACGACATCTTTCACTACGAATCGATGATCCGCCGGATCGTTCATTTGTATGAGAACAAGTTCTCGAACATCTGAGTCAGGCGAGCAGAAACGTCGTCCGTTCAAGGCAACGGAAAAGAGGTTGAACCCAGCGGGCGCAAGACTCACGACTACTGCCGTGTCGTCGGCACACATGGGCCGCGTCAGGCAAAGCGGAACTACTCCGGAGCTGCACGTTCGCGCTCTAGTGTGTTCGATGGGACACCGGTATAGGATCCGGAATTCAGACTTGCCCGGCTCGCCAGATCTCGCGAACCGGACGCAGAAGTGGGCAATCTTCGTACACGGTTGCTACTGGCACTCGCACTCAGGTTGTCCGCGCGCGACCGTTCCAAAGAGGAACCGCGCCTTCTGGCTAGCGAAGTTCAAACGGAACAGCGAAAGAGACCGGCGAGCCGAAGAGGCTCTCTGGCGCCTTGGGTTCCGAGTCGCGGTGATCTGGGAGTGTGAGGCTGGCGATCGGCGTCAACTCGAAGTCTCACTGAAGAAAATCCTCGGTGAGTAAGATGTGGGGGGAGCGCACCCATCTTTCCAACTTCCCCGAGCACGGAGGTCTTAAGGCGTGGCAAGCTAAGCACTCAACGGAATCGTCGCACTTCCAATTTTGTCCTCTCAGAAGTTGGGAGACATACAACGCTGTCGGATGCAGATCCTTAGGTGGTCGACGCCATTGCGGTTAGAAATCCATGGTTCCCGAATAGGGCCGAGCGATCGAGAAAGCGGTTGTAGTAACGACAGGATGGCTCACCGAGATGGACACACACCGCGCATGCTCCGCCCGATCGTCGGCAACCCGGGTCGAGGGCGCAGCGGTGATCGCCGTCGATGAAGTCGGCGAGTAGTCGGTCGAGCTCCGTCTCGAAGACGGCCTGCAGTCCGCCAAGGACGAAGTCACCGCGGGCGGCGGCGTAAACGAAGAAGCCGAGGTGGGCCGGGACCAGCAGTTCAGACAAAGACTCCCGGTCGACGCCGGCGAACACGGCCGCTCGGCGGATGAGACGATGCGCAAAGGTATGAACCAGGGTCAGCAAACGTTCTCCGACCGATGAGGCTTCCGGTTCCTCGCCCGGGGCGGGAATCACAGCCGCGCTCAGGATCGCTCGCCGGGCAGAGGTGTCGTCGTCCCACCGAGGTAGGCGTTTTCCCTGAGCTTCGAGCCACCGAGCGACGCGAGTGGGCGAGAGCTTGACTAAAAGCGACTCCGTTTCACCGAGCGAAGCATACACCGCCATGTTCCCCTGGTAGTCCCGGTACGGCACCAGGCGGCTCGCGCCGGGGGCTGAACGTCCGCGGGTGTAGCCGAAGGCGCCGGTGAGGACGGGAAACTTTTCGACCAACTCGACGGCTTCGACGCCGGTGCGGCGCATTGCCTCCGGGTAGGCTCGTTCGTAGAGCGAGACCAGATCGTTCTGTTGCGACTGTATTGCCGCGTCTCGCATGGCTGCGATGCGGATCCGCGACTTCGTCAGGGCCATCGCGATCGTCACGGCCTCAGCTTCGGCTTCATCGCGGATTCCTGCCTGCAATTCGAATACGGGGTCGCGTGAGCCGAGTTCGCCAGCGTCGACGGCCGCTTGGACCATGCGATCGACGACGGCAGGGCTGAGCCCTTGGGAGGACAACTGCGCGCGAAGCGCGTCCTCAGAGGTTGCGGTGTCTTCGAAAGATCTCGCTTGCATTCCTGAGAGCACCCAATCGAGCGCCCTGGCGCCACCGCCAGCCTCCGACAGTCTTCGCACGCTTTCGGTGAGGGGCGGGTTGACGACCACGACGCTGTGAGACGTGAAGACCGACGAGGCTCGATGGACATTGTAGGAAAGGCTTCCCTCCTGTCCGCAGAAACATTTGGGGAACCCGAATCCCTTACGCAGAACTTTGTTGCACGTCGGGCAGAGAAACATAATCTCCGCGGCTGAGGCGGTGCCCGGTAGTTGTATACGAACATCATCGTGTTGCTCGCAGCGCGGGATCCACGGTTCGCGCAGAGCTCCGCACCTGTCGTGGTATCCGACGAAAGGGAGCTGTCCGAACGGCTGCGCGGCTTGGTAGCCGCATCGACATCGAGCTTCGCCTTCCTTTGGAATGCGGCGGCAGCGCTTGCACATCCACACGTTGGGGAAGCACTCGACCCGGACACCGTTGTCCTTGTTCAACGTTAGCACCCGAACCTGGCGGCCTTGGTAGAGATCGGAGACGTAGCCGCCGTCCATGTTGGTTGTCGACCAGGGCATGGCGGCCCGGATCAGCTCACGGCGCAACGGAGCGGAGTCGACGCTCTCGATCAAAGGGCGAATCCAATCCCTCACG
>CADEER010000336.1 GCA_902826395.1 uncultured bacterium
CGGAGGGAGAGGGGATTGCTTATCAGCAGCTCAGAACGGTACGCCCAGGCGGCCGCGGGTGTCTTGGACGACCGGCAGCGGCTGACCGGCTACGTCGCTGGCGTCGCGCAGGTCGTCGAGACTGGTCAACTGCGCGCCGGCCTGTGGTGCGCGCTCGGCTAACGCCACTTCGCCGCCGGCCAACAACGCGGCGCCGCCCAGGTTGCCGATCTCGACGCGACCGAGGACGTCCATCGAATTGAGCTGATCGCGGAACAGCCCCTCGTCGATCCGCGACGGCTCCGCGGGCGCCTCGCCCGGCGCTACCGATGTTGCCTCGCGGGCGGTTACGTAGACGCCTTCACCGAGGCGCTCGTCGAGATTGCGCACGTGAACCCGGCCGCGAATGCCGAGCACTTCAGTGACCTCGGCCGCTTCGTCATAGCTGACGACGAAGGTGGTGCCGCGCACGCCTGCGACCGCGGTCGGCGTCTCGACCTCGAACGACGCTCCGGACTGCTGGTAGTAGGCGCTGACGGCGGCGCGCACCTTGCCCTGCAAGAGGCTGAGCGCCGAGCCGAACGTCCCCTCCTCCGGCGCGAACACCTGTTCGTCGACGACGACGCGCGTGTTTTCGGCGAGGTTGAGCACCGAATCGTCCTGGAAGATCACGCGCATCCGTCCCTCGACGGTGCGCAGCTCGTCGCCGAGCTCGATCGCCATGCCGGCTTCGGCTGGCGAGTAGGCGCCGGCGCGGCCGATGTCGGCCGCCCCTTCCACCGACGCGACGGTGCCGACCGCGGCAAGAGCCGCGCCCGGCGAGGCGGCGAGAAGCGCCGCGACTGCGAACCTGCGCAAATAGGGGAATGACTCGATCATCTCAGTACCTCAGCTCGACTCCGAGCGAGACGATGTTGCGATCGTACTCGAAGTCGACTTTGTTGGATTCGTTCCACGTACCTACCCAGGCCGCGACCAGCGAGGCCATCTCGCTGACGTTCTTGCGAAACGCCACGGTGACTCGGTTCTCGTGGTCGCGTCGCGCCGCGCCGACCGGCAGAAAGGCGGCGCTCGCGTCGTCGTAGCCCTCGTAGCGGAACCGGTAGCCCAATTCGCTGATCACCGACCATGGCAGGACCCAGCTCAGCAGGAGCTCACTTTGAAAGCCAGTATATTCGTACAGCTCGCCGTTGACCGCGTCGGAGTCCTGGGCGTCGACTTCGAGACTGCCCCACAGGAATCCGGCGGGTTTGATGCCGATGACCTGTCGGATGCCGCCGGCGGTGTTGTAGCCGCTGAGAATGTCGAAGCGCGATTGGGTGTAGTCGCGCCACTGGAATCGGATGTAGCTCTCGAGGCGGCCGAAGTCGCGCTGTGGCCACACCAGCATCGGCGCCGCGGTCACCGAATGCAGCCAGTTGGCGTTGTCGAGCATGTAGAAGTCGTACTGCGTCGCGAAGGCGCCCTGCAGGAGGCCGAAATCACCGGTCACCAGCAGCGACGGGCGGTGGTTCTGCACGTTGAACTCGGTCAGGTCGAAGTGAAGGTCCTGATAGAAGTCATAAGCGAATGCGACTCGGCTGCGGTCGCTGCGGTAGAGCTGGTAGGAGCCGCCGGCCGAGATCGTCGTTCGGCCGTCGGCTTCGTCGGTGATCGCTTGGCCGGCGACGTCGCCGGTCGGCGCGAGGATGACGTTGCTGTCGTACTGAACGGAGACGCCGGCGTAGACGGTGGCGCCGCTGCCCTGCTGCGAATCGAGGATGGCGAGGAAGGCATTCGCCTCGCGACCGAGCGCCGTGTCCGGTGCCTGCAGGGAAGCAGCGGTGAAATGTTCACGCGCGCTCGTCCTGTGTCCGGCCCGATACTCGATGACTCCCAGGTAGTAGCTCACGGCGGGCGATAAGTCGGGGTTGGCGGCGCGGGCTCGCTCGAACCCGGCGCGCGCCTCGTCGTAGCGCTCGGTCCGCAACTGGCCGATGGCGAGGAAGAACTCGGCTTGCGCCGCCAGCGCGGGGTTTCCGCGGGCCTGCTCGAGTCGCGGTCGCGCCTTTTCGATCTCA
Source organism: uncultured bacterium (assembly GCA_902826395.1). GTDB lineage: Bacteria > Desulfobacterota > Binatia > HRBIN30 > CADEER01 > CADEER01. Next base: position 2,040 of record CADEER010000336.1, read on the forward strand.
CCGCTCTCGACCAGCGCGATGCCGAGCTCGAGAGCCGCCTCGTCGAGGTCGGGGCGGATCGCAAGCGCGGCCTCGAAGTCGGCCATCGCCTGATCCTGCTGTCCGAGCTTCGAGCGCGCGACGCCGCGGTGGTAGATCGCCAGGGCGTCGTTGGGATCGGCGGCGACGGCGCGGTCGAACAGCTCCATCGCCGTCGCGTCGTTGCCCTGCTTCAGCTCGACCAGGGCGCGCGCCGAGAGGGCTTCCGACTGCTCGGATGACCGCGCCGGTGCCGCCAGCGCGAGCAGGGCCATGAGTGCCGCCACACCTCGAAGGAGTAGCGGAAGTCGACCCCTTGCGGCGGCGCGCCTTCGTTGAGGGCGGTGATCTGCACGTCGACGGGGCCCGGCAGCAGAATTGTCGCGGCGCTCTGGGCGACGAAGCCGACGACGTCGCGGTCGCCGTCAGAACTGCAGGGTTCCGCGGTGCCGTCGCTGCAGGGGCTCAGAGTCAACTCGATGCGCTTGGTGATCGGGCGGAACGACGAACCCTGGCCCTGCACCTCGGGCAAAGTAACCTCCAGCACCACCGACTCCTCCTCGATGTCCGTAACCGTATCGCCGACCTTGAATGCAAAGGCGACCGGATCGTCGACGCTGTCGCCGCTCTCCGGCGTGAAATCGAATACGAACGGCAACGAGTGGATGATCAGATCGGGGACGTTGGTCTGACCGCCGCCAACGATGTCGACGCGCTCCGAGTCGCTCTCGAAGATCGGCGCCGCGACGCGCAGCGGGTCGCAGGGTTCGCCGATGTCCACCGGATCGGTCGTACACGTCACGTCGAAGCCCTCGAGAGCGGGCGCGAAATCCTCGGCGAAGAACGACACGAACACGGTTGCCGGTCCGGCCGGCAGGTCGTCGAGCACCAGCAG
>CADEER010000337.1 GCA_902826395.1 uncultured bacterium
CCGGCCGTGCAATACGGCTCTGCGGTGGCGTACGTCGACGGCCTGCGCCGCCGCTTTACGTCGAGGATGGCGCGATCGGTGCGCGAGCGCACGGGGTTGTCTCCGTTCAGCGAGTGAGGGCGAGCGATGAACTTCGAAGTCTTGCGCTGGAACGGCGGCGCGTCGCCGCGGGAAACGGAGCTGCGATCGAGCTTGGAGGCGGAAGGGTATCAGGTCTTTTCCTGGAGCGATTCGCCTGCGGCGAACTACGAACCGCACTCGCACCCGCACGACGAGAGCATCTGGTTGTTCGACGGCGAGATGACGTTCGGAGTCGGCGGACAGGAACACGTGCTGCGAGCCGGTGACCGACTGATGCTCCCCAAAGGCACGGTGCACACGGCCATCGCCGGGGCGGAAGGCGCTTCGTACCTGGTGGGGCAGCGCGACTGAGGGCGATATGCGCGGCAGCACGGCAATCGTGCTCTCCGGTGGCGGTGCGCGCGGCGCGTACGAGGCCGGGGTGTTGTCGTTCCTCTTCCACGACCTGCGCCGCCGACTGGGTCGACAGCCGCATTTCGACATCCTCACCGGCACCAGCGTCGGCGCCATCCACGCGTGTTATCTCGCCGGCGCACAGGACCGCGACGGCTGCGGAGTCGGCCTGGTCGACATCTGGCGATCGCTGTCGCTCGATTCGGTGTTGTCGCTATCGCCCGGCGCCGTGCTGCGAGCGCCGCTGCGGATGTTCGGCTTCGGCGGTCCGAAGGAGCCGCGCGGCGACCGCATCGCCGGCATCTTCGACACCCGCGGGCTCGAGGACCTCGTCGCGGGCGCCGTCGACTGGCGTGCGCTGCGCGCCAACATCGACGGCGGCCGCCTCGCCGGCCTGGCGGTGACTGCGACGGAGATCGCCAGCGGCAAGGCGCTGGTGTTCGTCGATCGGCCGGGCGGCCAGGCGCCGCGCTGCGGCGGCGATCCTCTCGTCGTCACGCAGGCGGCGCGCATCGGCGCCGACCACGCCCTGGCGTCGGCGGCGATTCCGATCGTGTTCCCGGCGGTGCGCATCGGCGATTGGTTCTACAGCGACGGTGGCCTGCGCATGAACACGCCGCTGGCGCCGGCGCTGCGCATGGGAGCCGATCGAGTACTCGTCATCGGCCTGCGCCACGCGTCGCCGGCTGGTCTGCCCGCTGTCGAGCCGGAGCGCGAGATGGTGGCGCAGAGCCCGATTTTTCTCGCCGGCAAGGCCCTCAATGCACTGCTGCTGGACCGCATCGAGTACGATCTCGACCGTCTGCGCCTCGTCAACGACATCCTGCGCAACGGCATCGCGAGCTTCGGCCCTGAGTTTGCGGAGCGATTCAACGAGCCGATCGTCGCGCATCGCGGGCATCCCTACGAGATCGTCGATACGGTGTTCATTCGCCCGTCGCGCGATCTCGGCGTCGAGGCCGCCGACTGTATGCGCTCCCAGTTGCGCAGCGACGAGGGAGGTGTGTTCAAGAAGTGGGTCCTGCGCTATTTCGCCGACACCGAGATCGCCGAGGCCGACTTCCTGTCGTATCTGCTCTTCGATTCCTGTTACGCCGAGCGCCTGATCGAGATGGGGAGAAACGACGCGGCGGCGATGGAGGATGAGCTGGTGGAGTTCTTCGCATGACGCGCGAGCCCGACGACCTGCGCAACGACCGCGACGCCGGCATCTGGGCGGGCAAGTCGATCGCGCGGCGCTTCGTGTCGCCGGACGGCTTCACGGTGCTGGTCGGCCGCACCGCCGCCGACAACGACGTACTGACGCTCAAGCTGGCGGCGCCGGGCGACACATGGTTGCACGTCGCGTCCGGACCGGGATCGCACGTCGTCATCCGCAACCCGGAGGGCGTCGCGGTGCCGCGCGACACCGTGCATTTCGCCGCCGCCCTCGCGGCGGGATATTCGAGCGCCCGCGACGGCGGTCGCACGCCGGTACATGTTGCCGTCCGATCCGACGTGTCTAAGCCACGCGGCTACGAACCCGGCAAAGTAGCCCTGCGCCGCTACCGCACCGTCCAGGTCATGCCGAGCCGCGGCGATGTATGAAACGACGGCTGCTAAGCGCGGCGTTTGCTCCAGTTTTCGACATCGACGTTCTTGAAGCGGGAGAAATCCTTGGCGTTGGCCGTCACGACAGTGAGCTCGTTGACGTGGGCGATCGCGGCGATCTGCCCGTCGACATATGGCGCAGGCTTGCCGAGGCCATCGAGTCGAGCTCGCTCGATGCCATGCCAATGGGCGGCGGCTTCGTCGTAACTCAAGATCCGAAACGACGCGAGAACCACTTCTCGCAGGTACGTCTCTAAGGCGTCGCGTCGCTTGCCCGCCGAAAGGCGGCGACACCCATACGTGAGCTCGTGCCAAACTGGCGCCGCGATCGCGCACTCGTGGCCGTGTTTCTCGAGCTTGTTCACAATCGCGAGGTCGGGCTTTACCGAGATCGGCGATGAGATGATGCTCGTGTCGAGCAGGTACCGCAGGTTCAAAGAGCGACCTTCCGACCGTGCCCTCGATCGCGGGCGGAGTCGAAGACGTCATCGTCCAGACCGACTTCTCGAAGCGAGTGTGTCTGCAAGAATCGACGGTAAGTGTCCGCGAAACCGGACCGACCTCCACGCAGTCGTGCGAGCTCGCGGAGCGAGACGACGGCGGCCACCGGCTTGCCGCGCCGGGTGAGCTCTATCTCCTGACCCGATTCGACCTGGTCGACGATGGTGGGAAGGTTGGCTCGAGCTTCGGCAATGGAGAAACGCTTCGTCATGCCGGCAGTGTACATCCAGGTGTACATATGAACAACCGTCGGGCGGCGCGTCTTCCTTTGATCACTACGGCGAGTCGGCGGCGTCCGGGGGCGATGTATTCGCGATCACCGCCTCGGCGTTGCGGCGCAGGCCGGTGGCGCGGGTTCGCTCGA
>CADEER010000338.1 GCA_902826395.1 uncultured bacterium
CGACACGCACCGCCACTCACAACGAGACCCCGAGCCGGACACCGAGCGAGACACCGACCGAGACGAATTCACCAACCCTGACCGCGACGCGCACGCGAACGGTAACTCACACCGCCACTCACACCGAGGTGCCGAGCTCGACGCCGACGGAGACCGCGACGCGCACACCGACGCTCACCCCCACGGAGCCGCCTGTTCCCACTTCCACCGAGACGGCGACCCGTGCGGCGAGCCCTTCGGTGACGCCTAAGCAGACGGCGGCCCCATCGGCTACTTCGACCTCGACGGCGCCCGCAACCTCGACACCGACGCGATCTCACACGAACACGGTCGGGGTCACGCACACGCCCACCAACTCCCCGACGAGCACGGAGACAGAAAGCGTCCCTGCCAGCGAGACGCCAACGCCGACCGCTACTTCTACGGCGGCGTCGGAGAGAATCTCGATCTCCGGGTCGGTGCGCTATTTCGCGGGCGGGGCGCCGGTTCCGGGCAGTGTGTTGAGGCTCGATCCTTCAGGTGAGATGGCGAGCAGCGATGCCGACGGACGATTCGCACTCTCGATCGAGACTGGTGGCGTGCCGGTTCATCTGCACGCCGAAAAAGAGGGTGGCTTTGACACCGGCATCTCTTCCCTCGACGCAGCCTTCATTCTTCAGCATGTCGTCGGTGCCCGTACCCTCGGCAGGCAACAGATGCTCGCCTGCGACGTCACTGGAGACGGCAGCGTTACGGCCCTCGACGCGGCGCGTGTCCTCGATCTGGCCGTCGGACAGATCGACCGCTTTCCGTCGACCGGAACGTGCTCGAGCGATTGGCTGTTCGTCGTCGCTGCTGACGGCGATCGCCGCGTCCTCGATTGTGAGCATCCGCTCAGCGTCGGCGCCGTCGACTCCCTCCAAGTGGAGGCAACGCTCCGCGGTGACTGCACCGGCAATTGGGCTGTCGGCGAAGCCCGTGAGGGAGTCGATGGCGGCAGGTCGGCGCCGCGCGTCCGGATTGGCCGCCTGCGGATGCGCAGCGGTCGCGCCGTTCTGCCGATCTACGTTCGCTCGGCGCGACCTTACAACTCGATCGACCTGCAGATCGACTACGACCCAGCACAGCTCGAGCCGCGCCGCGCTCGCTTCCTCGGCCGGCGGAGCGGCGGCATCGAGCAGGTGAGGTTCTCCCCTGCAGGGTCGATGAGTTTGTCGCTGGCGAGTCCGAACCCCATCAACCGAGGACGCCACCAGATCGTTTTCGTCGAGTTCGATGTAGTTGCCGGGTCTTCCACCTGGACGGCAGACGGTGTGTCCGTCGGACGCATCCAGATCGACGAACGCCAGCCGCGAATCAGCAATCTCCGCCGCTGACCGGCTGATCAAGCACTGACCGGCAGATCAGGAAGGAGCTGGCGAACGGCGCGGGCGCGGCCCCAACCCGCCTTCCAGTCGCCCATCCAACGCGCATGCGATGTGATGATTAGGCGCCCTCCAGATCCTCTTCGTGAGGCGCCAAAGCAGATGGCACAGTACTTGTTTTAAACTTCGTTTTGAAATCGAACGATTATTATCTCTACGGAATTTCGATAGTTACGCTCACCAAGGCAGTGCTGTCGAGGCCGGTCCTTTGGGGTTTGTAATTTTTCGAGACGACGTATTTTCTGAGTTGACTTAGACGCACGGAGTCGGAGAGAGTCGACCTGTGTGTGATTGCATGGATGCTTCTTTGTCACGTGCGGGGCGGCCGGGAGGGACCGCGCTACACGGGACGGACCGTGCAGAATCTCAATTCATGAACCAGGTTTGATCTTCAAAGACGCTCGCGGCCCAGGTTGCGAGCGCAAATCCAGGAATCACCGGGAGACCCTCCGTCGATGTCGAGAATAGCTTCGAGGCCACACTCCACCCTCGGCCCTGCCTCCTCAATTTTGGTGCCACATCGCGATGGCGAAGGTGATCGACGTCGCGCCGACAATCGAGCCGGAACACGCGTCACGGAATCGTTCGACCGTCATTTCGGTGCTCGTCAGCAACTCTTCTCCGCAGTTTGTGCGCTCGCGTTGGTATGTTTCGCATTCGCACCCGGCGCCGCAGCGCAGCCGATCCTTATCGACAACTTTTCGGCGGCAAACGGATCGCTCTTCCCGCCGGGCGTGGCGCAGGATGGCTTGGGATCGCAGGTCGTTCAGGACACCGGCATTGCGGGCGCGATCGGCAATCGCCGCCTACTCGAGGTCGGCGTCACGGCAACGACGGGTGCGCAAGGCGTGCTTGCCGGCGTCGCTCCGATCATCTCGAATTTCATCTATGCAGCCGATGACACGGCCAACGGCTATTTCAACCTGACCTACGGGCAGTCGCTGGGCGGACCGACGCCCCTCAACACCGATTTCTCGGGCACTCAGGGGATAGCCGTCCTGGCGAGCTTCGCCGACGCTGCCGCGATCCCCTACACCGTTCGCCTCACCATCACGGACGGGTTCGGCGCTTCGCAGTCGTTCACGCAGATGATCGCCGTTGCAGGGCCGCTGCAGATCGATTTTCCGTTCACCAACTTTCCGCTGGTGAACATCTCGAACGTGTCGCGCCTGCGCTTCGAGTTCGACGTCAACACGGCTGCCGACATCCGGCTCGAACTGATCGAAACCTTCGGTGAACAGCAGGTATTCACACCCACGCCGTCGATCACACGCACTCCGACGAGGACGCACACCCCGACCCATACGCCGACTCGAACCAATACCAGCACGCCGACCCGGACCCCGACGGCGACGCCTTCCAATACCCCAACCCTTACTCGGACCCCTACGAACACGCCGAGCAGCACGCCGACGCGGACGCCGACCAACACACCCAGTCAGACCCCTACCCGTACGCCGACCAACACGGGGACACCGACCAACACGCCGACCAACACA
>CADEER010000339.1 GCA_902826395.1 uncultured bacterium
AGATCGACCTCGGGGATCGAGAATCTGGCATGATCGCTCGCGACCCGCAGATCGCAGGCCGCCGCCAACACCATCCCGCCGCCGACACACCAGCCGTGGATGGCGGCGATGCTCACCGCCCGCATCCGCTCCATCGCGTCCGCCATCTCTCGTTCGAGATCCGCTGCGTCGCGGATCGTCAGGTTCTGGGGGCCGGCGAATCCGAGATCGGCGCCGGCTGAAAAGGCGCGGCCGGCGCCGCTGACGACGACGACCTTACACCGCGCCCTGCGTGTCGAACCAGCGCGCCGCCGCGGCGATGTCGCGAAGCGTCTGCACCGAGAGTGGATTCAGTTTGTCGGGCTTGTTCAACGTCAACCGACCCAGCGCGTCTTCCGCTGTCGCGCTCAGCGTTTTGAAACTTGCGGCGTCCGTCATTTGCACAGGACTCCTTTTACTCCATCGAGGTGTTATCGCGGGACGCGTGGTCTAAGGACAGACTTCGTAGAGTTTCCAAAGGCCGTCGATTCCCTTCAGGGCATGTTCGCCGCGGTCTTGCAGGGTCCGGCCGCTGCCGAGCAGCAAGTCGCGCACGGTCGACGATGCGTAGAGGGCGCCCGGCGCCGCCGCGGCCGTCACACGCGCGGCGAGGTTTACCGCGAGCCCGACGATGTCACCGTCGTCGCGCACCTCGATCTCGCCGGCGTGGACTCCCGCCCGGATGTCGAGTCGGTCCGCGACGAGTTCGTCTCGCAGGGACGTCGCGAAGGAGATGGCCGCCGAGGGCATGTCGAAGGTGACGAGCAACCCGTCGCCCGTCGACTTGACGACCCTTCCTCCGTGGCGCGTCGCCGCGCGACGGGCGGCACCGTCGTGGCGCTCCAGCAGCGCACGCCACGCCTGGTCGCCCATCTCGGCGCAGCGTCCGGTCGAGTCGATGATGTCGGTGAAAAGGATCGTCGCGAAGCGGCGCTCCAGAGTCGCCGTCGGCGCGGCGCCGGTGACGAACTCGAGCCAGCAATCCGTGATCGCGCGCCAGTGCGCCATGCACCAGCAATAGTGATCTTCTCCGGCGAACTCGGCGTAGCGCGCGCCGGAGATATTCGCCGCCAGCCAGCGACCCGTCGACGGCGGTACGACTCGATCGCCCTTGACGTGGATGACGAGTGTCGGCGCCGCGATGCCGGGAAGATCGGCCGACGCGTCGAGCGGCATCACGCTCTCGAACTGCCGGAGAAATCCGGCGGGGCTCGTCGTCTGCCTCTGAAACCGACCCAGCCACTTCAGGAAGGCGTGATTGCCGCGCTGGCTCGGGCAGGCGAGGTCGACGAAATGCTCCGGCTCCCTGCCCCACGTTTCCGCGATGCGCCGGAAGTCACCGATCAGTTCCTCGGCCGTCCGGCGCGGGTCGCCGGGCTCTCGGTGATGGCGTTGCGCGGCGAACGTGGAGGGTCCGGCAAGTGAGTTGATCAGCACCAAACGGTCGACTCGCTCCGGGTGCCGTGCGGCGAACACCTGCGCCATCAACCCGCCTTCGGAGAGTCCGACCACGCTCGCGCGTTCGACGCCCTCGGCATCCATGACAGCGGCGATATCGCTCATGCGCTCGGCGAGCGTCGGCGGGCGTTCAAACGGATCGGAGCTGCCGATACCGCGCTTGTCGAACTCGATCACGCGGACGTGACTACCCAGGTGCTCGCGCACCCGCCGGTAGGTCTCCTCCTCCCAACCTAGCTCGACATTGGAGACGATCGGCGGGATCAGCACCACATCCTTCCCCGCGCCATAGCGCTGGTAGGCGAGGTTGATGTCGCCGCTTTTCGCAAAGCGGATATTTGAAATTTCCATGCAGCTGCTCCGCCGCGACCATGGCGCAAACGCTCACGGGGTTCCACACCGGCGGATCGGCGCGGTGAGAGGCCTCACAGCCGCGCGTTGCGCGGGCGCAGCGCGTTGCCGATCACCGATACCGAGCTCAAGCTCATCGCTGCGGCGGCGATCATCGGGTTGAGCAGCAAGCCGAACCACGGATACAGCGCGCCGGCGGCGATCGGCACGCCGGCGGCGTTGTAGGCGAAGGCGAAGAAGAGGTTCTGCCGAATGTTGCTCATCGTCAGTTCGCTGAGGCGGCGGTAGTTCGCTTCGCTCACCGGGGACGCTCTTCAATTTTTAACTTCTTGAGCTGTGCCGCCACGCCGGGCGGGTGAGATTCGAAGATACAGCGCCACGTCGACGGGTGCGAAGCTCATTCTCGATCAACTCCTTGCGGACGAACAATCGCCGGGCGCAACTGACCGTCCGGCCCCAGGACTTCGGCGCGCCCGAGTTCGGAGCGAGGACGCGAATAAGTGAAATTCTTAAAAACGTCCCCCTGTGACCGAAGCGAACCTGCCAATGAAGGATTCGATGCAGATCGTCGGGTACGGTGAGGCGCGTCAGCGATTGGCGAAGCTCATGGATACCGTGGTCGACGACCGTCGACCGATCGTCGTCACTCGCCAGAAGGCTCCTTCCGTCGTGATGCTCTCTCTCGACGAATATGAGGCGATGGCAGAGACCCTGCATCTGCTGCGTAGCCCGCGCAATGCACGACGACTGCACAAAGCGGTCCGCGATGCGGACGCCGGGCGGTTCGTTCCGACCCCGCGCGGATGATCGAACGCTGGACCGCGGGAGCTGCTCAGGACTACCGATGGTTCAAGCGCCGCGCGCCGGAGACGGCGCTGCGCATCGATCGCTTGTTGGCCGACATCAAGCGCCACGCCTTCACCGGAATCGGCAAGCCTGAGCCGCTCCGCGGCACCCTTGCTGGCTGGTGGTCGCGACGTATTACGGGCGAGCACCGACTCGTCTACCGTGTCGTCGGCAAGGGTCCGGCGCGCGAGCTGCATATCGCGCAGTGCCGGTATCA
>CADEER010000340.1:0-1169 GCA_902826395.1 uncultured bacterium
GCCACGCCGCGCTCGAAGGTGGTGACGTTGCCGTCGCGGTCGGTGACGCTGGTCAGGAATCCGGTCTCGGCGTCGTCATAGTCGAACTCCCAGATGACGATCGGGTTCCCCTGGTCGTCCTTGGCCAGTGTGTCGACGGTACGCTCATGGCGGCCGCGGGAGTTGAATACGTAGAGCTCGCTGCCGTCCGGCGACGCAATCAGCGTATCGCCCGCGTCAGTCAATCCCGGCAGCGGCGGCGTTATTCGGCGGATGAGTTGGTTGAAGGAGTCCGCGATGTACACGACGCCATCGGGTGCGACCGCGAGCCGCCGCGGGACATCGAACCGCGCGGCGAGCGCAGGCCCATCCACACCGTCCATGCCGCTCGTGTTCAGACCGACGCGCCGCCCTGCCAACGCTGTGATGATTCCGTCGGTCCCGACGCGGCGAACCCGGTCGTAGCTAGCGTCTGAAACGTACAAGCTCCCGTCCAAGGCGAGGGCAAGCCCAACCGGCGTAAAGAACTGCGCTTCGGTGGCCAGTCCTCCGTCTCCTTCGTCGCCGGCCGTACCGAGTGAATCTAATCGATCGATGAAAAACCCTTCGCTCCCAGCGAAATCGAAGATGCGGCCCGCTGGATCGATGCGCTGCACTCGATTCCATCCACCCGAGACGTAGACCGTGCCGTCCGGCGCCAGCTCCAGGTCCATCAGGTCGGAGCCGCCGAATCTCATCCTGCGCGCTGGGTCGCCGTTGATCGTCGGGGAGTTGTTCCGGCCGGCGAACGTCCGGATGATCCCATCGGTTCCGATCGTGCGGATCCTCGCTCCGCTCTCGACGATGAACACCGTCCCGTCGTCCGCCACTCGCAGGAACCCGGGCTCGTCGAGTTGGGCCGCGATCGCCGGCCCCCCGTCACCACACTCGGCTCCCGTGTCCTCTGGACATCTCGATGGACTGGTCGCGACGCCGGCGATCGTCTCGATCGTGTTGGCTTCGAAATCCACGCGGCGGATGCGATGTAGATTGCTGCCGCCGGTCGAGGCGGGGTACTCGCTTACGTAGAGCTTCCCGTCCGGCCCGAAGGCGATTCCATAGGGGTTGATCCTGGCATCGGTCGGAGCGATCCCCTCTGCAGTGGAGGATCCGCCCCCCACGACGCTGCTGAGCGAGCCGTTCTCATTGAG
>CADEER010000340.1:1269-2882 GCA_902826395.1 uncultured bacterium
CGGGTGACGGGGTCGAAAGCGCGGTGGATATCGAGACTCCAGCCTCCGAGCCCTTCTTCGCGCGCATCCCAGCCGCCGACGAATCCATGGATTTGCTTCACCCCCGTGATCTCCGCCCGGTTCGGTACGCCCGGAATCCCCAAGCCACCATTCGTCTGAGCGAACACTCGCTCGCCGGTGGCAGGAAGCGTGTACTCGCGCGGATAGACGAACTCGATCGTCACCACTGCCGCGCGCCGGCCCTGCAGCGCCCGACCGTATACATCGAATCCGTCCCAGGCGAGATCTGGGTTAGTCTCGGAGGGAAAGATGACCGTCTGATCCGCCGTCGGCGGGAAGACGCTGAAGAATCTGTGGCCGGCCACCTCGACCGTCAGCTCGACCCGCTTCAGCGAGGCCGGCACCGTCGCGCCGGTAAGCGGGATCGTCAGCGGATCATTCGATGCTCGCTCGAGCTGGCGGTCACTGCGGTAGGTGAGCGCGAACGGCGTCCCCACCAAATTGATCGACTTCTGCAGCGACTGGTTCTGGAAATCGATCTCGCCGTCGGCCGACACATCCGCGTCGTCGAGCCGCTCGATCCCGGCGCCGCCGGAGACGTTGCCGCCATTGGGGATGATCGCGTCGCCCGGCGGGCCGCCCGGCCAGTTGCAGTCCGCCGGGCCGAGCCGTGAGAGCGTTACCCGCCAGAGCTCCGCCCCGGGATTGTAGCGCCCAGCCAGCACGACTCGCTCATCGGCGCTGATGACAATGCCGCGCGTCGACAGGTAGGTCACATCCGCCGCGTCCGCGTCGCCGTCGCCGTCGGCGTCGATCTGCGCCGTGCCGCCCGTCGTCCCGACGATCTCGAGCACGACGCCGTTGTCTTCGGGCACCCACTGCGCCGTCTCGAAGTCGTAGACGCCGAAGGGGACGGTCTGCCCGATCGGGAAGTCGATGAAGTTCTCCACATAGAAGGAAGCCGGCTCATCGAGCGCGACCGTGTCGCCGGCGGGGACGCCATCCGCCGACACCACGAACGCGTACGTGTAGGCGCTCGTCGGCGGCAGCTCGCCCGGCATCGCTTCGGGGCCGCGCTCGCCCACCGTGTACTCAGTCACGCGCACGTCGAGCGAAGACACCGGCGTGCCGTTGCCCTGCGGATCGACGATCTCGGCCCCTACTCCCGGCGGGAACATCACCACACCCTGCCGGGTGCCGTGAGCGTCGGTCTCCGGACTGCCCGCCGCGACCTTGATCGGCTCGCTCGGCGACAAGGCGACGCTCGTTACCACCGGATCCGGGGCGATCATCGCCACCTGCGCCACCTGTTCCGTATCCTGCCACGGCACCGTGGCCGTGCGTTGCAAGGAGAAGCGCCCTTCTTCCTCATAGACCAGCGTCATGACACCGCCGCCGTTGACGACCAGGTCGAATGTACCGTCGTTGCGGGTGCGGGTGTGGCCGTACTCGGGGTGATCCAGCACCGACACCTTCACGGCGCGCAGCGGGTCGCCGTCGCGGTCGGTCACTGCCCCGCGCAGCACCGCGATGCGCTCGGGCTCGATCGTCTCGGTGAGTCCGACCTGCACCGGATCGTCGCCGGCGTAGAGGAAGGCGACCGTGTCGATCAT
>CADEER010000341.1 GCA_902826395.1 uncultured bacterium
AGTGCGCGCACGGTGCGGACCTCCCCCTGACCCCCTCCTTGGTAAGAGACTGTCGGAAAACGAAAATTCTCGTCTGCACTGCTGATGCACAGGCGAGGCAAGGCGAGGCGAGGCAAAGGTTTTTCAGAATCACCTCGCCTCGCCTTTGCCTCGCCTCGCCTTCCGCGAGAGATAATCGACAGTCCCGTAAGGAGGGGGAATATGACCGCTCAGCCCTTCTGCTCGATGCGGGCCCAGGAGTCGCGCAGGGTCACGGTGCGGTTGAACACCGGCCGCTCCGCCGTCCAGTCGCGCGCGTCCGGGCAGAAATAACCGAGTCGCTCGAACTGCACGGTCGTCCCGGGCGCGACGGCGGCGAGCGCCGGCTCGAGGAACGCCGTTACCACCGCCAGCGAAGCGGGGTTGAGGTTGTCGGTGAAGTCGCCGCCCTCCGGCACGTCGTCGGGATCTTCCTTCGTAAACAGGCGGTCGTAGAGACGGGCCTCGGCCTCGACGGCGTGCGCCGCCGATACCCAGTGCAGCGTGCTCTTCACCTTGCGCCCGTCCGGCGCGTCGCCGCCGCGCGTCTCGGGATCGTACAGGCAGCGCAGCTCGACGATCTCGCCAGCGTCGTTCTTCACCACTCCGGTGCAAGTGATGAAATAGGCGTAGCGCAGCCGGACCTCGCGGCCGGGTGAGAGGCGGAAGAATTTCTTCGGCGGGTCCTCGCGGAAATCGTCGCGCTCCAGATAGAGAACGCGCGAGAACGGAACTACGCGCGACCCGGCGGATGGGTCCTCGGGATTGTTGACGGCGTCGAGCTCCTCGACCTGATCGTCGGGGTAGTTCTCGATCACGACGCGAATCGGATCGAGCACCGCCATATAGCGCGGCGCCACCGCGTTGAGATCCTCGCGCACGGCGTGTTCGAGCATGGCGACGTCGACCAGGCTGTCGCGTTTGGCGAGACCGATGCGCTCGCAGAAATTGCGGATCGCCGCGGGCGGCACTCCGCGCCGGCGCAGGCCGGCGATGGTCGGCATGCGCGGGTCGTCCCAACCGGTGACGTGCTTGTCGGCCACCAAGCGCAGCAGCTTGCGCTTGCTGAGCACGGTGTAGCTCAGGTTGAGGCGGGCGAACTCGATCTGCTGCGGGTGGCACGGCGTCGCCAGCTCGTCGAGTACCCAGTCGTAGAGCGGCCGGTGATCCTCGAACTCGAGCGTGCACAGCGAATGCGTGATCTTCTCCTCGGCGTCGGAGATGCAATGCGTGTAGTCGTACATCGGGTAGATACACCACGCGTCGCCGGTGCGATGGTGATGCGCCTTGCGGATGCGATAGATGGTCGGGTCGCGCATGTTGATGTTGCCCGACGCCATATCGATCTTGGCGCGCAGGACGTGCGCGCCGTCGGCGAACTCGCCCGCTCGCATGCGGGCGAAGAGGTCGAGGCTCTCCTCCACCGAACGCTCGCGGTACGGGCTGTTGCGCCCCGGCTCGGTGAGTGTGCCGCGGTAGGCGCGGATCTCGTCGGCGCTCAAGCTGTCGACGTACGCCTTGCCGTCGCGGATGAGCTGCACGGCGTAGTCGTACAACTTCTCGAAGTAGTCGGAGGCGTAGAACAGCTTGTCGCCCCAGTCGAAGCCGAGCCAGCGCACGTCCTCCTGGATCGAGTCGACGAACTCGACGTCCTCCTTGGTGGGGTTGGTGTCGTCGAAGCGCAGGTGGCAGACGCCGCCGTACTCGCCGGCGACGCCGAAGTTCAGGCAGATCGACTTGGCGTGGCCGATGTGCAGGTAGCCGTTCGGCTCCGGCGGGAAGCGCGTCACCACGCCGCTGTGCTTACCGCTGCGCAGGTCGGCTTCGATGATGGTGCGGATGAAGTCCTTGGGGCGCTTTTCGGTTTCGGTCATTGGAACCAGGGGTCGGGGGCCAGGGGCCGGGATCCAGGGATGGTGGAATCCTGGCCTGCGGCCAGGATTCGCCATAAATCCCGGTTAGGACTAGGGCAATTCGGTTTGGAAATCGATACGCTCACCACATTCATACAACGCCTGACTCCCGACCCCTGGCCCCTGAACCCTGGTTGAATGATCCGGCTTGACCTACCCACCGAACATCCCCACGTCGGCGTCGTCACCATCGACCGGCCGGAGCGGGCGAACTCGCTCGATCTCGCCATGCTGCGCGACCTCGCAGCGGCGTGGCGGCGCATCGCCGCTGACGACGACATTCGATGCGCCGTCCTCACCGGCGGCGGCGAGCGCGTGTTCTGCGCCGGCATGGATATGACCAGCACCATCCCGGTGTCGCAGCGGCTGGCGCGCGGCGAGCGCGTCGACGCCGCGGACTTCGAGGGTCTGCGCTCGGTCGCCACTGCCCTGCTCGCCGGCTTCGACCTGCGCACGCCGCTGATTTGCGCCATCAACGGCCACGCCCGCGCCGGCGGATTCGATCTCATGCTGGCGTCGGAGATCCGCTACTCCGTGCCGACGGCGACCTTCGCGCTCGAAGAAGTTGCGCTCGGACTCTACCCGACCGGCAACGCGACGGTCCTCCTGCAGCGTCAGATCCCCTGGGTGCACGCGCACGAGCTGATGCTCGGCGCCAGGCCGATCGATGCCGAGCGGGCGGCGCGCATCGGGCTGGTCAACGACATCGTCGCGCCCGCCGACCTGATGCCGCGCGCCCTGGCGATGGCCGACACGATCGCCGCCAACGCGCCGCTGGCGGTGCGCGAAACTCGCCGCGGCGTCCGCGAGATCACCGGCCGGCCGCTGGCGGACGGCTACGAGCTGCAGGAGCAGATCGGCCGCGAGCTGCGCAAGAC
>CADEER010000342.1 GCA_902826395.1 uncultured bacterium
CCCCAATCGCTCAGCTCCAACGCCACGATGGCCAGAACGGTCACGCCTTTGCCCGCGCTCGACACCGAGAGTCGTCCGCCGAGCTGGCGTAGCCGGTCGCGCATCCCCACGATGCCGACCCCGAGGGCACCTGTGTCCGACCGCATCTTGGCCAACACTTCCGAAGCGATTCCGCATCCCGCGTCGCTGACTTCGAGATGCACCATGGAAGCCGACCTCGTCAGAGCAATCTTCGCGACACGACTTCCCGAGTGGCGTTGAATGTTGGTGAGGGCCTCCTGCAAGACGCGAAACAACGAAAGCTCGACGTTCGGCGCCAAGCGATCGATCGAATCGTCGACGTGGATACCAACACGGATGCCGCTGCGCCGCGAAAACCCCTCGCAGTACCAGCGGATCGCCGTCACCAAGCCCATCTCGTCCAACATCGGAGGATGCAGAAGGTGCGACATCGTACGCACTTCCCGCACGCACTGCTGCAGCAGCGCCATCGTATCCGCCACCAGCTTGCGCTGATCCTCCCCCACCCCTCCTTCACCAACATCGAAACGACTCAGGTTCATCGCCAACGCGGCCAGGTATTGCCCAATGCCGTCGTGCAGCTCACGGCCGATGCGCCGCCGTTCGAGATCCTGCGCTTGTGCGACGCGGGCCGCCAGGCGTTCGCGTTGCATGACCTCACGCTGCAGGGACGCGTTGCTGAGGCTGAGGGCGGAGGCTTTCTGGAGCACCTGCTCATCGAGCGACGGCGGCGCCGCCGCAGGCGCCACGTCGGCCGTGTTGTCGACGGCGCGCTTATCGCGGCACAGCGCCAGGCCGCCGCGCACTTCGGCCGCCGCGTCGAGGATGGGAATCAGTTTCCAGACGACATCGAGGAGTCGGCCGTCTTTACCGACGAGAATCATGTTCTTGGGACCGATTGTCAGCCCCTTCTTCACCGCGCGCCGGAGGATCCGGACCTCGTCGTCATTGCCCGATGGCACGAGGGTCGTGAACGGTAGGCCGTCGATCTCTCGCGCAGTGTAGCCGAAGAGACGCTGCGCTGCTGGATTCCAGAAAACCACGGTGCCGTCGCGGTAGACTCCAATCATCGCTTCGGCCGCGTTTTCGACGAACGCCGCACCCCACGCCATGTAACTCTCGAGGTCATGTGCCAGCGTCACATCGCGGATGGTGATCACGACGCCGCCGCGGTCTTGCAAGCCGCAGTATGCAAAGGTGAGCCGCAACCACCGCCCATCAGGGCCGCGAACGGTCCGGTCGAGCGGCGCCCTGCTTTCAATCACCGACTGAACATCCAGCTCGATCGAAAACCCGAGCCGCGGGGAAACCACGGCGATCGTCGAGCCGATGCAATCCTCTTCCAGATCGAGCTGCTCGGTTGCACGACCTGCGTGGCAGCGGATGATGCCGCGATCGTCCACCACCAACGCGGACCGCACAGCATGCGCAAGCAAGGCCGCGTTTTCGGGTTCGCCGCCACCACTCCGACGGACGGCCGCCAGCGCAGACGACGAGGCACGACTGAGTCGCTCCTCGAGCTCCTCCAATTGCCTCGATGGTTCACCGAGGTCCATGCTTGCGCAGTCTACACGAGTTCGCCTCGGCTCGTAGCGCGAACTATCTCCTGGACGAGAAATCCTCCGGAGAACTTCTTGGGTAGTATCAGGCTGGGCGTCGGCCGGATGGCCCACGGACACGGATCGGCATACTCGCCTGTTAGGAGGCGCCCGGAAACATCTGACCAACGCTGAATCATCGCCGATCTCAGCGCGCGGTTCGCCCACCTCCTGCCCGCGAGTCGCCGATCGACTCGCATGCTACGATTCCGCGATGAAATCGTTGGATCCTGCCCCCGGCATCGACCCCTCCGATCTCGCGGCACGCATCAAGGGACGCGCGGCGGCGCTCGGCTTCGACGCGGTCGGGATCTGCGATCTGACCGCCGTCGACCGGCCGGCGCTGCGCACATGGCTGGGCGCCGGCCACGCAGGAACGATGAGCTATATGGCGCGCCAAGCGTCGCGGCGCGAGGAGCCGGCCACCATCCTACCCGGCGCGACGCGCGCCGTGGTGACACTCACCAGCTACTACCAACCCGACCTGACGCCGACGCCCGGCGCGCGAGTCGCTCGCTACGCATGGGGCGAGGACTACCATCGCGTCGTCGGCGAGCGACTCGAGGAGCTGGCGGCGCATCTGCTGTCGTTGGGGGCGAGTCCCGAGCGCACGCGCGCCTACGTCGACGCGGGACCGGTCCCCGAGCGCGAGCTGGCGCAGCGCGCCGGTCTCGGATGGATCGCCAAGAACACCATGCTGATCCATCCGCGCGTCGGCTCGTACACCTTCATCGGCTGCGTCCTCACCGACCTGCCCATTGCCTGCGACAAGCCCTTCACCACCGA
Source organism: uncultured bacterium (assembly GCA_902826395.1). GTDB lineage: Bacteria > Desulfobacterota > Binatia > HRBIN30 > CADEER01 > CADEER01. Next base: position 2,406 of record CADEER010000342.1, read on the forward strand.
TCACTGCGGCAGTTGCCGCGCCTGCCTCGACGAATGCCCGACCGGCGCATTCCCCGCGCCCCGCGTCCTCGACGCCCGCCACTGCATCTCCTACCTGACCATCGAGCTGCGCGGCCCCTTCGACGACGCGCAGCGCGCCGCGGTCGGCGACTGGCTCTTCGGCTGCGACGTCTGCCAGGAAGCGTGCCCCTGGAACCACCGCTTCGCCCTGCCCTCGCGCGAGCCACGCCTTCACCCCCGCCCCGAGCTGGCCGCACCGGCGCCACGTGATCTGGCAAATATAGGCGAAGCCGAGTTCGAACAGCTCTACGCCGGCTCCGCCTTCGAGCGAACCCGCGCCACCGGCCTGCGCCGCAACGCCGAGGCGGTGATCGCGAA
>CADEER010000343.1 GCA_902826395.1 uncultured bacterium
AGCGGAGGTTGCCATGCGCAGAATCGCTCCCGTAGCTGTCCTCGTCGTGTTGCTGCTACCGGTCCAGACCTTCGCCTGGGGCGAGCTCGCCCACTCGATCATCTGCGAGATCGCCTTCCAGGAGATGGACCGGCCGGCTCGCGACGAAGTGAAACGGCTGATCTCGCAAGATGACGAGTTCCGGTTCTTCAGCGAGTCCTGCTCCTGGGCGGACAATCCGCGGCAGCGACCGAAGGATCACTTCATCAACGTACCGCGGTCCTTCAGCGACATACACACATCGAACTGCCAGATGGGCGCGTCGACGTGCCTGTTCACGGCGATCGAAGCCGACAAGGGCGTGCTCGAGGATGACGACGCGAGCGACGCTGAGAAGCTCGCGGCGCTGAAACTGCTCGGCCACTGGGTCGGCGACATCCACCAGCCAATGCACGTCTCCTTCGAAGACGACCGCGGCGGCAACAAGATCGAGGAGACCGGCGCCTGCAAGTACGGCCTTCACGCCGTCTGGGACGACTGCATCGTCCGCCAGGGCGTCGGCAACGACGTCCGCGGTATCGCCGATCGCCTTCGCGCCGGCATCACCGACAGCGAACGGAGCTCCTGGACGAACTCAGAGCCGATGAACTGGGCCAACGAGTCGTTCCAGATCACGACTTCCCCGACTGTCCAGTACTGCGTCAAGAAGGACGGCAAGTGTTGGTACTCGACAGACAACGAGAAACTCGAACAGGGTGAGCCCTTGCGGTCGGTCAACGTGGATAGCGCCTACATCGACTCACACAAGGCGACCGTCGAGAAGCAGCTGACCAAGGCAGGCGTGCGCCTGGGCTCCTTGCTGAACGAAGTCCTCGATTAGCTTCCATCGCAGATGATTGTCGTTGACTCTCGCTTCGCCGAGGCATGAGAATTCATCGAACAGGGCATTCGAAGGGGGGAGTATGACGACTCGTACTATTGTCGCCGTGTCCATCGCGATCACGATCGGAACGGGTGTAGCTGTCGCTCAAGTCAGCCAAAGCCCGCGCTGCCTTACGTCCCGGTTGGTGTCCGTCGGAAAGCTAGCACTCTGTCAGCTTCGCGAACACGCGACCGCCATCGCTCGGGAAGAGGCGGTAGACGTGAGCGGCTGTGTCGACGCATTTGTCGATCGTTGGGCAGCGATCGACAATCGATCGTCATGTCAGCCCGTCGCGCCATCAGCGTCGGCGTCGGCCCTTGCGCTGACCGAGGACTTCGTCCTCGCGATCCTGAACCTTCTCAATCCACCTGCGCCGAATCGAATCTTCACAACCCGCCAAGCCATATTCCCAGGCGTGAACCCAGGGATTGGCACGTTCGATTCTCTCTCTGCTGCAGGTCAGATCTGCACAACGTTAGCGCACCAGAACCCCGCGCTCGCAGGAACTACCTTTACTCCGCTTCTATGCGGTAGACAGGCCGGAGTAGCGGACAACGCGAATCTGGGGATCGCCCAACGAGTGAATGATTCACCCAATGGCATCGTGCGAGTTGACGGTGTCTGGGTCGCAGACAATCTGGCTGATCTGCTCGACGGATCGATCGACGCGCCCCTCTCTCACGATCAATTCGGCTTGCTCCTTCCCGACATAGAGGTCAACGACGTGATTCCAGTATGGTCCGGGTGTACTGCGACGGGCGACCCATTACCCCTCACTTCCCAGTGCACCTTGTTCGACTCATGGAGCGGTACTGTCGGGTTGGCGGGCAGTGTGGGACGGCCCGATCGCACCGACAGTCAATGGCTAGAGCGAGAGGGGAACGACTCATGCGGTCGCGACAGGCACTTGTACTGTATCGAACAGTGAGGAACTGGTTGGCGGCCTAGATCATCACCGGGAACGGCTCCTCGCCGTTCCACTGCGTCTCGAACGCCACCCAGGTCTCGCCGCCGTCGAGGCTTGCCTGGAACCGCCACGACCACCCGAGCTCGCCGTAGTTCTCGCCGCGCCACAGGTCGCGGATAGGAGTGCCTTCGGGGAGGTGCGGATCGTCTTCCCCTTCCCAGCGAGGAAGACAGTAGATGTCGACCGCCAGCAGCAGGTGCTCCGTCACGCGGGAAGCATCCGTCCGCAGGATGACCAGCGCAAACGCGGCCACTCCTTCGCCAGCGGAGATTGCGTCCAAAGCCCAATACAAAAGTCGCGAACTTCGCGGTGGTTACTCTCGGGTCTAAGGCGACCGATCCGAGAGCAACCACCGCTGAGAAACCTCAGTTCTCGCAGCCGTCAAATTTCGTCGCCCAATTGGGGAAGTTGTTCCAGGTATTCCCGTTGCAGCTGACGGTGTCGGCCAGGTCGAAGTCCACGCTGCCACCGACGACGTTGCCCGTAATGATGTTATCCGATGCGCCGATGAGGATCCCGACGTCGTTGTTCGTCACGTGGTTGTTGGTTACGAAATTGCCGCTGCTATCCACCCTGATGCCCTTCTCGGAGTTTCGCGTGAAGAAACACTGCCGGATCCGGGTGCTGGTCGCGCCGTTGAAGACCGTGACGCCGTCCTCATTCTTGGCTCCGCGGTTGTCGATGAGTTGGTTGTAGATCCCGCCGTTCACGACGAATCCGTCGAGCGCATTCGTCTCCGCCATGTTTCCCCTCAGCGAGCACTTGGTGCAGTTGATGACCTCGTATCCGTGATTGCCGTTGTTGGTCGACCAGTTGTTCTGAAGTTTGTCGCCTTGGGCTGAGGTGACGAGAAAGCCCTGTAGCCCATTGCCGTGCGCGCCGTTGCCGGCGAACCTGTTGAAGTTGCCGCCG
>CADEER010000344.1 GCA_902826395.1 uncultured bacterium
GCCGTCGGCGCCATCTTCATCGCCTCCGGCGCCGCGGCGCTGATCTACGAGGTGTTGTGGCTGAAGCAGCTCGGGCTGCTGTTCGGCAACACGGCGCAGGCGGCGGCGGCGACGCTGGCGGTGTTTTTCCTCGGCCTGTCGCTCGGAGCGCGGGCGTGGGGACACCGCGCCGCGCGCAGCGCCAACCCGCTGCGCGCCTTCGCCGGCCTCGAGGTCGCCGTCGCGGTGTCGGCGCTGCTGTACTTTCTGCTGCTCGATCTCTATCGGGCTCTGTACCCGGCCCTGGCCGTATCTCTGCGCGGCGTGCCGGGCGCGTTCGGCGCAGCCCGGCTCGTGTTGGCCGCGGGCATCCTGCTGCCGCCGGCCTTCTTCATGGGCGGCACGTTGCCCTTCATGAGCCAGCACATGGTGCGGCGGCGCGACCAGCTCGGTCGCACGGTGAGCTGGTTATACGCGTGCAACACCGTCGGCGGTGCGCTCGGCGCCTTCGCGGCGGCCTTCGTTCTCGCGCCGTCGCTCGGTTACTTCTACTCCTTCGCGGTCGCGATGGCGTTGAATCTGTCGGTCGCCGCCGTTGCGTGGGCGATGAGCGGCAGGCCGACAGCGCAGTCCGAGCCCGCCGCCGCGGCGCCGCCGTCCGTTGCGGCGCGGCACGACCCCTCGCTGCTGTCCGCCGTTGCCTTCTTCTCCGGCGCGGCGACGCTTGGGCTCGAAGTGCTGTGGACGCGGATGTTCGCGCAGGTGCTGCACAACTCGGTGTACTCGTTCGCCACCATCCTGGTCGTCTTTCTGATCTCGATGGCGATCGGCGCCGCGATCGCGCATCGGTTGTGGCGCGTCGCGCAGCCGCCGGCCGTCGTGCTGCCGGTGCTACTCACGATCGCCGGCGTCGCGGCCGGCGTCAGTCCGTTCGTGTTCGACCGCATCACCGGCGGGCTGCACTACCTGGCGCCGTCGGCCGGCTGGTGGTCGTACGTGACCTCGATTTACGCCAACGCGGCGGTGGTGCTGGTGCCGCCCGGGATCTGCCTGGGGATGGTGTTTCCCTACGTCCTCGGCATGGCGGGTGAGGAGGGCGACGAAAGTGTCGGTTCGACCGTCGGCAGGCTCACTTCGTGGAACACGCTCGGCTCGATCGTCGGCTCGCTGGCGTGCGGTTTCGTCGTCATCGAGACGCTCGGTCTGTGGGGCGGCATTCGCGCCGTCGCCGCGTCCTACCTGGCGCTGGCCGTCGTGCTGCTGCCGCGCGGCGACGCCGTCGGCGTTCGCTTGCGCGTCGGCCTGGCCGCGGCGCTGCTCGCGGTGTTGGTGATCTTCGACCCGACGCGGCTCGACGTCGTGAGCGTGCGCAGCGCCGACGAGCTGGTGCGCGAGAAGTGGGAGACCGGCCATGCGATCGTCGCGGTGACGCAGACCGGTCAGCACCGGATGTTGAAGCTCGACAACTACTACTCGCTCGGCGGCACGTCGGCGACGGCGTACGAGGAGGCGCAGGCCGACATTCCGCTGGTGATCCACCCGGCGCCGCGCAAGGTGTTCTTTCTCGGCCTCGGCACCGGCATCACCGCCGGCGCGGCGCTGCGCCATGGTGTCGAAGAAGTGACCGCCGCGGAGCTGATTCCCGAAGTGGTGGAGGCGTCGCGCCGGCATTTTGGGCCGTACGTGAACGGGCTCTTCGAAGACGCGCGCGCCGAGGTTGTAGTCGAAGACGGCCGCCAGTATCTGCTCACCACCGATGAGCGCTACGACGTGATCATCTCGGATCTGTTCATCCCGTGGCAGGCGGGGACCGGCAGCCTGTACACGCGCGAGCACTTCGAGCTGGCGCGGTCGAGATTGCGCGAAGGAGGCCTGTTCGCGCAGTGGCTGCCGCTCTACCAGCTCTCCGAGCGCGACTTCATGGTCATCGCCCGCACCATGCTCGAGGTCTTTCCGCAGGTGACGATGTGGCGCGGCGACTTCATGCCCGACCACTCGATCGTGGCGCTGATCGGGCAGGAAGCGGGGGCGCGCCTCGATCCCGAAGCGGTGACCGCCAACTTCCGCATCCGCCGCAAGACGGAAGATCTGCCGCGCGACCTGGCGATGGCGTTCGCGGGACTCTTCTACATCAACAACCTGACCGCCCACCGCGAGCTGTTTGCCGGCGCGCCGATCAACACCGACGACCGTCCGATCATCGAGTACGAGGCGCCGGTGGCGCAGCGCGAGCAGGCGGGCGGCGCGCGGCCGTGGTTCACGTCCTTTCCGCTGGCGCAGTTCGAGGCCAAGCTGTTGCGCGCGCTGCCGCCGGCGCGCGATCCATACCTCGCCGACCTGGCGCCCGCCGAGCGCGACTACTCGCTCGCCGGCATGGACCTGTTCAGCGCCATCCTGCAGCGCGACGCCGGCAACGAGGAGCAGGCGCGCAAGCACGCCGAGACCTTCGAGCGCAGCGTGCCGCCGCAGGTGTATGGGGTGTTTCGCCGCGAGCTCGAGAAGGGTGTGAAGCAGGAGGGATTGCCGTGAAGCGGACAAGAGGGGTCAGGGATCAGGGGTCAGGGGTCGGGGATGGTGGAGATGCTCGCCTGCGGCGAGCATCTCGTCTTTGGTGGAAAGCGTCGGGCGATGCTGCCGGCCGTGCGAGCGTATCGCTCTCTGATGTGACGGATCTTCGCGGCACGCGAAGATCCAACCACCCCTGGCCCCTGACCCCCGGCTCCCGGCCCCTTCGCTATTCTCGAGCGGCAATCCTAAGCCTACTCCTCTGCTCGATC
>CADEER010000345.1 GCA_902826395.1 uncultured bacterium
GATCGTGTACGGGTACGCGTACGAGTACGTGTACGGGAGAAAATCGACAGTCTCGGATGGCCGGGGTCCACCTGCCATTGAAATCTATGGATTCCGGCTTTCGCCGGAATGACGTGTCGGCTAGGCGGCGTGTGCGCCGAGGCTGGCTTCGCAGGTCGCGATCGTCGTTTCGCGGTCCGGTGGGTCGGGCAGGGCGAAGCGGCTGCGGAAGCGCTTGCCGCGTGCCAGCACCAACAGCGTGCGGCCGATGACGCGCGGCGAGCCGAAGGCCTTCTCCGGTGACTCGAACATGTTGAACATGCGCAGAAAGGCGCGGAAGATCACCGGGTCGCAGCGCGTTCCGATCAGCACGCCCTGCTCCAGGAAGGCAGCGCGCAGGCGATTGCCGATGCGCCGCGCCGGCCTGCCTTCGGCTTTTCGCACGGCGTCTTTGTCGGCCATGACCGAGGCGCGATAGAACGGCTCGATGGCGGCGCGAGCGCTGCAGTCCAGTGCCAGCATCGCCGCGGCGAGATCGCCGGGGTGTGCGTCGAGGCTCTCGCCCATGAGATGTGCGTGGATGAAGGCCTGGGCGCAGCCTCGGCCATAGAGCGGGTTGGTGCAGTACACCGCATCGCCGAGTGGAAAGAAGCCGGTCGCCACCGGTCGGGCGTCGACGACGAACTCGCGCCGCCGATTGATGAGGCCGCCCATCGCCTGGATCGGGCGATGTGCGTCGCCGATCGGCTCGGCGCGCGCTGGGTCGGCCCACGGTGCGATTCCGGGCAGGGCGCGCACCATCGCTTCGAACGGCCCCACTTCGCCGAGGATCTTCAACCGCGGCACCGCGAGCGGCACCGCGAAGGTGATCGAGAATACGCGATCGTCGGCCGGAAACACTGCGTACTTGATCCAGTTGTAATCCGCTGCCGTCGGGTGCGGTCCGGGCGGCGGTTCCTCGGCGCCGTCGCGCAACCGGTAGAAGCGGGTGTAGTAGACGACTCCGGAGGACTTCTCCTCCTCGCGCGGCGCCGTCGCGCCGAGCGCGGCGAGCCACGCCGGCGCTTTCGAGCCGCGGCCGCTCGCATCGACTACGAGGTCGGCGGCGATGTGCCTCTCCTCGTCGCCGCACGAGTAGCGCACGCCGTTGACCGCCGGCGGAGCGCCGTCTGCTGCGGTAAGTCCGACCACCTTGGCGCCGCCAATCAGATCGACCAGACCGCTGGCCGCAATGGATCGGCGGATGACCCACTCGAACGTCGTCCGGCGGCAGCCGAGGGCGACGAAGTCTTCGTCGCCGGGCTCGTACTGCAACGGCGGCAGCGTCGCCGGCGGTCGAGCCAGCATGTCGAGCTCGCGCGCGCCGGCAGCCAGCAGCCCCGCGAGCAGATCCGGATAGTGGTCGCGCAGCAGCGAGCGCAGGCGGCCGAGAAATGCGTGCGAGTGGCGAACCTGCGGTGCCCCGCGGCGCTGCCAGGACTCGAACGCCTGCGTGGTGTCGTCCGCCGGTGGATCGGCGTCGCGCTCGAGGATCGTAACCCGTGCGCCGCGGTCGCTCAGCACGCGCGCAGCGGCGAGGCCGGTGATGCCGCCGCCGATGACGACGGCACGCTTGCCGGAGAGTGATTGCTGCACGTCGGCGTCGGTCATGCTCGGTCGGGAAGTGTAGCAGGAAATGATCAAGGGGCGAGGGGCGGGGGGCGAGGGGCGAGGGGCGAGGGCGCGCGGCTTTGCGTTTCGGAGGCGCTTCGTGTCTGTGTGGCGGGCTCATGCGCTACACGGTCAGTTTGCACGGATTGCACGGACACTTCGGCGGCGATATCGGCGCCGTCGTCGGCGTCGCTGCGCTGGCGGATGAGCTGGGTCTGCACGCAGTCAGTCTGCCCGATCACGTCGCGATGGGGACGCGAACCGACCTCTATCCGTACGGCCAGTTTCCGCTGCCGGAGACGTATCCCTGGTACGAGCCGATGACCGTGCTGGCGGCGGTGGCGCAGGGGACGCGGCGGATCCGCCTGACGACCAGCGTGCTGATCTCGCCGCTGCGCCCCGCTGTGCTGCTCGCCAAGATCGCCGCGACTCTCGACTGCCTCTCGGCGGGGCGGTTCGAGCTCGGCGCCGGTGTCGGCTGGCAGCGCGAAGAGTTCGACGCCGTCGGCGTGCCGTTCGAGAAGCGCGCGGCGCGTCTGATCGACGGACTGCGCGCCTGCCGCACCTTGTGGAGCGGCGAGCGCCGATCGTTCGAGTCGCCGACGGTTGCGTTTAGCGACCTGCGCTCGCTGCCGGCCCCGGTGGGGGGGATTCCGCTCTGGCTCGGGATGAAGCCGACGCCGCGCGTGCGCGAGTGGATGGCTGAGCTCGACGCCGGTTGGGTGGCGATGGCGGTCGATGCCGCCGCGATCGCCGCCGACGTCGCGGCGATTCGCGAATCGTTCGCGAAAGCGGGTCGCGATTCGGGTGCGCTGCGGGTGCGCGCCGGACTGCCGGTGCGGATCGGCGCCGACCGCCGCCCTGATCTCGCAGCGACGCTCGAGGGAAGTTCCGCTGCAGCGGCAGCGGGTGTGACGGACATCGAGATCTTTCTCGGTGCGTTCGCGCGTTCACCCGCCGATCTGGAGAACGCCCTGCGCACGATCGCGGCGGCGTAAGCCATTGTAGGGCGGGGCTTGCCCCGCCCTACGGCTGGACCCCGGCATTCGGGACTGTCGGTTTTCTCCCGTACACGTACTCGTACCCGTACACGATCAATG
>CADEER010000346.1 GCA_902826395.1 uncultured bacterium
CGAACCCGCTACCCGCTGTCTCTGCCATCGCTCTGACAACTACCCGGTTGAGCTGCCGTGACAAAGCCGAGCGACAAACCCGATACGAGTCGGAAGATCAGGGCGGCTGCGCCGCAGGGAAGTCGTACCCTTGGCCCGGCACACTCTCTCGCCATGTTCCCCTCGTTTGCGTGGCGAAGAAGGTCGGCATCTTCGGGTGTAAGAATCGATGAACCCCACTTCAACTGTTTTCGACCGCGATAGGAACGTAACTGAGGGCTCGTTCGCTGCATAAATGAGTCGATTGCCCTTCTACGCTTCTTCAAGATTGAGATTGCAATGTGCCGAACGCATGGTGCAAGAAAGGGCCAGTTGGACATTACCTAAACGAGATCGGAATCGCAGGGAGACCGCGAGCTTCGGTTTTTGGGTAACTCGGTTCGCGATGCTCACGGCGGAAATGGGGGACGCTGGATGAAGCACCGAGTGCTCATCATCATGAGTGACCGGCAAGCTGCGGATCTGCTCGGCGAGAGCTTGCGTCGCGAAGGGGACTTTGAACACACCATCGTCGGACAGGCCGACACGGGCCTCGATCAGATAGGAGAAAAGGCGTTCGATTGCGTGGTCATCGACGGACGCCGGGCTGCCGGCGATGCCCTCGAGGTTGTTGCCAAAGTAAAGGAGAAGTGGCGGCACCTCCCGGTCGTATTTCTCGTCGACGGCGAAGCGACCCGCATTGCTCTTAGCGCATTACAGCACGGCGCATATCTCTGTGTCGTCCAGGACGGCGCGTACGTCGTATCGTTCCTGCGATGCGTGCGCGAGGCACTGGCGAAGAATGAGACCGCGCGAACGATCGACAGACTGGCGCGCGGTGTCTTTATCGGTCGCGCGTTTGAGAAGCAGATTCTGAACGAGGCCGTCGATGGATGTTTGGAGAGTCGAGGCCGATTGTGCTTGCTCGAGGGCGAGGCTGGCGTGGGCAAGACGAGTCTCGCCAAACAGGTCGATGCGTATGCCGCCGGGCGCGATTTGCGTGTCGTGTGGGCGCGCTGCCATCAACGAGAGGGTGCTCCGCCTTACTGGTTGTGGATGCAGATCCTGCGCGCGGCACTCCAAGACAGCTCCGTCGACGATCTTCGCGACGATCTCGGCTCGGGGTGGCGTGCGGTAGCGCAGGTGTTGCCCGAGATTGCCGAGCGATTGAGCGAGCAGCCCAATACTAGTTCCGCGGCGCCGGAGCCCGCTCAGATCCTACTGTTCGATGCGGTCACCTCGTTTCTGATCAACTCGGCGCGGCGGCGGCCGACACTCATCGTGCTCGACGACGTTCATTGGGCGGACCGATCCTCACTCCTGTTGTTGGAGTACCTCGGACGCGAGCTTGCCAACGCCTCCCTGGTGGTGCTGTGCGCGTTCCGCGACGGCGACTTGCTCGGAAACGAGCCTGCCGCGAAGGCGATTGCGCAGCTCCGCCGCTACGGTCGGATGCTTCGCTTGCAAGGGCTCACCGAGGGAGAGACCCGGGAGCTGCTTGCCGCCGTATCGCATCAGAAGGTGCCGGCGACGTTTGCGCAGGCCCTGTACGAAAATACCGGCGGCAACCCTTTCTTCATCGAAGAGATCTTACAGCTTCTGATTGAAGAGGGTGTTCTGTTTCACGATGGTGTCAGATGGACGGCTCGTGCCAACCCGGAGCAGATGCCGATTCCGCGCAGCACGAGCGAGATCCTCAAGCGCCGGATTGCCCCCGTCTCCGCGGACTGTCGCCGCGCCCTCGCCATTGGTGCGGTAGTGGGCCGACAGTTCTCCGTCGATGCGGTGGCGCACCTCAGCGGTGAGGCGAGCGAGCGCATCTGCGAGTTGCTCGACAGAGCGGCCGAGGCCGGGCTCATCGCGCGGGTTCGCGGGCCTGTACGCGACTTCGTGTTCTCGCAGGCGCTGGTTCGCAGTTTTCTCTACGACGAGCTCAGAACTTCGGTTCGTGCTGAGCTTCACCGGCGGTTCGGGGAGTATCTAGAAGTGATCTACGCTGGCGAGATCGACGCCCACGTGGCCTTGCTGGCGCATCACTTCCTTCGCACTTCTGATACGGGTTCGCAGGCCAAGGCGCACCGCTACGCTCTGCGAGCGGCTGCCCAAGCATCGGTACTACCCGCCCACGAGGATGCGGCGAGGCACTTCGAAACCGCACTGAAAGCAATGGCGCCGGGTGTGGATGCCCCCCAGCGGTTGGAGGTGCTGTTGCAAGCCAGCGAAAGCTGGTGGCGGGCCGGCGATACCAAGCGGGCTCGCGAGTTGGCGATGCTCGCCGTTGAGACTGCGCGCGTATTGCGCTCGCCCGATGGTCTTGCCCGCGCTGCGCTTGCACATGCCGGGCTGTTGCAGGGTTTCGGCGTCGTTGTTTTCGAGGAAGATGTAGTCCGCATTCTGGAGGAGGCGCTCGACGGGCTCGAAGAGCGAGACAGTGGCCTACGGGCACGGCTCATGGGCCGCCTCGCCGAAGAGCTCACGTTCTCCAATCAGGGAGCGCGGCGCCAAGCGCTGGCCCGTCAGGCGCTCGAGATGGCCCGCCGATCTGGCGATGCGATGGTTCTGGCGTTGGTGTTAAGGAACATGCACTGGGCGCTGTGGACGCCCGAGGAAGTGAATGGGCGGCTCCAACTCGCCGATGAGCTCGTACATCTGGCCGTAGCCTCGCGCGACCCATCGATGGAGTTCGAGGGACATCTGTTTC
>CADEER010000347.1 GCA_902826395.1 uncultured bacterium
AGCGGAAAGCCTTTGCGGATGCGCGCGAGCTGCGCCGGATCGGCAAGCCGCGCGCCCTGCGAGAAGAGCGACAACATCGATGCCGGATTGAGCGAGAATCCGCACAACGGATCGGCGATATACGCGTCGACTTCCGCCGGATCGCGGCTCAGCCAATCGAATGGCGTGCGCGCGGGCTCGAACGGCGCATTGAACGCTTCGAGACCGCCTGCAGGATCGGCAACCACCTGATCGATCCCAGTCGTGCCCGAGAACGCCGCGCCCGCGAGCAGGTGGGAATGCTCGATGAGGTAGCCCTGCCCCAACATCGATCCCATCGAATGCCCGAAGAAAATGAACGGCACACCAGGATGCTCGCTCTTTGCCAGGTGCGTGAGGCGCGCCATGTCCTCCACCACGCTGTGATACCCACCGGCGCCGAAATCGCCTTGATCGGCGGATGATCTCTGGGTGCGCCCGTGGCCGCGATGATCGCTGGCGTAGATCGCATAGCCCGCATCGACGAGCGGCGCGAGCGACGGAATATAGCGCAGTGCATGCTCGCCCATGCTGTGCGCGAGCTGCACAACGGCGCGCGGCTCGTCCGTCGCGATCCAGCGATACGCCGCAATCTCGAAACCGTCACTCCCCTCGAACGTGAAAGCGCCGTCGCGTCGGTCCCACATCACTCAGCCTCGTAAAGCGCGGACGCACCAGCGTCAACGTCTAGCCACCCGCTGAGAACAGCCGCCAGAGCGAAAAGACTCATCCGCAGATTTCACAGATTACTCAGATTATTGTCTCGTATGGATGTTCTCGACTTCGGGTCCGTCGAACCCCCTCGTTCCAAAACTCGTTCAACAGTGAACGTGAGATCGGAGACTCCGCGGTGTTCAAGCCCTTTTCGCATCTGCGGCATCTGCGCAATCTGCGGATTTGTCTTCTTCCCACGAAGCCCTGACGGGGGTCCCCGGCCCATCGCCCGCCGGTCCGATCCTGTGTCGGGTGGGCTCTCGCACCGGGCGGCACGAGACGATAGGGAACGGGCAGGAGCGCGATTACCCATGCCAGAGTTTCGCTTTCAAGAGATGTTTCCGCACGGCGAGGACAGCACGCCGTACCGCCGGCTCGAGGGATCGTTCGTATCGAGCGATACGTGGCGCGGCGAGCGCGTTCTGATGGTCGAGGCCGGCGGGCTGACGCGGCTCGCGGCGGAAGCGATCCGCGACGTGTCGCACCTGTTCCGGCCCGGCCATCTGGCGCAGTTGCGGCGCATCCTCGACGATCCGGAGGCCTCTGCCAACGATCGCTTCGTCGCCCTCAACATGCTGCGCAACGCCAACATCTCCGCCGGCCTGGTGCTGCCGTCGTGTCAGGACACCGGCACCGCCATCGTGATCGGCAAGAAGGGCCAGCGCGTCTGGACGAGCGCGGACGACGAGGAGGCCCTGGCGCGCGGCGTATACGACACCTACACCAACACGAATCTGCGCTACTCCCAGCTCGCCCCCCTATCGATGTACGAGGAGGTCAACACCGGCACCAACCTTCCAGCGCAAATCGAGCTGTATGCCACGGGCGGCGACGAGTACCACTTCCTCTTCGTCACCAAGGGCGGCGGGTCCGCCAACAAGTCGTACCTGTTTCAGGAGACGAAGGCTCTCCTGAATCCGAAGTCGCTGCTGGAGTTCGTCGATCAAAAAGTGCGCACACTCGGCACCGCCGCCTGTCCGCCGTATCATCTCGCCATCGTCATCGGCGGCCCGTCGGCGGAGTTCACGCTGAAGACGGTCAAGTTGGCGAGCTGCCGCTATCTCGACGATCTACCGACGTCGGGAAACAACCTCGGCCACGCCATTCGCGACGTCGAGCTCGAAGGTGAAGTGCTGAAGCTCACGCAGCGGACGGGCATCGGCGCACAGTTCGGCGGCAAGTACTTCTGCCACGACGTGCGCGTCATTCGCCTGCCGCGCCACGGCGCGAGCTGTCCGGTCGGCATCGGCGTGTCGTGCTCGGCCGACCGCCAGGCCAAGGCGAAGATCACGTATGAAGGCGTCTTTCTCGAGCAGCTCGAAACGAACCCGGCGCAGTATCTCCCCGACATCGACGAGAAGAAGCTCGGCGACGAGGTCGTCCACATCGATCTGCGCCGGCCCATGAGCGAGATACGCGCGACGCTGTCGCGCTACCCGATCAAGACGCGTCTGGCGCTGAGCGGACCGATGATCGTCGCGCGCGACATCGCCCACGCCAAGCTCAAGGAACGCATCGATCGCGGCGACGGTTTGCCGGAGTACGTCAAAGCCCACCCGATCTACTACGCCGGCCCGGCGAAAACGCCCGCCGGCTACGCGTCGGGTTCGTTCGGCCCTACCACCGCCGGCCGCATGGATTCGTACGTCGACCTCTTCATGGAACACGGCGGCAGCCTGATCACCCTGGCCAAGGGCAACCGCTCGGGCGTCGTCGCCCAGGCTTGCAAGAAGCACGGTGGCTTCTACCTCGGCTCGATCGGCGGCCCCGCCGCGGTGCTGGCGCAGGACAACATCAAGAAGGTCGAAGTGCTCGAGTATCCCGAGCTCGGCATGGAAGCGATCTGGAAGATCGAAGTCGAGAACTTCCCCGCATTCATCGTCGTCGACGACAAAGGCAACGACTTCTTCGGC
>CADEER010000348.1 GCA_902826395.1 uncultured bacterium
CGCACGGAACTGGAGCATCGGCGGCGAAGGTCCAGTCGCCGTCGAGCTCGACGTATCCGGGCTGGCCGCATTGGTGCGCGCTCGGGTCTTCGCCCGCCGTGAGCGCTGGGCCGGTGCCGCCGCGGCTGATGGCTCCCTCGACAGCGGTGCTCGACGTGCACTGGTAGCCGATCTCGAAGACGATGCGGTCGCCGGGCTGCAGCGCGGTTCCTGCGCTGCAGGGAGTTGTCAGTTGTCCGTTGTCAGTTGTCAGGGGGAGGAAGGCGCTGATGCCTTCGGGATCCTCCGGCAGCGGGGGCTGCGCGAGGTCATGATCGACTGCGATCTGGCAGCGACTGGCGCCGCTCGAGTCCATCACCCACAGGCTTGCCACCGCCTTCAGTGCGTCGCCACTCTCGCTCTGCCGCGCCGCCACCACCATGCGCACCTGTTCGTCTGCGGCGAGGGTTCGTGCCTCGGTGAGCGGGGTCGACACAAACGTGGTGACCGGGATCTTGTCGCCGACCGCGCAGCTCGCCGTCGCTACGGTCGTCTCGACGGGTGAGCCTTCGCGGGTCGGTGACATCTGTGCGGTCGCGGCGCCGCTGGTGCTCGTCCACGTGCCGCCGTAGGTCGCCGGCTCTTCGGTTGCGTCGGTTTCGTTGAGGTAGAGACGGCGCGGGCCGCGGTGCAGTGCGCCGTCCGACGGCGGTACCGGCGGCTCGCCGACGAGGTTGTTGCTGGAATCGTACGCGTAGTAGATCGCCGGCTGGTCGTTGTACCGCACCGAGGCGAGCTGGCCGGTCGGGTGGTAGTAACCGTACTCCGCCCGCCACGTGTCCATGCCGCCGTTGCAATGGACGTTTTCCCGACCGAGCGTCATGCGGTGCCCTCCGGAGACAAATCGCTCCGCGACACCAACCCATCGGGCTCCGCCAACGCCCCCGCCGGATCGCCGTTGCCATCAACCAGAGAAGTCGACAGCAACAGCGGCACATTCTTCGGAGCACCGGGCACGGCCGCAGGTGTAACGCGAAGTTGCACCCCGAGGATGCGCACCTGATCCGAGGCAAGCGACGTCGCGCTCGCATCCACCACAGACAGAAAGGAGAGAAGTCCGAACGCGGCAGCCGCGAATATGTATCGATGGCTCTTCATTCAATCGTCATTTATCGATCGCTACCGCTGCACTTCTCTCATTTGCCCGCGTATACGCTGCGTCCCCTGAGTTTAGCGCTACTCAACATAGATTGCGGTAAGGCGGATCCTCACACGGTAAGATAGAGTTCAGGTTCATTCCGGATATAAATATCAACAAACTGAGCGAAAGAAGGCGCGACGCGATGCGGCACTCCATTCGCCGTTCCAACAATGAAGATTGGCGCGCTCGATGCGCTAAGCACGTGGAACGCGTACGCCCACGACCAAGATAGATAGTCTGCGAAAACGAAATAGTTCTCAGCTCCCGGGAATCCATATTGTCCCTCCGCCAACTGGGAGACCGAACACACCCTTGTGATCGACCAGAAAGAGAACCCTCGGGCATCTTGCTCGCTACGCCCTGGCTCGAATCCATCCACGATCGCAAAGTAGGAAGCGATCTCCGAAGGTAGGACCGTGCCTGATGACGCCTCAAAGGCTGCAATCATCTCTCGAGAGGCGGGTGGCCGCAGCTCCGCCACCGATTCTCGCTCCCAGAAACTCCTAAGCTGCCTGCCCAGATTCGAAGTCATGTAAGTATGCCCAAGCTGCGATCGCCTTGACCTAATCCGCAGGCCACAGCTCGATCAATCGACGCATCAATTCGAGGCGCGGCAACAACTGCGCGTTGTGGACAACCTTATGGCCTACTTGAGCACTTCGCTCGTACAACGCGAGCTGCTCTAGAACCCACCCCTTGCTAAGCCCTTGTTCGACCATCCGTCGCACAACGTCTGGTGTCAGCGATTGCGCCACCCGGAGGGTTTGCTGAACTGCCGCTGCGCTTTGTCCGGTCCCCCAACCAATGATTCGTTGCCCGTACTGCACAGCCAGTGGAACCGCAGGAACCACCGCGCCTGCTCCCGCGCTGCCAACAGCAGGCAGTAGTCCGAGCGCCACCGACGAAGTTGCCCACCCGAGAGAACCAACCCCCGTCCAGTATCCAACGGCCCAGCACGCCGAGGCATAATCAACCGACCGCTCGTACGGTACCGTCCCGGGCACTAGCCGTCACGGTGAGGCTGGCTCCGTCGACGAGACCAGCGAAGCAGTCGGTCCACGCAAGTCCCTGCGGGTCCACCAAGTTCACACTATCGCCCTGGACATAACTGGTCAGAGCCGCCGCACCTCCCCCAAAACCAATAGGATCGCTGCCCGTCCAGCGCTCCAGCTTCACATCAAGATCGCGTGCACCGAACCGGACCAGCTCTGACTCGCCATCGACTACCCCACCCGCGAACCCGAACGGTTGGAAGCCGGGGTTGGTGTCGCGGGTCACGTTGCCGTGTTCGTCGTAGTCGATTCTTTGCGCGATAGTTCCGTCGCTCACCTTCACGACGAGGCGCACGCTGCCGAGGTGGTCGGTGATGATGCGGTACTTCTCGCCGCCCTTGTCCATGTACTCGGGGACGTTGGGCTTGTCGGCGTAGACGAAGAAGGCGGTGAC
>CADEER010000349.1 GCA_902826395.1 uncultured bacterium
CAAGCGTGTGAGGAAGAAGAATCGCGTGAAGTTCGGCATGAGGTAAATCGAAGGCGCCGCCCAATTCGTGACAAAGCTTGTGGTGAAGCCCCATTCCTGCCGCATTGAGGCATATGCCGGCGAGCCAGGCTCCATAGAGCGCGTCCTGGCGGGCAACGAGATCGGACGGTGTTTCAACGATGTTCGGGATGGCTCTCGCCATTGCACTGATCGCGCGTTCGGCGATGTCGGAAATCAGCGGGCTTCCATTCTGGGCATACATCGCCTCGACTGCATGGGCGATCGCGTTCAAGCCCGACATTACCGAGACTGGAGTGGGCAAATCTCGGGTATTCGATACATCATACAGGACGGTCGCTGGTAGAATGGCCCGGTTGCGGTGCGTCTGTTTCTTGCCCTGGCTGGTTTCGCCGAGGATGGAGGTCATCTCCGAGCCCGAATAGGTGGTGGGGATCGCAAGATGTGGCAGGCCCGTGCGTAGGCTCAATGCCTTGCCGAGACCGATCGATGAGCCGCCTCCGAATGAGACGAAACCATCCGCTCTAACGGATCGTGCATAACGAAGTGCATCTTCAGTCACATTGACAGGAGTGTGGACCTCCGCCCCATCGTACAGGCCGGCGATGGCGAAGGGCGAAGAATCCGGAAACGAGGTCCATTTCGCGGCACCTCGGCGTGTCGTCACCAGAAGTGGGGCGCACACGCCGAGCGAAGCAGTCTCGGCCGCCAGCACGTCGAGGCCGACGACGCCAAAAACCACCCGTGGGATGGCGCTATCGAATGTAAATGACTGGAGCATTTGGATATCCGTTTCAGTCTCGGGTTAAACCCGCAAATTTTCGCGGCCTCCGCGCCCTTAGCGCGCCGGTCGATGCGCGCGTACCAGTCCCAGTCCGAGAGGTGGCCGCCACGGGCTCGGCGATCGTCGGAGCTTCATCGGCCAACGCCGTCACGAGTTTGGTGAGAAGCCGTACAATCTCTTTTCGCTCCCTCTGGTCGAGAGCGGCAAGAAGGCGCTCGGAGACGTTGAGAGCCGCCGCGTTTGCAGGCTTGAGCAAATCCCGGCCGCGCGAGGTTAGCGCGACGATTCGTCGCCGGCCGTCTTTCGGGTCGAGCTTTCTCTGCAGTAAGCCGCGCGCTTCGAGACGGCCGACGACTTGCCCGACAGTCGCACGGTCGATGCCGAGCGCTTTGCCGAGGGTGATCTGATCGAGTGCGCCCCATCGTCCGAGCGCCAGCAGGTGGACATGCTGAGGCGGCGTGAGGCCAATCTTCGCGGTTTCTTGCTCGGCGAGACTCATCAGGATCTGGTTCGCGCGTCGTACCAGAAAGCCCGGTCGTTCATGAAGATCGGGCGGAGAGTGGCGGAGTTTGACAGGGGCTTTGCTCATGGCTTGCCATCTTATATCATAGTATGCATACTTACAAACAACGCTTGGGAGAGAGATGCTGATCTGATGGACACCGAAGTTGTAATAAGGGACTGTCTCGGACCTCCGGCGAGGGTATCTCGCCCGACGTGGTCGTTGCCCGCAGGCAGCTGGGATACTCATTTCCACGTTCTCGGGCCGCAGAATAGGTTTCCCTTTGCCGCGAACCGTAAATACACCCCACCTGACGCCTCGTTCGAGGCCTGCCGCAGTTTTCATCAGGCCTTGGGCATCGAGCGTGGCTTCGTCGTGCACGCCAATACGCACGGGTTCGACAACACCGTCGATCTCGACGCGACCGCGCGTTCGGAGGGCCAATATCTCGCCGTGGTCCGGCTTGACGGTACGGCGACCCCGGAAAGCTGTCGCGCTCTGCATCGCGCAGGAGCGCGTGGGGTGCGCTTTGCCTTCAATCCTCAACATGGAGGGACGCTAGACTGCGCAGTGTTCGATCATGTTCTTCATTGCATTGGCGATCTAGGATGGTTCGTTGAACTGCATTTCGCCGGATCCGCGTTGCCTGAACTGGAATCATGGATTGCGTCGATCCCCATTCCCGTTGTCATCGATCATTTCGGCCGCATCGACCCGCGGCATGGACTCTATGATCCTTCCTTTGAAGTGTTGGTTTCGCTCGCCGGGCGTGACAACATCTGGGTCAAGATCAGCGGCGCGGACCGAATTTCCCATCAAGGCCAGCCCTATACCGATGTCGTGCCGTTCGCGCACCGGCTCGTGGCGGTGGCGCCGGAGCGCCTTCTTTGGGGAAGCGATTGGCCCCACACGGGGTACTTCGACGCCGGCCGGTTCCCCGACGCGGGAAAGCTTCTCGACGCGTTCGCGGCTTTCGTCCCGGAAGAGCGGGTAAGGACGGCGATCCTCGTTGACAACCCTCTGAGACTGCTCGGAGAGGCTACGATCCCGCCTCTCTGCCTCGACTAGTTGCATTATGGAGGGCGCCATGCACGACCCCGGCATCGATATCGGGACCTGCCCGAGTGAAGAGTTCGGACCTATCGGCAAGATGTTAATGGTTGCCAGCAAATGGCTCGCGATCGCGGGCGGGATCGTACTCGTCGCGCTTGTCGTGATGTCGGTGGTCTCGATCGTTGGTCGCAAGCTCTGGTCAGCTCCGGTGCCCGGCGACGTCGAAGTTTTGCAGCTCAGTGCGG
>CADEER010000350.1 GCA_902826395.1 uncultured bacterium
AGACGCCGCCTGGGCGATGGACCGGGCGATGTACGCATCCGGCGCATACGTGGAGGTTGGTGGATTGGGTATGCACGGGCAAAAGGCGGCCTGTCGGCTAAGGAGGAACTGGCGACGTTCCCGAAGCGGACGCGAATGCCGAACCTCTTGCTGGTCGGCCCCAGCAACAACGGCAAGACGATGATCGTCGAGAAGTTCAGGCGCGAGCACTTGCGCGGCGCCGAAGCCGATCTCCGCGAAGGTGCGATCGCTGTCCCGGTCCTAAAGGTGCAGATGCCGCCGGCGCCGGATGAACGCCGCTTCTTCTCGGCGGTGCTCGAAGCGCTTGGCGCGCCCGATCGCAGCAACGATCGGCTGGCCGCCAAGCAGGACATGGCGATGCGGATGCTCCGCGCGACGAATGTGCGGCTGCTCGTCATCGACGAGGTCCACAACATCCTGTCGGGCTCGCGCGACCAGCAGCGCCGCTTCCTCAACCTGCTGCGCTGGCTTGGCAATGAGTTGCAGATCCCGCTCGTCGCGGTCGGCACGTCGGAGGCGCTGCGCGCCATCCAGAGCGACGACCAACTCGCCAACCGGTTCACGCCGTTCAGCCTGCCGTCGTGGCGGTACGACGCCGAGTATCTGCGGCTGCTCAACACGCTGGAGGCGATGCTTCCGCTGCGCGAACGATCGGGCCTGGAGGAGTCGGCGCTCGCGCAGAAGCTCCTGAATGCGGCCGAGGGCATCCTCGGCGAGGTCGTGAACCTGGCGACGACGGCGGCGGTCGCCGCTGTTGCCGCCGGCGAAGAGCGCATTCGCATCGAAAGGATCGACGACATCGGCTTCATCCCTCCCACGGAGCGCCGGCGTGTCGCCGGCTGAGACATACGAGGTCGAGTTCCTCGACGCGGAGGTCGTCGAGGCGCCGCGCCTGCCGGCGCGTGTGACGCCGTTCCCGGATGAAGCGCTGGCATCGTGGCTGTTGCGGTTCGCCGATCCATTCGGCGTTTCGCCGAAAGCCCTGCTGCTCGGCGACGGTGAGGCGGACCTCGCAACGCATCCGGAATGGTGGCGCAAGCCTGATCCGCTCCTCATCGCAGCGGTTGCGCGCAGCACCGGCGTGTCGGACGATGATGTTCGCGCACTGACCTTTGCCGACTGGCCGGATGACGGGCGCGATGACGCACTGCCGGAACGGTTCAGCCGTCAGCGCTTCACGGTCGAGCGGCCGGCGCGCCAGCCGCGCCGCATTGGCGTCTGCCCAGACTGCTTCGCCGAAGACGACATCCCTTACGTCAGGCGCACGTGGACGCTCGGCTGGTTGGCTGCCTGTCCCATCCACGGAACAGTGCTGGTGCGCGTCTGTCCCGATTGCGGGAAGAAGCTGCGGTTGCCCGCCTTGTCGTCTCGCGATCACTTCGCGCCGGATCGTTGTCCGCATTGCGCGTTCCGGCTGGCCCGCACCTCGACCAGGGCCGCACCGGAGCCTGTGGTGCGCTTCCAGCAGCATGTGCTCAGTGGCCGGCCGAAGGGGATTGTCGATCTGCCCGAAGTTGGTGTGCTCGCTTGGCCCGTCGCCGTCGCACTGTTCGACGTGCTGCTCGGCACCGTCTGGATCGATACGAAGCCGGTGGGTCGCGATCGGCTCTTCACGCGGATCGCGCGTGACCTGGGCGCCGAGCCATTCGGAGAGATCGCCGACGCTTATCAGGGCCTGGCAATCCTCACCTGGATGCTCGAGGCGTGGCCGATGCGCGCGCAAGCCGCTCTCGCGATCCTGGGCGCGGTGAGAGCGCGACGCCAAATGCAGCGCTGGCCCAGCCTCGACACTGATGTCCACGCCCAGGTTGAAGCGCTCCTGCTCACAATATGGCCGGATCAGCAGCACCCAGCGGGTCGGGCTTGGTGGCGCGAATGGATTGAGAGCCTGCCGGAGACGGGGGACGATCTGCGCGCCCAGGCTGCTCGGGAGCGGTTGCCTCATCGGCGCGCCCGTTTGCTGGCGCTCGCCGATGTGCGCGATGGCCTGCCCGTTGTGGTGGCCGCCGAGGCTGCCGGCGTGATCGCACGAACCATCTACATCTGGCTGAGGCACGGCGCCGCGAATGGCCTCGATGCCGCGCTCGAACGGCCTAGGTGGCTCTACCTCACGGAGCCGCAGGTGATGGAACTCGCCGCATGGATTGCCGCCGCTCCGCCCGATGGGCCCCGCTGGCGTTCCAACCGCGTGCAAGGCGAAGCGCTGCGTCGCTTCGGCACCGAGATCAGCATCAACGTCGCTGACCGCCTGCTGCGCCGGCATGGTCCTTGGCGTCGGCGGAAGGTCCTCAAGAAGAGGAGGTTCAGCGTTGCGCCGGTCTACGATTAAAGGGACACGAGTCCACGATTTAAGGAGCCGGTCACTCATTTATCGGCCCCAGTCCACGCTTTTGGGGGAACCGACACTGAGGATTTTCCTCCGTCCCGGCCGCGGTCAACTTCAGAAGAGTTAGAGTCAGAATCGTTAGACTCTGAGTTAGGACGGCCGGAAGCCGTTGGCCTGCCTGAAGAATTTGACGATTCGGGTTCCTGATAGCACGTGCGGCCGGTTCCTGATGG
>CADEER010000351.1 GCA_902826395.1 uncultured bacterium
ATGATCAGATCGCCGGGCAGGCCGGCGTTGATGCAGGCAGCGCAACGCCAGCGGTGGACAGGGCGGCGCGCCAGGCGCCATGCCTGACAGACGGGGCATTGGTGGTGCCACAGGTGGCGCTGGGCGGCGGCCGCGAGTGGGGTCGCCAGTGGCATCCGGGCGCGCGGCGCGAAGCCCGCCAGCTCCATGAGCCGGCGCCACTCGGGTCCGTGCGGCCGGCGGTAGCCGCGGTGCAGCTCGTGGACGGCGATGTGCGCCGCCTCGTGGCACAGGACCTCGTCGAGCAGAGATGGATGTTGATCGACGAGCGCCGCGTTGATGCGGATCAACTTCTCGCGCGGCCGCGCCCGGCCGAGCGCGACGCGCATCCGCCGCGACAGCTCGACTTCAATGCGCTCTTCCAGCCCCGGTGTCTGCCAGCATGACGCCCATTGCGAAAGGCGCGCCTTGGATCGCGCGAGCGGATCCGCTCCACCAGGTGCCTGCACGTCGCGCTCTTAGCATGGGTTGCGCAAGACGATCGAGCTGTCATGGCCCCACTCCGATCAAATGCGACTGCTCCTGCCGGGATCACCAGGCGTCTGCCGGCAACCAATCGGGGGCGAGAAGCGCAAAGCCGGCCACACGTACCCTCCTTTCGCGGGGACTGTCGGAAAACAAAGATTCGCGACCGTACACCTACTCGTACCCGTACACGTACACGGAGTTTCCTGCGGAAATCCGGCTTTGATCGTGTACGGGTACGCGTACGAGTACGTGTACGGGAAAAATCGACAGCCCCTCGTGAGGTGGCTCGCGTGACAGCCGGGATCGCATCTGTTTCGATGGCGCCGGTTCTTTCGATGAGTTGCTCACCTCCTTCCAGCTTTTCGCGGTGCGGTGCGCTTCGACGCGCGCTGCTCTCTATCGCCCTGGGGCTTTTCATCGCCGTCGCCTCGACGCAAGCGGAGTCGGTGCGGCCGAATGTGCTCGTCGTGCTGGTCGACGATGCGGCGTTCACCGACTTCGGTGCCTTCGGCGGTGAGGCGCGCACGCCGCACATCGACGCTCTGGCGGCGCGCGGCGCGATGTTTGCCAGTCATCACTCCTCGCCGCTGTGCTCGCCGTCGCGCGCCATGCTGCTGACCGGCATCGACAACCACCGCACGGGGGTCGCCACCATCGAAGAGGTGCTGCCGCCCGAACACGCCGGACGGCCGGGCTACACGCTGCACCTCGAGCCGGGGGTGGAGACGGTGGCGACGCTGCTGAAGTCGGCGGGCTATCGCACTTACATGACCGGCAAGTGGCACCTAGGCCACGGTCCCGGCGATCTGCCGAACGCGCACGGTTTCGACCGCTCGCTGGCGCTCGATGCATCGGGTGCCGACAACTGGGCCGCGAAACCGTACATGCCGTACTACCGGACGGCGCCGTGGTTCGAGGACGGCGTGCCCGCCGAGATGCCCGAGTCCTTCTACTCGTCCGAGCTGCTGGTCGATCGCATGCTCGAGTACCTGAAAGCCGACGCCGGAAGCGCCGAGCCGTTCTTTGCCTACTTGTCGATGCAAGCGGTGCACATTCCCGTGCAGGCGCCAGCCGAGATCACCGCGACCTATGCCGGGCGCTTCGACGCCGGCTGGGAGGTGCTGCGCCGCGAGCGCTGGCAACGGGCGCGCGACCTCGGCCTGGTCGCAGCCGACGCGCCGCTGGCGCCGATGCCGGAGGGTCTGCGCGATTGGGAGTCGCTCGACGATGACGAGCGTCACATCTACGCCAAGAGCATGGCCGTGTACGCGGCCATGCTGGAAGCGATGGATCGCAACGTCGGCCGGCTGCTCGAGTGGCTCGAGGCGAGCGGGCAGCTCGCCAACACGATCGTGATCGTCACTTCGGACAACGGTCCCGAGCCGAGCGATCCGGTGCACACGCCGGGCATGGGCATCTGGATGGCGCTGAACGGTTACTCGTGGAACGCCGATGCTCTCGGCGAGCCCGGCAGTCTCGCCTTCATCGGCCCGGAGTGGGCGGCAGCGGCGTCATCGCCGGGCAGCTTGTTCAAGTTCTATGCGTCCGAGGGCGGCCTGCGCGTTCCGCTCGTCATCGCCGGGCCCGGCGTGATCGCCGGCACGCGCGTCGCGTCGACCACCTTCGTCACCGACATCGCGCCGACGATCCTCGAGATGGCGGGCGTCTCCGCGAGTGGCGACGTAGAGATGACCGGGCGCAGCCTCGCCGCCGTGCTGCGCGGCCTCGCCGTGCGCGCCCACCGGGCCGACACGCCGATCGGCATGGAAGTCGCCGGCAACGCCGCGCTCTTCAAAGGCGAGATGAAGCTGGTGCGCAACATGCCTCCGTACGGCGACGGCAACTGGCACCTGCACGACATCGCCCGCGATCCGGGCGAGACGAACGACCTCGCCGCGGAACAGCCGCAGCTCGCCGACGAGCTGCGCCGCGACTACGAGGCGTACGCCG
This sequence comes from uncultured bacterium, assembly GCA_902826395.1. GTDB lineage: Bacteria > Desulfobacterota > Binatia > HRBIN30 > CADEER01 > CADEER01. The sequence continues at coordinate 2,458 of CADEER010000351.1, forward strand.
AGGAGATGGGCGTCCTGCCGCTGCCCGAGGGCTACGACATCCATCGCCAGATCGCGATCAACGCGATGAAACGCCAGGTGTCGTTCTACGGCTGGCAGGTCGCCGCGCTGGCGCTG
>CADEER010000352.1 GCA_902826395.1 uncultured bacterium
TGGTGTCGATCTCGGAGCTGGTCGCCGCCGTCAACAGCGCCCTGCGCGGCTGCACCTGAGCGCGAGCGGGCTAGAACGACACTCACCACAGAGGCACGGAGGCACAGAGACAGAAGAACGCAACGTTCGGTAGTGATCATCACGAGCCGCACTCCTCCGTGTCTCTGTGCCTCTGCTTCGAAAATTCCCTGAATGAACCAGTGAGATGGATCCGAGGTCGCAATTTAGCGCTGTCCTTTGCGGCAACGTACGTGTCCGTTCCGGCGGCGGCGTCTTCGTATGGCGCGAAGCGCCACAGGGACTGTGGTGAAGCCTTTTCTGTCAGATCGTTCAGTACGCGACCGTCGCTTCGAGCGTGCCCGCGGCGTTGCGCGTCACCACCAGGCGCGACATGCAGGGCATGCAGTAGACGCGGTCGCCGGGACGCAGCTCGCGAGTCGAGCGGATCACCACCTTGCAGACCGGACAGATCACTTCGTTCGGTGCGAGCCAGTCGCCCAGGCCTCGCCACTTGCGGTAGAACTTGCGGTACTTCTTCGGGACCTCGTCGAAGCCGGTGTCGTCGGCGAGCTCGAAGCGGCGCCGTTCGCCGACCTCCTCCGCCGCGGACATCGCCAGTGGATCGTTCATCCCTCGAGACCCAAGCGGCGCACCGACTCGAGGTACATGCGCGCCAGGGTTTCGCGCTCGCCGACATCGACACCGATCGAACGTGCTGTCGTTTCGAGGGCATCGAGCACCAGGTGATCGAGCTCTCGTTTGACCGCGAGGAGCCGTGTGGACAAGCGGGGCGTCGCGCGCAAGCGGCGCCCCAGCTCGTTCTCGCCGAAGCCGATGTGGCGCCGTTCGTCTTTGACGATGCCGTACAGCACTTCGCTGGTGATCCGATCCGCTGTCTCGGCGTGACGGCGAAACACCGCGAACTCGAGAGCCTCGAGGATGACGTTCTGCGCCAGAATCGCAGCCTCCCAGTCGCCGAAGTCGACCAGCTCGAGCAATCGCCGCTTGAAGGCGACGAGACTGGGCGAGGCCCGGCGCGCGATCTCCCCTTCCGGATCCGCCACTCCGAGATCGCTCATACGGTGCAGCAGAACCTCGAGATGTCGGCCCTCGTCGACCACCTGAGTCGACAGAAAGATCTTCGCCAGCCGGTTGGGCGCGATACGGATCAAGCCGCTCGCCCCCTCCAGCGCCGCGGTCTCGCCGACGCAGTAGTTGCAGAGAACTGAGATCAAGCGCTCCCGATCAACATCGGTCATCGGGTCATCGACTGCGTTCTCGGCGTGCCCGTACTCGAGACCCGAAAGGTACCCCTCGACCGACTGGAACCAGACCTCGAACGAGTGCACCTTTTCGAGAAACTCGCTGCTGCTCAGGTCATGAATATCCTGGCGTTCCGCCATGACCGCCCCTCGCGCCGCACGGGCTAGGGATGCGCCGGGGTCTGGTACTCGATGCCGATACGGCCGAGGCGGATCTTGAACTCCTTGAGCACGGTGTCGGCCAACACCGACTCCATCTGCTCAGGCGACAGCTCGGCCAGATTGGCACCGTGGTAATCGGCCCGCACGCCCGAATCGCGCATACCCGCTTTGACGTGCTCGATCTGCTGCCGCGCCGGGTTGTTGCGGAAGGCGTCGGCGAAGGTCGCCAGCATGTAGTAGGACATCTCCTTCTGCATGCGTTCGATCTCGGACTTGCGCTCGGGATGCTGCTTGATCAGCGAGCCGATGCGATTCTCGCCGAATCCCACGTGCCGCCGCTCGTCGGCGATCGTGCCCGACAAGGTGTGGGCAAACTTGGGATTCATCTCGTCGGACACCGCCTTCAGCATCTCGAAGACGCTGAACGCCAACCCCTCGAGGACGATGTTCTGCCCGACCACGCCGGCGACGAAATCCTTGCGGTCGACCTTCTCGAGCAGCACCTCGGCGAACTTGACCAGGTTCGGATTCGCATAGGTGCGAATCGTCTCATCCAGATCTCTCTTCGGGACACCGAGATCGAGCAGGCGTTGCGTGAAGACCTCGATGTGGCGCGCTTCGTCGAGCGTCTGCGTGGCGAGGAAGCACTTGCTCGCCTCGTCGGGCGCGGCGTTGATCAGCCCCGAGGAGGCCGCCAAGGCGCACTTCTCTCCGACCACGAGCTGGACCGTCGAGCGGATCGCATCCTCTCGCAAAACAGGATTCGCAATCAGATCCTCGGGCTCCTTCTCACCCGGCAGATGTCCGTACTCGGTGCCTTCCAGGTACGCCTGGGGACAGGACTCGAGCCAGTTCTGGATCGAGTAGGCGGAGAGAAAGTCTGCCATCGCTTGCTCCTTTCCGGCACGGCGGCCGAAGTCTCGCGTGGACCTACCGCGAACGACGCGCAATCTTCGTGCCGTCGCCAATCCGCCCGGCAAAACTGAGCCGCGATTCAACTTCCTCTCGGAAGCCAGAATCGCCGCGGCATTGGTTCTCGCTGTCCGGAGCGGAATGCACCCTGACGGTTCCGTTCTGGCTCGACCTCAATGCGGCCGAAGCGGCTCGCCCGGGGATGTTCAAGGGGCAGCCCTTGAACAT
>CADEER010000353.1 GCA_902826395.1 uncultured bacterium
CGACGCCTTGGCGACCCAGACGATCGGCATCCTCGCCAAGCGCGGTGCCGGCAAGTCGACGACCGCTGCCGTCCTGGTCGAGGAGATGTTCGCGGCGAAGATCCCATTCGTCGTGCTCGACCCCATGGACGTGTGGTGGGGTCTGCAGACCGGCTGGGACGGCAAGTCCAAAGGACTGCCAGTGCCGGTGTTCGGTGGCGAGCGAGGCAACATCCCGCTCGAGAAGGGTGGCGGCGCCGAGCTCGCCGACGTCATCGCAGATCAACGCCTATCGTGCGTGATCTCGACCTCGGCGTTCAGCGAGACCGACAAGATCCGATTCGTTACCGACTTCGCCGAGCGGCTCTACCGAAAGAACCGCGATCCGCTGCAGGTCCTGCTCGAGGAGGCCGACGACGGCATGCCGCAGCGGCCGATGCGTGAGCAGGCGCGGTGTCTGCGAGCATTCCAGACGATCGCCCGCCGCGGCCGCGCTCGAGGCCTCGGATTCATCGCCATCACGCAACGGTCAGCGGTGATCAACAAGGACGTCCTCACGCAGATCGAGACACTCATCGTCATGCGCACCACCAGCCCCCAGGATCGAAAGGCGATCCAGGGCTGGGTGGACTACCACGGTGAGAGCAACGCCATCATCGACTCTCTGCCGACCCTCGAGACGGGTGAGGCGTGGATCTGGTCGCCGCACTGGCTAGGAGTGCGTGAGAGAGTGCAGATCCGGCCGCGGCGAACCTTCGACAGCGGTGCGACTCCCCAGGAGAGCACGGGCAAGGCGCGGCGACCGTCGACGATGGCCGACATCGATCTCGACGGCCTGCAGAAGCGTTTCGCCTCCGCCGTCGAGCGCGCGAAGGCCGACGACCCGAAGGAGTTGCGCAAGCGCATCGCCGAGCTCGAGGGCGAGCTACGGAAAGCGCAGAAGGCAGCGCCGGCGCCGACCGTCGAGCGCGTCGAGGTCCCGGTGCTGCAGCCCGACGAGCACGCCGCCATCGAGTCGATCGAGAAGCAGCTCGCCGAAGCACATACAGCATTCCAGTCAGCCACGGCGGCCCTGGAAAAGTCGCAGGAAGGGTTCGCGCGAATCGCCACGGCGGTGAGCGCGCGGGTACGGACTGGGCCACTCCTTCCCAGTCCGCGCCCTGCCCCCACCCGACCTGCGTCACCACCCCACCGGTCGCGGACGGCGTCCCCCGACTCCTCCCCCGCGCCCGGTGGGGCTCCACACACGAACGGCCAAATGAAGGGCGGCAAGTTCCGCGAGTTGATGATCGCGCTCGCTCAACGCGGGCAGCCGATGACCGCGCGGCAACTCGCGACGCGCGCCGGCATGGCGCAGAGCGGCACCTTCGACACCTACATCGGGCGCATGCGGAAGGCCGGCTGGATCGATGGCAGCCGTCAGGACCTCGTCATCACCGCCACCGGCACCGAAGCGCTCGGCCATTGGGAACCGCTGCCGGTGGGCGAAGATCTCCGCCGCTACTGGCTCGACAAGATGGGCGGCGGCAAGCAGCGCGCGCTCCTCGAGGTGCTGATCGACGCCTACCCGCAGATGCTCTCGGCCGAGGAACTCGCCGACCGCGCGGAGATGGCGCTCAGCGGGACTTTCGACACGTACATCGGTCGGCTCCGGCGCCTCGAGCTGATCGACGGACCACGATCGGCGCTGAAGGCCAGCGACGAGCTGTTCCTGGAGGACTGACCGATGGAACCTTGGACAAAGGCGCGGCTGATCCGCGCGTTGGAGCACGTCGGCGATGAGGAGCAGTTCGCCATCGCCGTGAAGAAGGCCGGCAAGGGGACCGACATCCTCGAGATCGAAGCCGTCATTACGACACGCGGCGAGGGTGTTCTCATCCGCGCGAAGGCAAGCCAGCTCTGCCGGAACTGCACCGAAGGCCGGCACCGCCTCTGCAACCGGAAGTTTGTATCGGCCGAGCCGCCACACGAACCGAACGGCGAGTGCGACTGTGATTGTCCGATCGAGGACGCGGACTGATGTCCTTCGCTGCCGCTGACATCGAACACATTCTCGCTGGCCGCGTGCTGAGCATACAGCAGCCTTACGCCTGGCTGATTGTCTCGGGGCAGAAGGACATCGAGAACCGGACCTGGTCGACACCGTACCGAGGTCCGCTGCTGATTCACGCCGGGAAACAGCACTACGGCGGTGTCGTCAGTAGCCGGGAGGACGTCGAGGCGCACGGCGACGTCTTCGCCTACGGCGCGATCGTCGGTGCCTGTGAGCTCGTCGACTGCGTCACGTGGTCGGATTCTGAATGGTTCAACGGCCCCTTCGGCTTCGTAGTGCGCAACCAGTTGGCATTCCGCGAGCCGGTACCGATGAAGGGACGGCTCGGACTGTTCCCCCTACCTGGGCAGAACGAACCCGCGGTGCGCGAGCAACTGCGGCTGGCATTGGAGCGGTGATGGCGGACGACGGGCTGAAGACCTGCGACACGTGTGGCGACGACGTCCCCGATCACGAGTCCTTCATCTGCACCGAATGCTCGGAGTTGAGCGATCGGAAGATGGGCGAACT
>CADEER010000354.1 GCA_902826395.1 uncultured bacterium
TGGCGCTGGTCGACGGCGGTCCGCTCGACGGCACGCTCAACACCTTCCAGATGCGTTTTCAGCTCGTCATCTGAGATCGGTGCGGTGCGCGAAGCGGGACGCCGCTCGGGTGTCCCGCTTCGTTGCCGTGTTCAGTCGAACAGCGAGTACAGCAGGCCGACGTGCCGGCGGAAGCCGTACTCGGCGGAGCCGATCCTTACGCTCGCGTAGTTGTTCTGATCGTAGGCGTCGTCCGATTGCAGGGCGGCGTGCGGCAAGTTGACATAGCCGTAGGTTTCGTCGCCCGCATGCGTGCACCGCTCAGAAGAAGAGCTCGACGTTGGCGTGGACGATCGATCCAGTTCCGCCGACGACCTGCGGGATCGCGAAGTAGCCAACCGGGGATCGGTGATTGTACATATACTCGACATTCAAGCGCAGCTCGCGGCGGTGGAACACCCACCAATTGAAACCGCCAGACACTTCCCACGGCTCACCGTACTCGCCGAACAGGTACGAGCTCTGGTTGTAAATCTGCAGTATCTTTGGGATCAGCATCATCGACGTCTGCAACTGGAAGCCATGGTCGAAGAAATCTTCGACCGGCAGGGCGCCGCTTGCCTTCGGATCGTCGAGCCAGCGCAGAAAGTACTCGCCCTCGAGCGCAAATCCGCGGTACTTCAGTCCGGCGTCGAGAGAGGTCATGTAGTAGTCGATCTTGTCGATCGAGACTCCCGGTGCCACGGCTCCTTCGCTGAAGATGATCGTTCCGTCGGAGAGGCGGATCTGCGAGTTGTCCGGATCCTCAGTGTCGGGCTGGGACTGCTCGTCCTCGGGGCTGAAAGTGAAATGAGCACCGAAGCGGGTCGCCAGGTCGGTGTGCTGCTCGTAGTCTCCGAAGCCTTGTCCGAACTCCCCGGTGGTCGGCATCCACCACAATGCGCTCGACACCGTCGTGAAGTCGCCATCGAGCTGACCGGCGTCGACGCCGAGCTGGCTCAGATTGTTGCCGAGCATCACCGAATAAAGGAGCCCTTCGGCAAGCCTGCCGCGGGCGAATATGCCCATGGTGTACGAGCCCTTAAAGAACTCGTCGACGAGGGTGCGGTGATCGACGGAGAGGAAGTACGGAAAGTTGCCCTCGTTCGAGCGGTTGGTCGGCAGCCCCGAGATGCCGGCCCCGAGCACCAGCGCTTCGTGGAATGCATAAGTGAGGTTGCCGCCGACCACGACTTGCGCGCCGAGCCCCTGCGAGGTGTTGTTTGTCCAGGTATAGAAGAAGTAACGGAAGCGCGGGTCGACCACCCAGCCCTTGAAGTAGAGCATCACCTTATTGATGTTGACGTCGTCGCGCTTGTTGAGAGTGACCGTCTGCCCAGACCGATCGGTATAGGTATCGTTGAGGCCGTCCTGGTTTAGATAGCGGACGTAGGTAAAAAGGCTGAAGTTGACTTCGCCGTACTCGTTTCTCGCCAGACCGAAACCCCGACCCGGTTGATAGGTACCAAAGAACTGCTCGGTGACGGGCACCGTGTCGCTCTCCTCGGGAGGGCCGGCGGCTATGGCCGGAGCCGGACTCGGCTCGGGCCCTGCCGTGGGGGGCGCCACCGGCACTTGCTCGACAGCGGGCGCTGCGACGGGCGCGGACTTGCCTTGCTCCAGATCCCGCTCGAGCTCCTCGATACGTGCGTCCTTCTCTTCGAGAAGCTCGTAGAGGCGCCGCTGATTTGCTTCAAGGCGCTCCAGCCGATTCAGAATCTCTTCCTGCGACAACTGCTGCCCAGGTGATGGAGCGCCAAAGAACGAAGCCGACGCCAGCAATGTCACCAGAAGCGCGTTCGCTGCTCGCACGCTCTCCGCCTTTCGAGTCTAACGCCGAAGTTCGTGCGAATTATGTCAGCCAGCGAGACGGTTGCAAGCATCGCAACGCACTCTGGTAGTGGGTCACTTCAATTCAGGGATACTCGTCGCCCCTGATCACCTCGCCCTACGGGACTGTCGGAAAATGAAGATTCGTGACCGTACACGTACTCGTACCCGTACTCGTACACGGAATTTCCTGCAGAATTCTGACATTGATCGTGTACGGGTACGAGTACGTGTACGTGTACGTGTACGAGAGAAAATCGACAGTCTCCTACGGGAGAGGTCGACAGCGAAGCTGTCGGGAGATGAAGTACACGCCAACAGAATTTGGAGTTTCGCTGCGCGAAATCATCTCATGAACCCTCTCCCGGCCCTTCGACTTCGCTCAGGACCTGCCCCTCCCGTAGGAGAGGCGATCTACTGTGGATCTGGGATGATCAGGAATCATTCGAGCAGTTCGAATCAAACTGACCCTCTACCCGGGCGCTGCCCCGGCACCGTGAGGCCGGTGCGGCGGGCGAAGCGGGACGCCGAGCGGCGTCCCGCTTCGTTGCCGTGTTCAGTCGAACAGTGAGTAGAGCAAGCCGACGTGCAGACGGAAGCCGTCTTCGGCGGCGCCGCTCTTGACGTGTTTGTAGCCGTAGAGTCCTTCGACGCCGACGCTCATTCTCTTGAAGAGCTGGTAGA
>CADEER010000355.1 GCA_902826395.1 uncultured bacterium
GATCAACGGCCCGGGGGTGCTGACGATCGGCACGGTGATGGACTGGCAGGGCGGAACGATGTCGGGCACCGGCGAGACGGTGGTTCCCTCGGGCGCGGCCCTGTTGATGACGGCGGCGACGAACGCGCGGCGTACACTCGTTGGTCGGACTCTTACCAATCTTGGCACGGTGAGCTGGAGCAACGGCGAGTTCGAGCTGCAGAGCGAGGCGACATTCGACAACGCCGGTCTGTTCGATATCCAGGGCGACTTGTTGTTCGATTCCTTCAGCACCGTCACCTTCGAGAACACCGGGACGATGCACGTAGCCGCCACAGGCACGATGACCATCAGTCTCCCGCTCAGAAATCGGGGCGAATTCCAGGTCGCGAGCGGAAACGTGTCGCTCACTCATTCGGGAGGATTCACCGACACCGCCATGACGATCGCGGACGGGGCGGAGCTCCGATTCAACAACCACTTCACGATCAACGACGGGGCATCGATCGGTGGTGGTGGCAAGGCGCGAGCCTTGTCGGGGAATCTGACGATCGCCGGAGCGGTCGCGATCGACGATCTGGAGCTCGGCGGCGCGGCTCTCAATGGCAGCGGGGTGCTGACGGTTGGGACGGTGTTGGATTGGCAGCGCGGCACGATGTCGGGCACCGGCGAAACCGTGGTCCCCGCCGGGGCGCAGCTTCTGCTGACCGCCGCTACCGGCCAGGCGAGGTTCCTCGTTGGACGCAAGCTGAACAACCTCGGCACCGTGTTGTGGAGCAACGGCGAGTTCGAGCTGCAATCCGGCGCGACCTTCAACAACCTCGGGCTGTTCGACATCCGCGGCGACTTCGCTCTCGATCCGTTCGGCACCGTGTCGTTCGTCAATGCTGGCGTGATCCGCAAATCGGTGGCGACGGGAACGACGACCTTCCAAAGCGGACTCGGCTTCACTAATACGGGGACGATCGATCTGGTCCGCGGCATTCTGCGCATCGAAGGCGGCTATCCGCAGACCTCGAGCGGCAGCCTGGTCGTGACCCTGGCCGGGCTCACGCCGGGTGTGCAGTTCGGCAGACTCGAGGCAACGGGTGCCGCGTCGCTGGCCGGCTCCTTCACGGTGCTGCGCGCCAGCGGCTACGAACCCAACACCGGCGATACCTTCCGCGTCATGACCTACGCCAGCCGGTCCGGCAACTTCGCGAGCGTCACCGGCACCGACCTGGGCGGCGGCAAGGCGATCGGGCTCAGCTTCGGCGCGACGGCTCTCGACCTGGTCGTCAGCGGGCCGCCGACGCCGACTCCGACGCTCACGCCGACCTCGACGACGACCCGCACGCCGACAGAGACACCCACTCCGACGCCGCTGCCGACCGGCACGGCGACGCCCACGCCGACTGCGACGCCGGCGGTGGTTCGGGTCTGGCAGGGCGGCGATGCCGTGTCGCCAACGGGTTGGTCGGTGGCGGCGAACTGGGATCCGGCGGGCGTGCCGGCGGCGGCTGACGCCGTCGTGGTGCCTGCGGCGCCAACGGACCAGCCGCAACTCACGGCAAGCGCGGCCGCCTCGAGCGTTGTCGTCGAAACCGGCGCGACACTCGACCTGGACGTCTTCGATCTCACGATCGGTGGCGGCGTCGTGGCGGACGGCGCGATCACCGGCGACGGCGCCATCCGGATCACCGCCAACGGCGCCCTGCTTTCGGGGGCGCTGCCGAGTGTCGTCGCGGAGGCGGCGATCGTCGTAGCAAGCGGCAGCACCATCGCCGGCGATCTCACCGCGGAGAACGACATCACCCTCGCCGGCGACTTGACCGTCACCGGGACACTGATCGTGCCGGCGCCGCCGGCACCCGTGATCACCGGGAGCGGGATGGTCGCAGTCGGTGGTGTCGACGTTGCGGCGTTGGTGCTCGACGGCGTCGCGCTCGAGATCGAAGGCGGTGTGCTGACTCGCTTCGACGACGTGACCTTCGCCGATCAGGATCCGCAGAGCGTCGCCCTGACGGTTCGCCATTCGGGCGACGTGTCCGCCTTCGTCTGGGACGGTCTGAGCTTCCTGGTGACCCCGAGCCCACCGGGCCTGTACATCGACGCGCAGGACACCGCTGCCGACAGCAACGATCTGGCGATCGAGCTCACCTGCTCGTCGCCCGCCGACGGCTCATCGGCGACGCAAACCACCGGTGCCAACGTCTCCTGGCTGGGCTGCCCCTGAGGCTCGGCGGGTCTCCATGCTTGGGATGGTCGTGAATGTCACTCGCGTGCGGTTCTGCGGGTCGCGATTCTCTGTGTGGGTTTGGACGTGCTTCTAAGCAGCCGACCAACCGCGGGTGGTTCGGTCACCGGCTCCGGGTTGACGCGTGGAAGGTGTGCGGGGTCTGTTTGGTCTTGATGAGCCGGCGTCCGCTAGTGGCGTCGCGGATGGAGATCGAGATGACCGATGCGATGGTGGTTCTGGTGACCGCGGGGAACGAGGAGGAAGCGACGGCGTTGGCCGAGGCGCTGGTGGGAGAGCGG
>CADEER010000356.1 GCA_902826395.1 uncultured bacterium
CGAAGAAAGCCGAGGAAGCGAAGAAAGCCGAGGAAGCGAAGAAAGCCGAGGAAGCTAAAAAGGCAGATGCGGCCCGGAAGGCGAAAGTCAATCCGACGCCGGACCCGGCGGCCACCCGCGATCGTCAGATTGCCGAGGCGATCAAGCGCCGCGCTGCCGAAGCCGCGACGCCGTCGGCGGATGATCAGATAGCTTCCGCCGTGCAACGACGCGCGGCGCAGATTGGCGGCGGGGGCGGCAACGGCGCGCAAGGACCACTTTCCACAGGACCCGGCAGTGGTGCCGGTGGCGGAACCATCATCGGCGCGGAGTATATCCTGTACAAGCGGCGTATGGAGACGCGCATTCGCGATGCTTGGGTGTGGCCGGGAGCCGATGAATCTCTCGAATCAGTTGTTCGCTTTTCGGTGACGCCAGAGGGGAACATTCGCGATGTACGGACGACGCGGGGAAGTGGCGACCAAGCTTACGATGCGTCCGCGGAGCGAGCAGTGCAATCGGCGAGTCCGCTGGGCGTAGTACCAGAGCGGTATCACCAAGAGTTTGCCGACGTCGAGATGACTTTCCGAGCCCGCGACCTGCCGCAGTGAAATTGCCGCCGTCACACTCTCTCGTTGCGCGTTGTCCCCACCACGCCACGCTTGTCGCGAGGCTTGATGAAGGATTGCGTCAAAACCCTTGGGCAGTTTGATTCGCTCGAAAGGAGATCATGCACACGTTTCAGAAGGCTAGGCCGGTAGCTCTTCCCCGACCTTGGGCGAAGACGGTTTCGCGGTCGACTAGCAGCAGGGCCGTCCGCCGGACACTGCCGGTGCTGATGGGAGCCTTGGCGGCGATGGCGTGCAGTGCGTCGGCGCAGGTTCGCTCGATGATCGTTGGTCCCGGTGCAACCCGCTATCCAATTGCCGTTTCCCCCTTGCGCACGTCGGGTGCGGACGCGTCGCTCGGTGATCAGTTTGCCCGCCGTGTTGCGCGCGACCTCGAGCTCTCGGGCTTCTTTCGTGTTGTGCCGCGCGAAACGTACATCGAATCTCCGCAGTCGTCCGGGACTGAGGCCGACACGATCCTTTTCGAGAATTGGTCTGTGTTAGGCGCGCACGGGCTCGTGAAGGGCCAGATCACGATGACTGGCAATGACTTGCTGATCGAGGCCCGGCTGTTCGACGTGGCCCGGCGAACGCAGGTGAGTGGTCGTCGCTATCGCGGTGAGGTGGCTGATATAGGGCGCATTGCGGACCGCTTCGCCGACGACGTTATCTTGCAGGTGTCGGGAGAGCGTGGCCCCTTCGATTCGAGGGTTGGGTTCCTTTCGACGCGCGGCGGTCGGTTCAAGGATCTCTACGTGAGTAGTGCGAACGGCAGCGATGTTCGACGAGTCACGCAATCGCAGACTCTCAATCTGGCCCCGCGTTGGGGACCGAGCGCGGATTCTCTCGTGCTGACGTCCTACCGCGATGGCCGACCGGACCTGTTCTCGGTTTCGTACCCCGGCGGCAAGATGAAACTCTTGGCGGCGCTCGCCGGACTCAACCTCGCCGGCGGATGGTCGCCAGATGGCGGCAGTTTGCTAGCAACCGTCGAGCGCGGCGGCAACTCGGACATCGCCCTACTCGACCGTGACGGGAAGCTCCTGCAGCAGCTGACGGATCACTGGGCGATAGATGTCTCACCGACATGGTCGCCGGAGGGTCGAAAGATCGCATTTTGCTCCAGCCGGGCAGGGAGCCCGCAGATCTACGTCATGAACCGAGACGGGTCGGGTGTTCAAAGAGTGACCCGACAAGGGAACTACAATACCTCGCCGAACTGGTCTCCCAAGGGCGATCGTATCGCCTATGTTTCGCGTGGAGCAGGCGGATTCCAGATCTTCGTTGTTGGGGCCGACGGGAGCGGCCTCCATCAGGTGACGACTTCGGGAAACAATGAAGACCCAGTGTGGTCGCCAGACGGGCGCTACCTCATCTTCAGTGCCCGTGAGCGCGGTCGGAACCGCTTGATGTTGACGGACTTGAGTGGCGTTCATCGTGCTCAATTGACGGAGGGAAATGGTGATGATACGAGTCCGACTTGGTCGAGCTGGCTCGACTGACGGGTCTTTACGGGAAGGAACAGGGGGCCCCATGGTGATGCGTTGGGTTGGAGGGTGTGGTGCGGTCGTCGTCTCGGCCGTCTTGGTGTCCGGTCTGCTGTTGGGATGCGGCGCGAGCGATATCGACTCGGACAGCTCTCTCGACGATGCAAAGGGGGGCTTGGAGGAATCGGCGCTGGCGGGTGGACGCGGCAGCCTCGACCAGGAGCGCTCCGGCACGCTAGGCTTGCCAGGCTCGCAGGGGCCTCTCGAAGACATCAATTTCGACTACGATTCGGTTGAACTCGACGAGCAGTCGCGCGCGATTCTGCAACGCAACCGCGACTGGTTGGAGGCGAACCCAAACGCCCGAGTCGAGAT
>CADEER010000357.1 GCA_902826395.1 uncultured bacterium
GCTCGGCGCCTGGAAGCGCGATCGCCAGCCGCTCCACACGAGCAGGCCGTAGCCGGTCACGGTGCGCATCGTCCGCATCCGGCTGACGCTTTCCTTCATGTCGTAGCGCAGGACGAAGGGCACCTCGCTGCAGCGAGCGCCCGCGAGGTGGAACTTCCACAGCACCTCCGCGGTGCAGATGAATCCCCACTCGCGGAGCTGGATGAGGTTCTCGCCGAAACGGGCGATGGCGCTGCGGATGATCTCGATGCGCACCGCCCGATAGCCGCAGGCATAGTCGGTGACGTTGGGGATCGGCAGCAGCACGCGCAGCAGGGCGCGCACTCCGGCGCTGTAGACGAGGCGATGTGCCGGCACACCCTTGACCGCCGAGCCCGGTTGGAAGCGCGACGCGATCACGACGTCGAAGCCCTCGTCGAGACGGCGCGCCATCGCGTCGGCATAGACCGGATCGTGGGTATCATCGGCGTCCATGGTGATGGCGATGTCGTCGCGGGTAGCGTTTGCGGCCACCCATGCCAGGCCGTCGTATAGCGTCTGCGCCAAACCTTTGTTGACCGCGTGGGTGACGACCTCGAGCGGCAGGTCGGCGCTGCGGCGGCGCAGGATCTCCGGCGTGTTGTCCTTCGACCCGTCGTCGACGACGACGATCCGATAGGGGCGCGCCTGCATGGTGTCCCGAATGCGGTCGAGCAACTGCTCCAACCGGGCGCCCTCATTGTAGGCGGGGAGGACGAAGATGAGGCTGCGACCGGCTTCCGACATGCTGTTTTGGGCTTGTATCAGCCCCGGACCCGAAACGCATCCTCATATCCGGGAACGCATGTCCTCCGATCGGTGGATTCTCGCCCCGGTCGCCGGCGCAACGTCAGCCGGGCGGATGACCTAGCCCGCAATACTCAATGGGTCGAATGCGTCGTCCGGGACCGGATCCCCATGGAAGCTCTCGTGGGCGGAGTGTGGCGGGCGCTTCCTCGGGTTTGTGAGCAAAGGGGGCTAGCAGTCCGTTGAAAAACAGGCACCTACTGCGGACGGCTTGTTTTCGTCAGCTCTGCGTTGCCGAATCCTCAACAAAAGTCCCGACTTTGCTTCCGGTTCGGCGCCTTGATCTGACGAAAACCGCTCGCCCTCGCTACGGCGCCCGTTTTTCAACGGACTGCTAGCCCGAGGTTACTCGTCCGCGGCTGCGCTGCGCCCGGCCCAGCGGCCGAAAAATGTCCCGTCGGCGAGGGAAATGCCGCTGCCGGGATAGCCGTGGCCGCAGAACAAGGCCGCCGCGCGGCCGGCGGCGTAGAGGCCCGGGATCGCGTTGCCCTGGGTGTCGACAACGTTGCCCGCCGGCGTCGTGTCGAGCCCTCCGAGCGTGAAGGTGGCGTAGATCGTCGATCCGAGGCGCGAGTCGAGCAGGGCGAACGGTGGCGCATCGAGTGGGCGAACCATGTCGGGCCGCTTGTGGAACAGCGGGTCGGCGCCGCGTGCGGCGTGCCGGTTGTAGACATCGACCGTGCTCTGCAGCGCGCCTTCGGGAAAGCCGGCCGCCACCTCGAGCTCGGCGATCGTGTTCTCGACGAAAGCGGGCTCCATGCCGAGGAAGTTGCGCTCGAAGGTCTCGTTGTCGAGCAGCAGCCAGGCGCAGCCGTCCTGGTGGTAGAGGGCGGCGACGCCGATATGGCCGTAGTAGGTGTCCTCGTTGATGAAGCGCTGGCCCTGGCGATTGACGAAGATGCCGCGGCCGAGGCGATACGGGATCGTCATCGGCAGTGCGACCTCGCCGAGCTCCATGCGCACCGTCCGTCCACCCGCCGCTTGTCCCAGCAAGATGCCGCTGCCGTCATCGCCTACGGTGGCGTTCTTGACGCGACAGCGAGCCAGCGTCGGCGCGTACAGCCGCACCATCTCCTTGTTGAGGATGAAGCCGCCGGTGGTGAGCACGACCCCGCGGCGGGCGCGCAAGTACGTCTGCTCGGCGCCGCTGCGCGCCAGCACTCCACAGATGCGGCCGCTGGCATCGCGCACCAACGCCGCGGCGCGGGTGTCTTCGCGGATCCGCAGCGGCCGCGCCCTCACCGCCTCGATCATCTTCTGCATGAAGTGGCCGCCGGCTGCCTTGAGAGCCTGCGGCTTGTGGGCGCGCGGCGCCGGTCTGGCGATCTGATCATAGGGGTGGCAATTCTCGCCGCCCGAGTAGACCAGGCAATCGTCGGTCGGAGCCTCCATGCCCGGCTCCTGCCAGAACGATCGCTTGAAGATCACGCCCTGCGCCTCGAGCCAGTCGAAGTGCGCGACGCTGCCTTCGCAGAACGGCCGGATCTTCTCCTCGCACGGCCCCGGACGCGAAGCGGCGACGAGAAACTTGAACATCTCCTCGGCCGAGTCCTCGAAGCCGCAGGCGCGCTGCACCGCGGTGCCGCCGCCGAGATAGATGAGACCGCCGGAGTTGGC
>CADEER010000358.1 GCA_902826395.1 uncultured bacterium
TCACTGTTCGCCCGACGGCTATCTGCCGTCGCCGCTGCCACTCGCGGCCGCGGTGGCGGCGCGCACGAACGCGATGCCGATCCAGGTGGCGGCGCTGCTGCTGCCGTTCTATGAGCCGATCCGGCTCGCCGAAGATCTCGCCGTGCTCGATCTGATCAGCCGCGGCCGCCTCTCCTACATCATCGGTCTCGGCTACCGGGACGAGGAGTTCGAGATGTTCGGTGTCGCCCGCAAGGGCCGTGGCCGCCGCGCCGAAGCGGCGATCGAGCTGCTGCGCCGCGCCTGGCGCGGCGAACCGTTCGAGCACGAAGGGCGGCGCGTCCACGTCACGCCGGCGCCGTTTACCCCGGGCGGCCCGGCGCTGATGCTCGGCGGCAGCTCGGCGACGGCCGCGCGCCGCGCCGCGCGCTGCAACCTCGGGCTGTACGCTCAGGCGAGCGATCTCGACCTGGAGAAGATCTACCGCGACGAATGCGCGAAGCTCGGCGTCGCGCCCGGCATTTGCATGGTGCCGCCGCCCGGCATCGTCACCGCCGCCTTCGTGGCGGAGGATATCGACAGCGCGTGGCGCGAGATGGGCCCCCATCTACTGCACGACGCGCGCATGTACACGGAATGGCTCGCCGGCGGCGCCGCCGCGGTGACGACGCGGGCGCGCACGGTCGACGAGCTGCGCGCCGAGAAGGGCGCGTACAGGATCTTCACGGTCGACGAGGCGATCGACTACGTGAAGCGCAACGGCTTCCTCGTCACCCAGCCGCTGTGCGGCGGCCTATCACCGGAAATCGCCTGGCGCAGCCTGCGCCTGATCGCCGAGCGCGTGATGCCTGCGCTGGGCTGAGAGAAAGAATAGCCACAGATGAACACAGATAAACACGGATGCCTGCTGCCCGCGCCGAGTTCGCTCATCGAGGACGATCCTCCTGACTACGCATGGGTGGGTGTGTACGCGAAGTGTCACGTTCGAACGTGATGGTCGCCATGCGAAGCATCTGTGTGTATCTGTGTTTATCTGTGGCTAGGGAGTCCCTTTCATGATCGTCGAGAACAAAGTCATCGTCGTCACCGGCGTCGGACCCGGACTGGGCAGCGAGGTCGCGCGCATCGCGCTGCGCGACGGCGCTCGCGTGGTGATCGGGGCGCGGCGCGAGAAGAAGCTGGCCGCGGCGGCGCGCGAGCTCGATCCGTCGGGAGAACGCGTCGCGTACCTGCCGACCGATATCACCGTCGCCGAGCAATGCGCGGCGCTCATGCAACTCGCGGCCGACCGCTTCGGCGGTGTCGACGGCTTGGTGCAGGTCGCCGCCTTCGACGCCCTGTTCGGCACGCTGCAGACGACATCGGCCGAGGACTGGATGAAGTCGATGCAGGCAAACGTGGTCGGCAACATGTCGGTCGCAGCGGCGGCAGTGCCGCACTTGAAGAAGCGCGGCGGCGGCTCGATCGTGCTGATCGGCTCGCAGTCGATGTGGTTGCCGCCGGCGATGCCGCAGATCGCCTACGCATCGGCAAAGGGCGCGTTGGTGGCGGCCATGAAGCACATGACCACCGAGCTCGGGCCGGACAAGATCCGCGTCAACATGGTGGTGCCGACCTACATGTGGGGGCCGCCGGTCGAGATGTACGTCGACTGGCAGGCAAAGGAGCGCGGCGTCGACCGCCAGGTGGTCATCGACGAGATCGCGGCGCGCATGCCGCTCGGCGAGATCCCCGCCGACGAAGACGTCGCCGAAGCCTGCATCTTCTTCTGCTCCGACCGCGCTCGCATGATCACCGGCGAAACACTGCTGGTGAACGGCGGCGAGATGATGCACTGAGTGCTCGTGAACCGTGAACCGTGAACCGTGGGGCGGGAAAAACCCGACGTCGAGCACGTTCCGACGGTTCCGGTTTGTCGAACGGTTCACGGTTCACGGTTCACCGAACCTTTCGATTCCCGACTCTCGGTCTTCGACGGCGCCCGAACTAGCTGACTGAGTAGCCGCCGTCGACGTTGAGCGTCTGGCCGGTGATGAAGCGGGCCTCGCTGCTGCACAGGAACAGCGCTGCGCCTGCGATGTCGGACGGTGTGCCCCAGCGGCGCATCGGCGTGCGTTCGATCTGCGGCCGCTCGAGAAACTCGACGCCCTTCATGCCGGCGGTCATGTTCGACTCCACCAGCCCTGGGGCGACGGCGTTGACTCGAATACCATCGCCGACCCAGGCGACGGCGAGGTTCTTGGTCATCTGCACGATCGCCGCCTTGGCGGCGCCGTAGGCGGGCACGATCGGAACCGCGAAGAACGCCGACATCGACGCCAGGTTGACGACCGATGCGCCACCCTCGAGATCGCTGGCTGCGAGCTTCGCTTTGCAGGCCGCGG
This sequence comes from uncultured bacterium, assembly GCA_902826395.1. Classification (GTDB taxonomy): domain Bacteria; phylum Desulfobacterota; class Binatia; order HRBIN30; family CADEER01; genus CADEER01. Next base: position 2,364 of record CADEER010000358.1, read on the forward strand.
CCATGCGATAGGCCGACGTGAAGTTGATCGCGACCACTTCCTCGAACACATCCGGCTC
>CADEER010000359.1 GCA_902826395.1 uncultured bacterium
TCGCTGGTGACGTTGCGATAGTGTTGGTGGCCGGCGCGTGGCGCGCGGTCGGCAGCAGCGACCTGTTCGGCGTTGCGCAGCATGGCAAACGGCGTCGTCTCGACGATCAGCACCTGCCCGCCGGGCGCGACCATGTTCGCCATGCGCGCGATCGCATCGTCGAGATCGAGGACGTGGTTCAAAGATCGCAGACAGAGGACGTGCGCGTAGGCGCCGGGCTCGCCGGCGAACTGCTCGATCCCGGTCGCGAAGAAGCGGCCTTCCGGCAACAGCTCGCGCCACTTCGCGAGCGTCGGCTCGTCCGGATCGAGTCCCGTGTACGTCACCGTGCCGGCTCGCACGCGCGGCACGATCTCGTCGCGGTACAGTTGCTCGCCGCAGCCGACATCCAATACGCGGCCGCGCAGATTGCGCACGTAGCCGGCGATCCATTCCTCCTCGTGGGCGAAGGGCTGTCCTTCGACGACAGCGAAACGGCGCGCGCAGCGCAGCCGATTCTCGCACGCGTCACAGGCCGCGTCGGGCAGGACGCGCCGCATGCCTTCCTTGAAGTCGTCGAGCAAGCCGGCGGCGGCGCGGTCGAGGAAGAGATGGCTCCAATCGTCCTTGATGCGAGCGATCTCGGCCGGCGAGAAGTCTCCCGTGTCGGTGGCGTACAGCGAGAGCTGGTCTTCATCGATCAGCCACAGCCGTCGATCGGCGTCGTCGGCGAACCGATGCGCCGTGCACGAGCTCGGCTCCTCGACGTAGGGAACGCGGGTCTGCGAACGCACGAAGTTGAAGGAGTTGGCTTTCACCGCCGGCGGAGCACTGCTGGCCGCCGTTGGCTCGGCACCGCCCAGGCAAGTCGCCTGCGGTGCGATATCGACGAAGGCCGGAACGCGCGCCGGCACGGTGAGGCGTGCCGCCGTCGAGGGCGCCTCGGGCGCGCCCTCCCAGGCGAGCAGCGGCCGTTGCGGATCGCGGTTCCAGTCCGCCAGCGCCGCCGGCACATCGGCCGCGACGAGGATCTGGACGTCGGGGGACTCGATGCGGCGGGCCAACTCCGCGACCTCGGCAGCCAGGTCTTCCAGCGAGCGACCGCGCGCATACAACGCCAGGTCGACGTCGCACGTACCATCGCCTTCGGCGAGCCAGGCGCGCACCGCCCCGATTGCCTTTTCGAAGGCATCGGGCAGCGCGACGTGTCGATCGTGCACCGCTCCGCAGCCGAAGAACTGAACGCGCATGTACGCGAGACCGGCGCGACGCAGCCGCTCGCGCACCTGCGGGAGAAGAAGAGGTCTCGCCGTCGTGACGATGCCGGGCCTGCGACCGGCGGCGCGGATCACCGCCAGCAGTCGCGGCAACTCGGGATGGAGCAGAGGCTCGCCGCCGAGCAGCACCACCAGGCCGTCGTCGCCCCCCACCTGCGCGAGGCGGCGCTGCAGATCCGCGGCGCTGGTCGGCGGAGGAGGATCGGTCGCGTCGATGGGGCAATCCCTACAACCGTAGCTGCAGGGGCGACCGGTCCAGACGTAAAGCGTCCGCGAGCTAGCCCGCATGAGTCATGATGTGGCGCCGGACCTGCCCGAGCCTCGCGTCAAGACGCCTCGGCCGGTGGTGTGCCCCCTGATCACCTCTCCCGACGAGACTGTCGATTTTCTCCCGTACACGTACTCGTACGCGTACCCGTACACGATCAATGCTCGAATTCTGCAGGAAACTCCGTGTACGAGTACGTGTACGGTCACGAATCTTCGTTTTCCGACAGTCTCCGACGGGAGAGGTCGACAGCGAAGCTGTCGGGAGAGGGCGAGTGAAATGGGTCGCCGCGGGCGACCACAGGTGACGATACGGTCGAACGGGCGGAACCTCGCTACTCAGCGGAATCGACCGGCGATCCGTCTTCGAGCGTCGGCTCGACGAACTCGAACTCGTCTTCGCTCTCGAGAATCCGCATCGTCAGTGTGTCCACCAGGCCTTCGGGTGCCGAACCCTTGGTGACACCAACCGCGAAGTACCGGGTCTGGACGTCACTCGTGACTGCCCAACTCGAATGCGAGAGCTCGACCACTACCTTGCCGTTGCTGCAGTCGTACGTCGCTTCGATCACCGTCTTGTCGATATGCCCGTCCGACAGCTTGCAGGCCCCGGGAAGATCAGCGCCCTTGCCGAGCATCTTCTGCAGTAGGTCTTCCTGGCCCGGCGGAATCCCCGGCGGTAACTCGCGGGGTGCTTCTTCGACGGCGACCGCCGCAAAGGCAGCGACGACAAACAGCGACAACGCCAAACCCTGGCCGACCAATCGAGAAGTCATGGCCGCACACTGCCACAGCCCGCAACGGTACGTCCAGCATTTCCAGCCGTTGTAGCGACAGTCTCAACACGAGATCCCGCCGTCGTGGCGACACCCACCCCTAG
>CADEER010000360.1:0-1121 GCA_902826395.1 uncultured bacterium
CAGGTGATCGGCAGGTCGTTAGCCCGCACTCGAGTGCATTGCTGACTGACATGAGCCGCGCGGCAAGCCAATTTCAGTCTCCGACAAGCACGCAGACACTCGCGCAGGGTCTTGCTGAATACTACGCGGCCAACCCTCACCTGAAGCGCGGCGATGATCTGACGCCGGACGGGAGAGAGTTTTTTCGAGCGCATGACGTCGCGCATGTGCTCTATGGCTGCGGAACGTCGATGCCAGACGAAGCGGTCGTGAAGATCTCTAGCGTGTTTGGCACCACCGGGGGTATCTCCATTCTGCGTGGTTACCGGCTGCACGATTCGCTGGAGATCTACCTGAAGTTACCCCTCGGCAGCTCCCTGATCGCATTCCTGTCTGCACCATATCTCGTCGTGCGCACCATCTGGCGGTGCTCCCGCCAGCCAGCCAAGTGGCCTTGGTCGAATCACGATCAGTACATGCAAACTCCGCTTCGCCAGCTTCGCGCCCAATTCGGTATCAGAGTCGCACATGCATCACACAAGAGTGCTGTCTAGGACTTGGCTGCAGCCGACGGCCGTGTACTCCGGTCGCTTCGCTCCCTGCGCCCACGATTCCCTCGCTACGCTCGGCCGCGGCTGAGCCAGAACGTTTGTGCGTGCAATGACGGCCGGCGCGTATTCCAGAGTTGTCCTGATCTCGGTGGCGCTCACGACGGGGATGGCCTGTTCGGACAGCCTGCATCTAGGCGCGGAGGCCCCTTCTCCGAGCGGTCGCTACATTGCTTCCTTCTTCGGCATCTCTGGCGGAGGGGCAGCTGGCTGGGCACGCCAGTATGTCGGCATACGGCAGGCTGACAACGCCTTCGATCGCCGCGATCACGTCCTCGAGATGACCCGCGGATACGAAGTGTGCCTTATGTGGCAATCCGATACGAAGCTGATCGTCGAGTATCCCGAGGAATCGGAACTGCTTTCCTTCGAGCATGACCTCGTCCTGGATCAGCAGCTTAAAGTTGAGTATCAGTCGCGTCCCTCGAGCGGCGGGAAGCTGCGCGAGCCGGCCTGCGCAGGTTGCCTCGCTCAGATCGGAGCAGCCAACTCGCCGTGGTCTCCTTGTGCGGAAAGCGAACCACGCAAGCAGTG
>CADEER010000360.1:1221-2385 GCA_902826395.1 uncultured bacterium
GGCTGTGCTGCACGGTCGTCTCGGGCGATCGTGCAAGATCATTTGACGGTGGCGGCTGCTTGCCTACACTCAAGTCCATGTCGATCAAGCTCTCAAAACGGACGGAGGACGAGGTCGCCGAGCAGATGCGCGATGGCGATTTTCGAGACGCGGACGAAGTCATCCATGAGGGCATGACTCTTCTTCGGGCTCGCCAGGAGCTTCGCGAGGCGGTTTTTAAAGGCGCCGCCGAGGCTGACCGCGGCGAGTTGCTCGACGGCGACGGGGTATTCAAGGAGATCAAAGCACGACTGCGCCAGGCTAAACGCCAGCGGCGCGCATGAGGCCGTACGTCCTTACGCCATCAGCGAAGGCCGACCTTGAAGAGATCTTCGAATACATCGGTGACGACAACGTCGACGCGGCGGCGAAGGTCGTCGCCGGCTTGGAGAAGCGTTGCCGGATGCTAGCCGAACGCCCGCTCCTCGGACACATGCAACCCAACCTCCTCCCCGAGGAGTTCCGAATCCTTCCGGTCGGTTCCTATCTGATCGTCTACCGACCCGATACGAAGCCGCTTCAGATCCTTCGCTTCTGGCATGCTGCGCGCGGCACGCCGGACCTCTTTTGAATCGCCGAGCCAGCGGTAGATTGGTTCAACAGTGGAAAGGAACACGGATGGCTTGGGTCACTCTCGTCGTTGCCGGGCTGCTCGAGGTCGGTTGGGCGATTGGATTGAAGTACACGGAGGGCTTCACGCGCCTGTGGCCCAGTGTGGGGACGCTGCTCGCGATGGTCGTCAGCATGTGGCTGCTCGGCGTTGCCATGAAGTCGCTGCCCGTCGGCACTGCCTACAGTGTCTGGGTTGGGGTTGGGGCCGTGGGCACGGTGATCTGCGGGATCGTGCTGTTGGGAGAACCAGTCAACGCGGCTCGTCTCATCAGTCTTGCGCTGATCATCGCCGGCATTGTCGGGCTGAAGCTCGCGACGCCGGCGTGATGAGACGCGGCCGTCCTCGTCTGGCCCTTCGAGACACTCGACGCGAGCCGGAGTGGAGCAGCCCGCGGGGTTGAGAGCGGCGTTAGCCGTGCTCGATTGGCTCGGGTAGACTCGTTCGCCTATGGGTCACGCATTCGCAGAGATCGAGCTCAGCAATCCTCGCAAGCCGAAGATGAAGGCGATCCG
>CADEER010000361.1 GCA_902826395.1 uncultured bacterium
CGACTGCGAACAAGTTCATCCTGTCGACCGGCCTGGATCCGCTCACCTCGACGAACGTGAAGGCATCTGCCGTCGTTCTCGCCGGCTACAACGCGGCGATCGTCGACTGGATCACGAACCGCACCCGCGGCCGCTACCTCGCCGAGGAGCTCGGTCCGCGCGGCATCCCGGACGAGACCGCCTACAGCTTCGCAGGAGGCACCACGCCGCCAGCGACGATCAACGACTGGAACAACGCCCTCGATGCGATCGACGCGGGTCAGCCGGGCGGCATCATCCTGCTCGACACCGACGACACCGCGGTCTTCGCCCTCTGCCGCACCTGGCTCGAGGAGATGCGCTCGGCCGGTCGGTGGTTCCGCGTCTTCGCCGGCGCCGAGGCAGGCCTCACCGACGCCGCCTACGACACGATTGCCGCCGGCGTCGACCACGAGCGCTTCCGACTGACTTGGCAGCGGCCGCTGCGCTTGGGTGCGACGGTCGAAACGCTGCACCCGGTCTACTTCGCCGCGGCGATGGCCGGTGGAGCGGCCGGCAACCTGCCGTACGTGAACCCGCTGACCAACAAGCGGATCGGCGGTGGCATCGTCGGCATCGACGACCGCGATCGGCGAACGAAGACCGAGCGCGAGGCGATGATCGAGGCCGGCTTGATCACATTCAAACGCGAACAGGATCAGACGCTGGTGGTGCTCGCGGTGACGACCTCGCGCGACTCGAAGAAGCGCATGGTGCGCATCATGTCGGAGATCGACACCGTCGAGCAGATCGACCAGGCGGTGCGCGATCGGTTCCAGGGCTTCAAGGGTAGCTGGACGGACTCGGAGCTCACCGCACGTGCCCGAGCGGCGCTGCAGGAAGTCCTGCAGGAGTTCGTCGATCGCGGTGCTCTGGTCAGCAGCCGCGTCGATGGTGCGCTCGTCCCGGCCTACCAGATCCTCGCAGTGTCGGTCTCGGCTGGCGCTCTGACGGTGAAGTTCCAGGTCCTGGTGGGCGGCGAGTTGAACCACGTCGACGCGTACGGGTTCGCCAACTACGCGCGCATCGAAGAGCGCGAAGTCGCGGTGCAGCTGGCGGCCTGATCGGTCGCCGTTTCGAAGGAGAGGTAGATCATGGCCATTTCAAGTGCACGGGCGCAGGTCCTGGTGATTACGAGGGAGCGAGGCGCGGTGCCGGTCTCGCTCGGCATCGTCGAGGACTTCCGCGCAGAGAAGACGTTCCAGTCCGAGATCCATCACTCTCTCGGTACCGGGCCCGGTGTCGACGGCACGGTGAACACCGAAGAGGGCATGGTGAGCTGGGGACGTGTCCCGAAGCTCGAGCAGCGGATCCTCGACGCGATCACGCCGCGCATCAACGACTGGCTCAGCTACGAGATGATCAACATCGCGGTCGTCGACCTGAAGACCGGCAACCTCCTGTTGATCGCCGTCGGTGTGGTTCCGGAGCAGCTGGGACTCAACTTCCAGAGCGGTCGCGCGGTTCGCGAGAACTTCCGGGCTCGCTGCCAGTACATCGTTGTGGGCGAGGAGACCTCGCAGGCCGGCGCGCGCACCGAGGGGCAGAGCATCGCGGCGTAACGGTCGCGTGATCTTTTCGTCGACGAAAACAACACGGAGACTCCATGGAGCATTTGAGACGATTCTTCCGACTCTTCCCGGCGCTCGCCTTCGCAATGGTGATCGCGAGCATCGCCTTCGGCCAGGAGCCGCAGGATCCGATCGACGCGGCGATCACCAAGCAGGCTGGTCTCATCATCGCAGGGCTGACGCCGGTCGTCGTCTTCCTGTTCAAGAAGTACCTGCCGGCCGAAGTGCTGCCATTCCTCGCGCCGATGATCGGTGCCGCGGGCAGTCTGGTGCTGACGTGGATCAGCGGCATCCCCGTCGATCTCGGCATGGGTGCTCTCGCCGGTTCGGCCGGCGTCGGTGTCCGCGAGATGTACGACCAGGGCAAGAAGACTGCAGGCGTCCGGACGGAGACGTAACGAGGTTCCCACCTGGGTCGTAGGCCACGGCCCTGAGAGGCCGGCGGGCGAAGTGTCGTCGTCCCCCTTCGACGCCCAGCCCGCCGGTCCCCCCCAACCAACGGCCGCTGAGTAGAGAACAGGAGCGAGGTGATGTCCAACCAGGTACCGATCGGAGGCCCGACACCGGGCCTCGACCCGGTCGTCACGATCCAACTCGGGTCGTCGCAGCTGAGAGCGCGGCGACCGTCGCGCGGTGACGAAGCGGAGATCCAGCGGCGGTACATCCGCAAGCTGATGTCTGCCGCCCACCCGCTCGACGATACAGCGCGCATCGACGTCGCGCGCATGCTGGTCGACCGCTACGACGGCGGCAACCTGCACGCTGAAGCG
>CADEER010000362.1 GCA_902826395.1 uncultured bacterium
CCGGCGCGGCGCGGTCGCCAAGCAGGTCGCCGAGATCCTGGATTTCGACGCGCTCGAGGTTGTTTTATCCGCTCGCACCGGGTTCCTTGCCTGTAGCCATTCCTTGGCTCTCACATCGTGGGTTCGATGGTGCGCAGGCGTAGCATGGATCGAGAATGGGCTTCGCCTACAAGCTCGTTCGTTCGTAGTAGTCCGGGACGGAGGCGCCGATGTCCACCGTTTCGCCGAGGCTCGCGAGGGCGGCGAGCCAGAAATGGGGCAGCGGCAGCGGGACCGTCAGGACGATGTGCCTGATCCGGGATCGCAGCGCCGAGTCGGTTGCGGCGAGGCGGTACAGCGCGCGCCAGGCGGACATCTCCCCGCGGTCGAGGATCTGCGCCAGGACCTCGTCGCTACGAAGGTCGAGCTCGGTGCGGTTCCACAGTGCGCGCGATCTTTCGAGTGCTTCCGTCTTCACGTGGGTCCCTCCAAGCTCAGGCGCGCAACGACCTGAGCCCAATGGCGTCCCCGTTCCACGACGTGGCGCCATTCGTTCCACGGCGGACGGAGGCCGCGATAGTGCTGCAGATCGATTCCCGCCACGTCACGCGGCGCAGCCGCCCCCGCTCTACATGGTGCTCGGGGTTTCCGATCAGTCGAGCAGACGCGAACGACGCATGCCGGTGGTGGGAGCGGCGCGCCGCTCCCACCACCGGCAGGTTGATCGATCAGAGGCCGCAGGAAACCGGGGCGGCGCAGTTCTTGCCTAGGAACTTCTTGCCGTCGCTGCCGTCTTTGCCGTTGTACGGAGCGCAGGCCATGCAGACTCCGTCGCCCAGGTTGTCGAACAGCAGATCGACCGTGGCCTGCGACATGCCGGCGACCAGATCGTAGTCGAGCGTCGACGTGCCCTTGCCCTGCAGCACCATCTTGATCTTGCCCGCTTTCCACAGGGCGATCTTGACGGTGCCGTCGTCGAGCTCCGTGTCCTTGTACTTGTAGCCCTTCGGGCTCGACACGCTGCCGACCAGCTCCCAGTTCTGACACGGCAATCCGACGACGTGGCTCTCGCCCGAGGTGCTGCTGGCGATCGTCACCTCGACCTTCTCGGTGCCGTTCGGCGAGGCGTTGCAGCGCGGATCATTGGCGCTCGCCGGGGCGGGGAAGGTGATGCTGGCGTCCTTGCTGAGGACGACGATCTTTCGCTTCGACTCGTCGTTGTCTTCCTTGTCCTTGATGAGAATCTTCTTGGCCGAGATCTCGGCCGCGGCAGTGCCGCCCGGGATCGATCCCGGATCGGCCGGATCGCTGCCGGCATCCTCTTCGTCCTGATCGAAGAAGCTGTCCTCGTCGCGGTCGATAGCCATGCGCTCGCCGGATCCCGGCGGTGCGCAGGTGTAGGTAAGCTGGTTGCCCGCTGTATTGGCGACGGCGCGCAACTGGGCGTCGGTCAACAGCGGCTCGAGTGCGACGTCGCTGCGGAACAGGATCGTTTGCGCGGGGCCGCACGGGCCCTGGAGCTCGCCGAGCCAGCCGCGGTCTTCGCCGCCCTGGATGCCCTTCACGACCAAGTCGCATTCGGTCGTGCCCGGCGTGCCGAGAACGGTGAAGCAGGCGCGGGCGCGCTGCAGCAGCAGGTCGATGCGCGGACCGACGGTTCCCGAGTTGGTGTTGGTCAGCGTCGTCTGCTGGCCGACGATCGGCGCCAGGTTGGTCGGGAACTGCATCACGAACGCCTCGAGGTCGCGGCGCTGCGTGTCGTTGATGTTGAAGACGGTTGCGTTCAGGAAACGGAAGACGGTGTCGATGCCGCCGTCGTGCAGCACGCCGTAGCCGCGGATCTGGTCGCCCTTGTGGCCGTTGTCTCCGCCGCCGACGAAGGCAACCGCCGGCATGCCGAACATGCCGATCTTCTGGTAGACGTTGCGCAGGTGGGCGACCTTGAAGTGCTGGGTTTCGTTCTCGAAGCTGCGCCCGCCGTCGCCGCCGAAGAATCCCGCCGCCTGATTGAGGGTGTGGCAATCGTTACAGCTCGCCACGCCGGAGTCGGTATTGGGGACGTTGTAAAGGTTGAGCAAGCTCGCCTCGGTGACCGACAGCGAGTGTGCTGTGTTGTTGAGGTTGCGGATCGGATTGGGTGGCAGGAAGACGTCGAGGATGAAGCTGGTGAACAAATCCATCTCGACTTCGGTGATCGGTCCCGAGCCGTTCGGATCGTTGTCGAGCCCGAGTAGGCCGTCGAAGGCGACGATGAAGTTCTTGAACGACAGCACCTCGTCGGTCGGGTGACTGCCGAAGAAGCCGACCGAGCGGTCGCCGCGCCAGTGCATGGCGCCGTGGTTGGCCATGCCGCGCAG
>CADEER010000363.1 GCA_902826395.1 uncultured bacterium
GGTCGACGTGCTGCTCGGAGTCGTCAGCGATACCCACAACAACCTGACCAACGTCGAGCGCATCGTCGACATCTTCAACCGCGCCGGCGTCGATCGGGTCGTGCACACGGGCGACATCACCCAGGCCAAGACGCTCGCTGTTCTAGCGCGGCTGGCGGCGCCCCTGTGCGGCGTCTTCGGCAACAACGATCTCGAGCGCGACGATCTAGATGTCGCTTGCCGGCACCACGGCTTCGACTTCGCCGACGGCGCGCGCCGATTCGATTGGAACGAGCGGCGCATCGTCGTCGTGCACGATCCGATCGACATACCGTCCGCCGAGAATGCCGACGTCGTCTTACACGGCCACAATCACCGCACGGTAAACGAGCGCCGCGACGGCACGCTCTGGTTCAACCCCGGTGAATGCGCCGGCCACCTCACCGGCCACAATCGCGTCGGCATCCTCGACCTGACCGCACTCGCCGTACGGATCGAGACCTTCTGATCGAGGCGTGCACCACGGAGGCACGGAGCACTCTCTGTGTCTCCGTGCCTCCGTGGTGAAGATTTCTTACTCCGTAATCTCTTTCACCTTCGCTTCGAACTCGAGCTGCGCTTCGTTCTTCGGGGGCGGCGGGATCATCAGCTTGGCCATGTCGCCCTGGGCCTTGATCTTGCCCTGCATGAAGGCCTGCATCGCCGCCTGCTGGTTATTCTCGACGAACAGCATCTTTGCGGTCGCGTAATCGGTCGTCACCGTCACGTTGGCGCCGTCGAGGTGACCGGTGCCGAAGGTCGCTTTGCCGGTGGACGAGTCGATGTGCACTTTCACCTCGCCGCCGCCGAACGGCGTACCGGTGATCACCTGGTTCATCTTCATCTGCACCGAAGGCGACGGCATCTTGTCTCGATACTGCTCCTGCAGAGCGGACACTTGGGCGATCCACTCGTCCGACAGGAAGGCGTGCTTGCTCATTCTGAATCTCCTCGATGGGCTTGGCTGTTATGGTCGCTGGGAGGACTGAAACGCTCGCGACACTAGTGCAATCTCGACCGCCCTTTCAACGTTTACCGTTGGCCTACTCGCCGCAGCCTTGCGCGGTACCGGGCGTCGACTAGACTCCCGGCGTCGTTCGACTGCCAGGAGGAAACAGACATGCCCAGCTCCAGCGATTCGCTGCGATACGTACTCGAGCCCGAAGACGAGTATTGCCACACGCCGGACGCCGCCTCGAACTACAACGAGAGCATGTACTTCAACGTCTTCGATCCACAGCGGCGGGTCGGCGGCTGGTTCCGGCTCGGCAACCGCGTCCACGAAGGCTACGCCGAAATGTCGGTCTGCATCTATCTGCCGGACGGTCGCGTCGGCTTCATGTACGGCCGCCCGACGATCACCAGCAATGCGGAGATGAACGCCGGCGGCATGCGCTTCGAGGTCGTGGAGCCGTTCAAGCGCTTGAAGGTCGCCTACGACGGGAAGATCTGCCTGCTCGAACACCCGCTCGAGATGGCCGACCCGGGCACGGCCTTCAAGAGCAATCCGATCGTGCCGTGCACGGTGTCGCTCGACTACACGGCGACGGCGCCGATGTTCGGCGGCCGGCCAGTGCTGCCCGACGGGTCCGACCTCCCCACCGATCCGGAGAAGTCGTTCGCCAAGGCGCACTACGAACAGCACGTCGCCGCCCGCGGCACCATCCGCATCGGCGGCGAAGCGTGGCAGGTCGACGGCTACGGCCTGCGCGACAAGTCGTGGGGCCCCCGATTCTGGCAGGCCGTGCCGTGGTACCGCTGGTTGCCGATGAGCTTCGGACCCGATTTCGCAATGATGATCTCGATCGTCGGCCGTGAAGACGGCGATCCACGCCGCAGCGGCATGGTGCTGCGCGACGGCGAGTACGTGATCATTCGCGACGCGCGCATCGAGAGCGACTTCGACCCGCACTGGTACCAGACCCGCCTGCGCGCCTGGGCGCGCACCGACGAACGCGAGTACCGCGTCGAGGGGCGCGTCATGTCGATGATCCCGCTGCGCAATCGGCGCAAGGACAGTAGCGGCGCGCCCTTGGTCACCCGCATCACCGAGGGCATGACCGAGTACATTTGCGACGGCCGCACCGGCTACGGGCTGTCCGAGTACCTCGATCAGATCGTCGACGGCCGCCCGGTGGGGCCGGATGTGCCGCCGAGCGGGGCGGACTAACCTTCGCGCACACCCGATTTGATCGCCTCTCCTTCGGGAGAGGCCGGGCGCAGCCCGGGAGAGGGTTTGTGAGATGGTTTCGCTGTCGACCTCCCGTAGGAGACTGTCGGAAAACGAAGATTCGTGCCCGTACACGTACTCGTAC
>CADEER010000364.1 GCA_902826395.1 uncultured bacterium
CTCGAGCGCACCATGCAGGGGATCGAGGGCGACGACACTCCGCGCTCCTATCTGAGCGCGTCGATCTTCTGCCGAGAGCTGGGCGAGTTTGGCGCCTTTTGGCACGGCTGCGGCTGGTCGACGCGCAGCATCGTCGGCGCGGACCCCACCGTTGAAGACCCGGATCGCTGGCAGTGGTCGGAGAAGCGGCCAACTGATTGGCGTCCATGCGTCGAGCTGTCGCGAAGGGAAGCGCGCGTCATCTTTTACTGTTTGGGTGGACTAGGCGGCTGGACGATCCGCCGCCACGTCGATACATACGGCCGCCGCAACGACGACGTCCGCGGCCAATCGACCGAGCTCGCGTTCGGAGGCGGCGGTTTCCTCTTCTGAGAACTGACGGCCATACAGCGCGTGATTCGACGGCCGGTCGCGCTCTCGACGCGCGGACTCCCGTTGATTAGGAACAAACAAGGGACACAAGCGGAACGGCGTGACAATCGCAGGCTCCTGGATTTGTAGCGTGCGGCTCGCGCCGTGGCGGTATCGTCAACGGGCGACCTACACGATGCCGAATCAATCGACAGGCAGTGTGGCGACGAGATCAATCGGCGAAGCTTTGAAACCGCGGAGAGTGGGCGCCGCAGAACTGGAAGGGTGACGCGATGTTCTTACGACACAGTGCTTTCAAGCCATTTCGGCTAGGTACCGTGCTTTCCTCGACGCTACTTGCATCTGGCTTGGGAATAGGTTGCGCAAGGACTTCGGCACCGACCGTTGACGTATCATCTGCGGATCCGAGCTCTCGCGAAGTCAGAGTCGATGCAGCGGCTGCGGAAGCGTTTGACACATGCGAAGGGCCCTACCGGGACTTCTGGGATCATTCCTCGAACGTTCCACCCGTCAATGCTCCCTACAGGTTTCGATTGAGCCAGGCGTTCCCTACCGGAGAGGTGGTTGAGGAGGACCAACCTTGGCTCGATCACGACCCCTTCGCCGCTGCGGGTTTAAGCGATCGCAGATCGGAGTCTCGAGCCTACCTGAATGCCGTGCTGGAGTACGTTCTCGAAGGCAACGTAGGTGACGTGCCCTCAGAGGCGGACTTCAGTCTTTGCGATAACCCTGTCCGCCGTTGGTTTCATGTACCCTGGATGGATGCGAACCCGAGCAAGGGACGCGAGTATGTCCACGGATTAACGCGCGAGTTGGGTCCGGAATCCCAGAAGCTGGCGGAGACACAGGCGCACGGGGAGGCCGCCTGGGCAGTGGGCTTCTACAACGAGGTGGGCGCGTCGGCGATTGGCAAAATCTTCCCCGGTGCCTCGATCGACGACGTGAAGATTCCGCCCTCTCACGTCCAGTTCCCTGTTGGAACCGTCGTCGGAAAGGCTCTGTTCACCCCCGCGTCAGTCGCCGAGGTGCCATATCTGGTTGGTGCGCCGGAATGGCGGGCGAACATCACCCCGCCCGTCTGCGGGCGCGACTGGCAGGGTGAGCCAAAGAGGGATCCCCGAACGGGAGAAACTGTCCGATGTAGCCGCAGATTGACAGTACTCAGACTTGCGCAGTTCGACATCGCTGTGGTCGACCGAAGAGCGCCATACGGATGGGTGTTTGGTACGTTTCTCTATAACGGCCTTGAGGACGAGACTCTTGGGTGGAGAGGACTCCGACCAGTCGGCCTGATGTGGGGTAACGATGATCGGGACCTGACACCAGAAGGGACCAACCCAGCTAAGCATTCGCCGACCGAGCGAGGTCTAACCGACGCCTCCCGTGTTCGACAATCGGCGATGTTCACGGACGACTTTCCTGAATGGCTTCAGAAGGATCTGGGTTGCGCGGGACGTCTTAACGGTCCCATCGACAATCCCCGGAGCTCTTGCATGTCGTGCCATGCTACGGCTTCGGTTTCATTGAGGGTGAGCGCAGGGCAACCGAATCCCTGCAGAGGGGGAGGGGCCGGCGAGCGACCCTCAATCGAGAACCCGCCGATTCTTGGAAGCTTCGACAGGCAGTGTGGAGATAGCTCGATCGACGGGGTCTATTTTCGAAACATCGGCCGCGGACATCCCATTGATGACCCATCGATCTGTGACGGAAACTCTTGGGTGTCTTTGGATTACTCGCTTCAGCTTTCGGATGCTCTGGAGAACTTCTTCGTGTCCGAACTGGCGCGACGGCCAGTACCGACTGCGTCGGCTGAGTTGGCACCAGGTGGTGCGGCGGTTGACCTCAAGGTCCGATCTGACTGGCTGAAGACCAGTCGGTGACGCTTCCGAGAACTCCGGCAAAGGGGACTGAAGCGTGGCGCTGAAGAAGTCGCAGCTCTACTCCTCGCTCTGGCAG
>CADEER010000365.1 GCA_902826395.1 uncultured bacterium
CTCTCGCTGTTCCCCCTCTACCCGACGAGCCAGCTCGTCACGCTGTGGGCGCAGTACTGCTTCATGTACCTGCGCGTCGCGAAGCCGGAGCACCACCACCTGATCAAGAACATCCTGCCGAGCGGTGCGACCTGGCGGCCGTTCAACGACTGATCGCAGCGGCGCGACGCATCACCCTGAAGCACTTGGAGCGAGGTAAACCATGAACGATCAGCAGAAACAGGAAGCCAACCGTCGGGCGGTCTGGACTGGAGAAAATCCCGTCGAGATCGTCGACGGGGTTCCCTTCGTCAACATCGGCGGCGAGGGCAGTCCGAAGTGTGTGTCGGCCCCGATCACCGAGGAGCGCCTGACTCGCTGGCGCAGCCTGGGGTATCGCGAATTCGACGGCGACGTGGCCGAGGTCGACCGGCTGCTTGCCGAACAGCGCCAGCAGATCCTCGAGCAGGAGGATCATCGCCAGTTCACGATCGAGTCGCTCGAGGACTCCAATCGACGCCTATCCGAAGATCTCTTCGCCGAACGGCGCAAGAATCGGCAGCTCGTAGAAGCCGATCAAACGGGCGCCGCGCAGAAGATCTCCGACCTGGCCGGCGAGCTCGACCGGGCGGCGCGTCGCATCGCCGAGCTCGAACAGGGCAGTGGTGAGGCCACTGGAACCACCGACGAGTTGTCGGCACTGCAGAAGGAGTTCGACGAGTTCAAGGAGCGCGTAAGCGCGACCAACGACGACCTGCTTCAGAGGATGTCCCAGCTAGTAAACGAGCTGGACCGCACCAGAGCCGCGCTCGAGGCCGAGCAGGCGTTGGTGGCGGAGTTGAAGAAGATCCCCGCCGACCAGGCCGTCATCGAGGAGATCATGCGAATCGCCGGCCTCGACAAGGGCTTCAAGAAGGAGCTCGAGGCGCTGGCGGAGCGGCTCACGGCGCCGGCTGCACCGGCCGACGGCCAGCAGAACTGAAGGAGTAGGCAATGCCCGTCGAAAAGACCCGAGAGCAGCGTCTCAACCTCCTCAACGATCACGACCCGGCGTTGAAGCTCGCGAACCTGAAGGGGTTCATCGAGGAGCACGATGCATCGCTCGCCTCGCAGGCGACGGGGATCGGCGAGCGCACGAAAACGGTGCGCATGGCCTCCACCAACGCGGTGGCGCTCGGTCTCGACGACGTCGGTACGGTGATCGCGATTCTCGCCTTCGTGACTGCGTCGGGCGCGCCGGCGACGAAGACGCTTCTCGCCGTCACCACCGACTACACGGTGGCCGCTGGCGACATCACCCCGGTCGGCAATCACAGCACCGAAACTTGGGTCATCCACTACACCACCGCCTGACGCGGTCCATGGGGGAACGTGGCCAACCCGGGGACACTGAAGTCGCCGATCACTGTTGAGGAGATCCTGAGCGAGGAACTCTACGGCGTGGTCGCGCACGCGCGCGGCGAAGCAGCGCCGCTCGACGCGAAGGCGATCGAGCGCAAGCTGCGCAGCGCCGAGGATTTCTACGAGCGCGACCTCGGCATCCGATTGAAGCCGACGCGGGTCTTCTCGGACGTCCAGGCCCGCAAGCATTTCCCATCGGGCGCCGGCCTGCACTTCTCGGAGATCGACCCGCCGTTCGATCCGGTCGCCGACATCGAGGAGCCAGCGTACGACTACGATCCCGGATCACGGCCCTGGGGCGAGACGACGCTGCGCTACGCACCGGTCGTCGAGATCCACCGGTGGGTCTTCGCCTACCCGGGCACGGTGCCGACGTTTGTCGTGCCACCGTCGTGGATCAAGGGCGACTACAAATACGGTCGCTTCAACCTTGTTCCTTCCAGTGGGACGAGCGTCGCTTTTCAATTCACTGGCGTCGCCGCCGCGGTGGCGACGGGTCACCGCGCTATCCCGCGATCGATCTTCATCGACTACACGACCGGCTTCGGCGCCGATGTCACGCAGGCGCATGGGGTCCTCCAGGCGCACCACGAAGACCTCCTCGAGGGCATCCGGCTCCGAACCCTTCTGCTGCTCGGCGGCATCATCATCAACACCCGTTCGGGTGGCGCGACGGGCGGATCGCTCGGCCTCGACGGCATGAGCCGATCGCGCAACTTCGGCGGAAAGTTCGGCGCCTACTCCGGGATGCTCGAGCTCGCGCTCGAGCGCGAAGGCGAGATCCGTCGGGACTGGAAGCGCCAGGAGCGCGGCGTCGCGCTGGGGTTCATGTGATGGCGATCACAGGATCTGCAGCCACGGGCGCCGCGGCCGATCACTTCGACGCCGGCGAGTTCGATGAGGCGATCCGCAATCACGGTACGCCAGCGCTCTGGCGG
>CADEER010000366.1 GCA_902826395.1 uncultured bacterium
ATTGCCGTAGGCGTATATCTCGTACATACGCGGACCCTCGCGCGTCGACTAGCGGGATGCCATCGCAAGGCCGTTTTGCCCCAGCATGTCGATGACGTGCTGGGGCATGCTGCTGCGCAGTTGCCGTTCCAGCTGCTCCAAGTGCGAGGCGACCGAGTTGAAGGCCTGCACCTTCGAGTAATGCGCTTGTTTCTCGAGCGCTAGTGCGGTGAGGTACCCGCGGGCGCGATCCCGGAGTTCCCGAGCGGTATCCGTTTGGCGCGTATCAAGCTTGAAGTCTTTGGCCAGCGCATCGAGGCCAATCTTCAGGGACCGTTCTAGAAAGTTGTAGGCATAGTCGACAGCGACAACGTCGCGATATTTCATGATGAGCGTCTCGGCAAGGCCGGATCCTTTGATCGCATTGCCGATCGAGAGCATGCGATACACGGGCTCACTGGTGATGTTCACGAACCCGATTTCCGAAGGGGTCGGCGCTCCGCTCCTGTTCGCGATTTTGTCGGAGATGCTGCGCATGATCTCTTCCGCCTTGGTCGTGAACGGTTTCAATACGTAGCTGGTGTTCTGGGTGACGCTGGTGCAGGCGGTGAAGTTGCTGCATTTGAGCAGGGTGATGTTGACCTTGCCGCTGCCTGCGTCAGCGTTGCCATACAACAGTTGCGTGATGCTGGTCAGCGTCGGGCCAATGACATCGGGGTCGCGGTTTTGAGCGGTGGGGTAATAGACCACCGTTCCCACCATGCTCAGGATCAGTTCACGCTCGTTGTCGTCAATGCTGCTCACCCGCTTCAGCGCTTCCCAGGTCAAGTTGCCGGTGAAGGGCACCATGGCACGGGCGTCGGCATTGCCGCTCGCTGCACCGGCGGCCAGCGTGGCGTCCTGAGAGCTGCGGCAGCGCCGACGGGCGCCGTCTTCGTCAGATTCGAGGCCGAGCTCGATCGCGATTCGCACGCACGAGGAGAAGGCGTCAAAGCCGACCTGGTTCGCCGCGCCGCGCACCAGCGCGGTCGCCGTCTCGCACGAATTGATACGCGCGTTCGTGATGAACGTTTCCAGCGACTTCGCCCACTCCGCTTTCTGGCCCAGCAGAGGCGTTACTGCCGAGAGCGCGAGCTGGAAGGCAACGCCGGGCAGGGCTGCCGTGATGCTTTTCAGCATGTTCTTGAACTCGGCCGCGCCTAGGTGCGAGAACGAGCCACCGAATACGTCGATGCCTCCGCATCCTGCCTTCACATAGGGGAACTGAATGCTGG
This sequence comes from uncultured bacterium, assembly GCA_902826395.1. Classification (GTDB taxonomy): domain Bacteria; phylum Desulfobacterota; class Binatia; order HRBIN30; family CADEER01; genus CADEER01. The sequence continues at coordinate 1,254 of CADEER010000366.1, forward strand.
CAAGCTGGTAGACCTTGTTGGGGGAGCGCAGGAAGATGCTGCCCCCGGTATAGGTGTTGTAGGTTTGTCCCCGAAATGCACCGGGCGTGGTGTAGTTACCAATGGCACCGAGGTTGTTGAACATGCTGTCGACCTCGGCCTGAAGATCGCCCGCCCAAACTCGGCTCACTGGGGCCAGCATGAGGGAAGCGATGGTCGCGAGGGCGATCGTCTTGCGAAGTGGTCTGCGAAGCCTCATGGCAGCCTCCTTCTAACGGAGCGAAAGGTTGGGGACGTACTGCGTTGTGGACGGCACAAACTTGTCCGCGTCCGGCTGGGTGACGACGAAGATTCGTTCGAGGAGCTCGCTCTCGGAGAGCACCCCATAACCGATGGGCGTGATCTTCCCGCCCCTGGGTTCGGCGAGGAACAGTGCTGGCACTTGGCGGACGTCGAGCGTGCGGGCGATACCGTTGTCCATCCTTGGGCTACGAAACTCGGGCAATCCCCCGCCGTCGACGCTGATCGGAACGATCTTGAGGCCGAACTTGGCCTCGAAGTCCTTCAGCAGCGGCGCGAACTGGTGACAGTAGGGGCAATCCGACCGGAAGAAGAAGAACAGCGCATGTGTTTGTGAGAGGTGCGCGACGGTGTTGGTCCGCGCACCCGCCTGTTCGCGGTCGAACACTTCCAGCGCCTTCGCGTTGACCGGGCGACCGGTGACCGTGGGATCAAGCTCCGGGGACGCCCAGATGACGCGCTGCGCAACGTCGGCGAAGGTCGACGCCTTCTCGATGACGAAGTTCTGGATGTTGAGATAGCTGCGGATATTCTGCTCCGACGGGTTGATGATGGCGATGTTGCGCAGATCCTCAACGCGCTTTTGCAACGCCTCGAACTCCACGAGTTCGCGCGGCCTCTTGAGAGCGGTAGGAGCGCTAATGGTGGGAATGGCCTTGGGTTTCGGCTTAGGGCCTTCGTTTCGCTCGGGTAGCGGATCGTCATACCAGAACCACCCTCGTTCACGGTCTCGCCAATAGGAATCGTCGACGCGGGTCTCGTCGC
>CADEER010000367.1 GCA_902826395.1 uncultured bacterium
GATCGTCCCGATGTTGCAGTGCGGCTTCGTCCGCTCGAATTTCTCTTTCGCCATCTCGATATCCTCCCGCGCCCTATGAACGACTACTGATTGCGCCCGACGATCTCCTCGGCAATTGCCTGAGGCACCGGATCGTAGTGAGAGAACTGCATGGTGTAGGTAGCTCGACCCTGCGTCGCCGACCGGAGATCGGTCGCATAGCCGAACATTTCCTTGAGGGGAACCTTCGCCGTGATCACTTGCGCGCCTGCCCGCAACTCGGTGCCCTGCACCTGGCCGCGACGGCTCGACAGATCGCCAATCACGTCGCCCATGTACTCCTCCGGAGACACCACCTCGACGCCCATCACCGGCTCCAAAAGGATCGGGTCGGCTTTGCGCGCGGCCTCCTTGACGGCCATCGAGCCGGCAATCTTGAAGGCCATCTCGTTAGAGTCGACCTCGTGGTACGAGCCGAACTTGAGCGAAACCCGGATGTCGACCATCGGGTACCCAGCCAGTACGCCACCTTCGAGGGCCTCGCGCACACCGCGCTCGACCGCCGGAATGTACTCGCGCGGGATCACTCCGCCCTTGATGGCGTCGACGAACTCGAAGCCGCCGCCGGCGGCCGCCGGCTCGACGTCGAGCACGACGTGCCCGTACTGGCCTCGCCCACCGGTCTGGCGCTGGAACTTCGTGTTCTGCTCGACCTTCTTCCGGATCGTCTCTTTGTACGCGACCTGCGGCCGTCCGACGTTCGCGTCGACTTTGAACTCACGCAGCAGGCGGTCGACGATGATCTCGAGATGCAACTCACCCATCCCACGGATGATGGTCTGACCGGTCTCGGGGGCAGTCTCGACGCGGAACGAAGGATCCTCTTCCGCGAGCTTCTGCAGCGATACGCCGAGTCGCTCCTGATCCACCTTGGTCTTCGGCTCGATCGCGATCGAAATGACGGGATCGGGAAAATCGATCGATTCGAGAATTACCGGTGCGTCGGGAGTACAGATCGTATCGCCGGTGGTCACGCCCTTGAGACCCACAGCCGCGGCGATGTCGCCGGCGTACACTTGCGAGATCTCCTCACGCTTGTTCGCGTGCATCTTCAGCAATCGCCCGACACGGCCCTGTTTACCGCGGGTCGCGTTGAGAATGCCGTCACCGGTCTCGATGGCACCCGAGTACACCCGAAAGAAAGCGAGGGTACCGACGTACGGATCGGTCATGATCTTGAACGCCAGAGCCGCGAACGGCGCGTCGTCCTTCGCCGGTCTTTCGACGTCGGTATCTTTGTCGGGGTCCTTGCCGATCACCGGCGGGACGTCGAGCGGCGACGGCAGGTAGTCGACCACCGCGTCGAGCAGTGTCTGCACGCCACGGTTCTTGAACGCCGAACCGCACAGCACCGGAATGACCTTGATCGCCAAAGTCGAGTCGCGAATACCCTTGCGGAGCTCCGCCTCCGAGATCTCCTTGCCCTCGAGGTACTTCTCCATCAGCACTTCGTCGGAATCGGCCACGGCCTCGACGAGTTGCTCGCGCGCCAATTCGGCTTCGTCGCGCATCTCGGCAGGAATCTCCCCGACTTCGTACTTGGCGCCGAGACTCTCATCTTCCCAGATGATGGTCTTCATCGTCACCAGATCGATTACGCCGACGAAGGCCTCCTCTTTGCCGATCGGCAACTGCAGAGGCACGGGGTTGGCGCCCAACCGATCGCGGATCATGCTGACGCCGCGATCGAAATCGGCGCCGACGCGATCCATCTTATTGATGAACGCGATGCGGGGCACCCGATACTTGTCCGCCTGGCGCCACACGGTTTCCGATTGTGGCTCTACGCCACCGACCGAACAGAACACCGCCACGGCGCCGTCGAGAACACGCAGCGAGCGTTCCACTTCGATCGTGAAGTCGACGTGCCCGGGCGTATCGATGATGTTGATGCGGTGATCGCGCCACATGCACGTAGTGGCTGCGGACGTGATGGTGATGCCGCGCTCCTGCTCCTGCACCATCCAATCCATCGTCGCGGTCCCTTCGTGGACCTCGCCGATTTTGTAGTTGATGCCGGTGTAGAAAAGGATGCGCTCGGTCGTGGTCGTCTTACCGGCATCAATGTGTGCCATGATGCCGATGTTGCGACTGCGCTCGAGTGAAACTTTGCGTGCCATAGATGATGAAGGACGCGGACGGAACACGTCCGCGTCCTTTCTCCATTGTGCTAGGACTCTAGGGGATTGCGGGAGCTACCAGCGGTAGTGGGCGAACGCCTTGTTGGCGTCGGCCATTCGGTGCGTATCTT
>CADEER010000368.1 GCA_902826395.1 uncultured bacterium
AATCAGATGTTTCGTGTGCGTTAGCGCATGTGCCACAAGGCTTTCGCGGACTCTAGGACGACGAACCCTCACCTTAGTCCTCTCCCACGAGCGATGTGGGAGAGGGGTTCTTGTGAGATCGTGTGGATTCCGGCTTTCGCCGGAATGACAGATGTGACGCGATTGAAAGGGCGGCGCGCGAATCAGCGCGCCGCCTTCTTCGTTTCCAGCTCTTCCCAGCGCTCGATGCGGCGATCGACTTCGAGCTTCGCCTGCTCGAGCTGCGCGGCGAGGTCCGCCGCCTCGCGACCGCCCGTCGCGTAGGTGGCGGGATCGGAAAGGCGCTGCTCGAGCGCGGCGACGTTCGCCTCGAGTGTCTCGATCTCGTCCGGCAGTGACTCGAGCTCGCGCTGCTCGCGGTAGCTGAGCTTGCCGCCCGGGCTAGTCTTCGCCTTCTGCGGCTGCGCGCTCGGGGGCGTCGGAGCGAGGGCAGTTTCGCGGGCCGTCGCGCGCTGCGCGAGATAGTCCGAATACGCGCCGTGGAACCGCCGCAGGAGGCCGTCCTCGAAGGCGAGGATCGAGGTGGCGACCCGATCGAGGAAGTAGCGGTCGTGGGTGACGACGATGGTCGTGCCGCCGAACTCGAGTAGAAACTCCTCCAGGGCCCCGAGGGTCGCGAGGTCGAGATCGTTGGTCGGCTCGTCGAGGATCATCAGGTTCGCCGGCTGCGCGAGCATCCGCGCGAGTGCGACGCGGGCGCGCTCGCCGCCGGACAGCGTGCCGACGACGGAGCGCTGGCCGGCGTCGTCGAAGAGGAAGCGCTCGAGATAGGAGCGCGGAGTGATCTCGCTGGCACCGACTCGCACGACCGCCAGGTCGCCGATTACGTTTTCGAACACCGTCGCCGCGTCGTCGAGCGCGCTGCGGCTCTGGTCGAGATAGGCGATGCGAGTGTTGACGCCGCGCACGATGCGTCCGCCACTCGGCTCGATCTCGCCGACGATGCAGCGGAGCAGCGTGCTCTTGCCGCAGCCGTTCGCGCCGACGATGCCGATCCGCTCGCCCTGCGTGACGTAGAGCTCGATGCCGCCGGCGAGCGCGCGGCCGCCAGCGGCAATTGCCACATCCTCCATCTCGAGGATCGTCTTGCCGGAGCGCGCCTCGGCGGCGGCGATCTGCGCCACCGCCTGCTGCTCTGGCCGTTCCTGGGCAGCGGCGTCGAGAGCGCGCTGGATGCGCGACTTCGACTTGCCGGTGCGCGCTTTCGGCCGCCGGCGCAACCACTCTAGCTCGGTGCGCAGGAAGTTCTGCCGATTGCGCTCCGCGCGCTCCTCGTGCGCCAGCCGCTCGGCGCGTGCCTGCAGGTACGTCTCGTAGCCGCCGTCATAAGAGGTGACGCGGCCGCGATCGACCTCGACGGTGCGCTCGGCGACGCGGTCGAGAAGGTAGCGATCGTGGGTGATCAGCAGCACGGCTCCCTCGAACTCTTCGACCAGATGGCGCTCCAGCCAGTCGACGGTTTCGACGTCGAGGTGGTTGGTCGGCTCGTCGAGAATCGCCAGGTCGGGGCGCGCGATGAGCAGGCGGGCCAGTGCCACGCGCCGCTGCTCGCCCCCACTCATGCGGCCGACGTCGCGGTCGGCATCGGCGATGCCGAGATGGCCGAGCATCGCCTCGGCGCGATGCACGAGCTGCCAGCCGCCGAGGCGCTCGAGCTCTTCGGCGGCGGCGGCCTGCTCTGCCGTGGCCGCGGTCAGATCGGCGCCCGGCTTCGCCATCAGTCGCTCGTTCGCCGCCTCGAAACGCCGTCGCGCCACGCACCATGCGGCCAAGCCGGCCAGGACGGCGTCGCGCGCCGCGACACCGGCAGGCAGGCGCGGCGCTTGCTCGAGGTAGAGGATCGTCGCCTCGCGCCGCGGACTCACGGTGCCGCGGTCCGGCACTTCGGTGCCGGCGAGGATGCGTCCGAGTGTGCTCTTGCCGGCGCCGTTCGCGCCGACGACGCCGACCCGCTCGCCGCGGTGGATCGTCAGCGAGGCGTCTTCGAGTACGCGCAGCAAGCCGTAGCTGCGACCGATCGAGTTGGCAGTGACCACCGGCATCCGCGCACGATAGCACGCTCGAAAGCGCGGGTGAGCCAGGGCCGGCACAGGTGAGGCGTTGCTGGGGCAGTTGAATCGAATCGCTCGAGTTGCCGCGCTTGATCGCCTCTCCAAGGGTAGGAGACTGTCGGAAAACGAAGATTCGTGCCCGTACACGTACTCGTACGCGTACTC
>CADEER010000369.1 GCA_902826395.1 uncultured bacterium
GAGCGCGAGCGCCTGGCGGTCTCCGATGCGCTGGTGGGTCTACTGCGCGGCCTGGCGGTCGAGACGCCGCTGGTCGTCGTGGTGGAAGACCTCCACTGGGCCGATGCGCAGACGCAGGAGTATCTCGATAAGCTGGCTGGGTCTGGCGAACTCGCGGGTCGTCTCTTGCTTCTCGTCACGGCGCGAACATCGCAGGGTGCGCGGTGGATGCAGGGGCGCGGTGAGGTCATGGCTCTCCAACCGTTGGCCGACGCCGAGATTGCCGCCCTCCTCGATGCTGACCTTCCGGAAACTCTGCGACGGAGGATCATCGAGCAGGCTGAAGGCGTGCCGCTGTTTGCCGCCGAAGTAGCTCGCATGATCGTGGCGGGTGGGGACGCCGGCGCTTCAACCGTTCCGGTGGGATTGCGCGCGATCGTCGCCGAGCGGCTTTCGGAGATGAGCGATGCGGCGCGCAAAGCGGCACATCTCGCCGCGGCACTCGGAAGAGAGCTGGACTGGGACGTGATCGTGGCGGCCTTGGGCGATGTGGCAGATCGTTCGCTGCTCGACGAGCTCGTTCGCGCCGGCATCCTGAGCTCTACGACCCCCGGTCGCTCGTTGGTGGAATTCCGGCATGCACTCATCCGCGATGCCGTCTACGACTCGATTCCCCCGGCGCGTCTGCGCGAGTTGCACGCCACGGTTGCTGCGTGTGTCGTGCGCGATTTTCCAGACATCGCGGTGAAGCGCCCGGAGCAGGTCGCGCAACAATTCGAGCTCGCTGGCGACGGTATTCAGTCGGCCGGATATTGGAAGCTGGCCGGTGAGAAGAACCTTCGCCAGGCGTCCTACCAGGAGGCGGAGCTCCACTCGCGGCGCGGATTGGAGCTCCTCGAGGCGTTGCCGCTCGATAGCGCTGTCGGCCCGCTGAAGATCGAGCTACTCACGGTCGTCGCCACGAGCCAGTTCATGGTGGGTGGCTACGCCCTACCCGCAGTCGGGGAGACCCTGTCCCAGGCGATGGAGGTGGCCGACGAGTTGGGAGAGAGTACTCCGCTTCCGGTTCTCAACGGGTTGTGGACATACCACCTCACACGCAGTCACCTCCCGGAGACCCAGCAGATGATCGGCATCTTTGTGAAGATCGCCGATTCGACGGACCCGGTGATCGCGCTGCAGGGGTGCGCCACTGTGGGCGTCGATGCCTGGTATGCCGGCGACTTTCGGAAGGCGGCGGAGTTTCTCGACAGAGCGATCGAGTACTATCATCGCCCCGAGTTCCGCGAGTACGCGGACAGCTACGGGTACAACGGCGGCATCTACGCCTACCCGTACGCGATGACGGCATACTTCTTCCTCGGTGATCGCGTGCGGGCAGACGAGTTGCTGGAGCGCATGCAGCGAGTGGCGCTGGAGGCGGGCGATCCCTACTCGATGTCGATCAGTAACGTCTTCTCGGCGCTCTACCTGGTCGAGTGTGGCGACGCCGAGGCGGCCCTCCCGTTTGCCGAACGACAGATCGTCCTTTCAATGGAGCAGCAGCTACCGCTCTACATGGCAGGGGCGACCTGCACCAAGGGAATCGCCGAACGAATGCTGGGAAACGCAGAGCAGGGCCTGGCGACCCTTCAGTACGGCATGGCGATGTACAAGGGTATGGGCATCGACTCGGCGTACGCCAACTACCTCACACACCTGGCGACGACGCTGCTCGACTTGGGACGTTTGGACGAAGCCGAGGCGACGATCGCCGAGGGGCTGGAACACTGTGCGACCGGCCACTGCCGGTATCACGAGCCGGAGTTCCACCGCCTGCGCGGCGAGCTTTTGCTGGCGCGCGGGAGCTCCGAAGCAGCGGAGCACTCTCTATATGCGAGTTTGGGCAAGGCGCGGATGAGGAACAACGTTCCGTTTCAGTTGCGCGCCGGCGCTGCTCTTGCCCATCATCTGGTCGGGGTAGGTAGGCGACGGGATGCCGCGCAACTGATCAATGAGCTCTCGGGGAGCTCCTTCGAAATGAACACAGTCGACTGGCAGCGCCTCGTCCGGCTGAGACAGGATCTTGATCGGTCGAGCGATCGAGATCCTGCTCTCGACTGATTCCTCTCAGGGGAGGCGACGAGGCGTCGTTGCGCGCGCGCTCGACTACACTATGGTCAGAGTGATCTCGGCGACCACCCTGTTTCCGTCCGCCGTGTTGGTAACGGACGCGACATAGTACCCTTTTCCCGGCTTTTCCATGTTCAATACCACGATGAGCACGGAGAGCTCG
>CADEER010000370.1 GCA_902826395.1 uncultured bacterium
CGCAGCTCGAGGTCCTCCTGGTGCCGCGCGTCGGCTACCCGTCGTTCGGCGAGGGCGCTCCGGATCACTGGTTTCGCCAGATCCTGGGCGGCGCCGACGGGCAGACGGTCGTCGGACGGGTCGTGTCGTTCGACAACGTCACTCCCAAGGAGTTCGCGCGCGCTGCAGCCGAGCTCACAGCGGCGCTGGCAGAAAAAAAAAGCAACGTCACCTCGGCGCCGTCGAGCTCTACCGGTACTGCGCCGACCCCGACCAGCGGCTGACCTGGTCGACCTGGAAGCGATGGCCGGAGTCGAGACCTTGGCGCACCCTCGAAGATCTCGACGCCGACGAGAGCGCCTGGGTCTCGTACCAGGAGCTGATCGATGACGGTGTGCACATCTGCCAGAAGTGCGACGCGTTCGGCCGAGAGCGCTTCTGCGGCGAGTGCGGCGCACGCTTCTTCGGCCCGGACCGCACCTGGCGCGAGTGCTCGAAGTGCAAGGTCGAGGTGTCGGTGCCGTTCTGTCCGCTCTGCGGCAACGAGATGGCCGGCCAGGAGCTCGAGCGCTGGGAGCGCGGCGACGTCGACCTCGAGGAAGAGGGGCGCAACGCGCAGTCGAAGATCGACCGCATGGTCGCCGGCAACGACGCACTCGATCGAGCTCTCTACGACGGCGACTTCGACGGCCTGGCAGTCAACCGGGCGAAGGGCCTTGCCGGTCTGATCAACGAGGGGTTCGGAGTCCATGGCTGAGGCGATCGCGCAGATTCGCAGGGAGGCTTCGAGCTTCACAAACGAGCTCGAGGAGCTGAACCGCCAGGCGGTGGAGGCGGTCCGCAACATCGAGCGCTTCGGCCAGCAGGGACGAGAGCCGATCCTGGGACCCGTAGCCCGTCAGGCGGACTCCTACCGCGAGCGCCGGGCGGCCGGTGAGACGCTCGGAGAGTCGGAGCTTTCGAACCTCCGCAACGCCCTCGATGTACTCGGCTCGCGCGGTGGCAACGCAGGTCAGCAGTACATCTCGATCCTGCGACGCATCGAGCAACTGCAGAGCCCAGGGCAGTACGTCTCGCGGCCGTTGCTACCTGACGAACGCGAGCGCGCAAGAGAGACTGGATCGACCGAGGAGCAGCTCGAGCGCACGCGGATGATGGGTGATGTCCGCATCGTTCGGCCGCCACGTATCAAGCCGGGCCCCCAGCCCTCACCTGAGTCGGCGGGACCGGAAGCACCTCCGGAGCCGAGTGCGACTGATCCCGACCTCGCTGGGGAGTCGAGAGACCCATCGCCTCGCCCAGCTCCGCGACCTGGACCCAGGCCGAGCTCGCAGCAACCGGGCCTCGGCGACAGGGATCCGACGCAAGCGCGCAATGAACGGCTGGCACAGGAACTCGCTCAAGATATCGAAGGGCGTCCCGGTCCGTTCGCGGAAAAGGAGCAGCTACGCGAGGAGAGCCAGAGAACAGCTCAGGCGATGGACCCGCAGATCGAGGCGCACCGTCGGCACGCGGCTCAGGTGCGCGCCAGCGCGATGACGGAGCGAGAGCTGCAACGCGAGTGGCGGGAGACGCAGCGGCTGCTCAATCAGAATACCCGTGACCTTGAGCGTAAGAGCGATCGCTTCGAGAAGCTCAATCGGTACCGGCAAGAAGGAGTGCATCTCTCGGAGCGCGAGCAGTTCGATCTCGAGAAGATTCTACCCGAAGATATCAGCCGGCTCGGTGAAGCCATTAAGGAGCTGCGGACCGAGAAAGGTGCAATCGGTACGGCGGCCGCTTCGAGAGGCTTGTTCGAGAACGAGGCGGGGCAGCTCGAGGAAGGTGGAATCAGGAAGTTTATCGGCGGCCTGGTCGCGGCGGGCGGAAGCGGTGGCGGCGGTGGATTGGGCATGGGCCTCGGGCTGCGGCTGCTCGGCGCCGGCACCATCGCTACCGGCGGCATTCTGGCAGCGATAGAAGCGTTCCAGTTCCTGAACCGCTCGGCGGAAACGTTCGAAGACACCCAGCGACAGGTCTTCGACACCGGCCAGCGCCTCGGTGGCGGATTCCGCGAACTGCGGCAAGCTGGGCAACAGGGCTACCGAGGCTCGTTCCAGTTCACGTTCCAAGAGTCGATGCAGGCACGCCTCGCGCTCGCGATGCAGACTGGTCAATCAGATCCCGGCAGCGTGATGGAGTTTGCGCGTGCTTACGGGCTCGATGTGGGATCGACTGCTGGACTGATCGGGCGGCTTGGGACCCTTGGGGCAATGCCGATGAGTA
>CADEER010000371.1 GCA_902826395.1 uncultured bacterium
AACCGCTTCGCGCACAACATCGGCATCCTGCGCCAACAACTCGGCCGGCAGTGACGCCGCCAGGTCATCGGGTAGAAAGAGAGTGTTGCACTCGCCGGCAGCCCGCAGATGCCTCGCCGGGGCCTACGCAGATTACTGCTGAAAGTTCCGTCGATCCCGCTACCCTCTTTCACGGCAAGGATCTCGGAGGCAGGGAACGTTGAACGACGCGGTGCATATCATCGGCATCTTGGTTGCGATCCTGGTCGCAAAATTGCTGTTCGGATGGATGGCAACCATGAGCATGCGGCTGCGTGTTCCCTTGGCGTCCATTCGAACGCGGGCGGACATGCCCAAGGTTATTCTCGATTCACTGGAGAGAGGGGCGCAGTTCCTCGAGAAGCAGGGATTCGAGGCCTCCCACGTTCAGTCCGCACTGTCGGTGCTCGCGAACATAACCGATCCGATCTGGACTCTGGTCTACTACCATCCGGTCGAGCGCTGCTACGCGAAGCTTGCGCCAGCGCCGAACGCAAACGCGGTGTGGCCGCATTCGATCAACTTTGTTGCCATGCATCCGGACGGTAGCCTGCTGCAAACCATGAGCCGGGCCGCCTATGGCGTCGTTCCTGGCTATGAGGGGTACCTACTCAACGATCCGTTCACGGCCGACGACGAGTCGCAATGGCGGTCTCATCGAGAGGCAGTGGGGGACGCAGAAGCGCGGGACTCGCGGTGGTCACTAAGAGCCCGGCAGTCACCGGAGCGGTTGATCGAGTTGGGCAACCGCTTCGACCAGGGCTATTTCGACTTTCTCGTCGAGCACGGGCATGCAGTCGCGCAATCTGGGATCTACCACTTTCGCCCCTGGACCGCGTTGTGGTTCTCGCGGCGCCTACTGAAAGGCGACCGCAAGGCGGCGGCCCTACAGAAGAAGACGTTCGCAGCAATGGGCGCACCAGTCGGACAGGCGCTCGTATCAACCCAGGTTGCATCGTACGCGAGGGCGGAGCAGGCCCAATCATCGCATCTGGGAGGGTTAGGCAAGTTGGCGGTGTTCGTGGCGTCGGCGCTGGCGTTCGGGATGGCCTTCGGTTTCGCGATCTCCTTCGACTACATGATCGCGTTGTTCGCCGTCCTCCTCTTCCATGAGCTGGGACACATCGCGGGCATGCGTCTGTTCGGCTATCGCGACCTGCAGATCCTTTTTCTCCCGTTCCTCGGCGCCGCCGCTATCGGGAATAAGCCGCGGGCTCGCGCCGTCGAGCGCGCGATTATCTATCTGCTCGGACCTGTCCCGGGCCTGCTCCTGGGATGCCTCTACTTCGTCGCCGGAGACCATTTGATGGCATCGTTTCCATGGCTGGCGAGTGATCGTGCTCACCTGGTGGCCTTTCTCCTGGTTGCAGTCAACTACACGAACCTCCTGCCCTTCCTGCCATTCGACGGCGGACAGCTCCTCAATGCGGCAGTTTTCGATCGCTCTCCCCGGCTGAGATTCGCCTTCGCGTCGATCAGCATGCTGGCGATGGCAGCAGGCGCGGCATGGCTCGCCGATCCGGTGCTCGGAGCGATTGCCGTGTTTATCGCGATCGGACTGCACCAGCAGTATCAGGAGATGTCCACCTTGCTCGCCCTCCGTCGCGAAGGCCTGACGGGCGCCGTAGTCGAACGAGAAACGGCTCTGGCGAAGATCTTCGCATGCCTCAATCGGAACGGCGCGGGCCAACTGACGTTTGCGGTTCAGTTTCAGAAGGCCAAAGCAGTTCTAGAACGAATCGAAAACCCCTTGGCGTCGTTCTCGGAAAGCGTCGTCACACTCGGCCTGTATGCGAGTCTGGTTCTCGTCCCGCCGCTAGCAATCGCCTCGTCTCTTCCTGCCGAGCAGGACGACTACGAAGCTCTGCGGCGGTACTCCGAGATGAGGGCGCGACAGTGCTTCAGTTGGTACGCCACGCTCGAGGCGAACGACTGCCCAGCCTCTGACTCGTTGGCCGCATCGCCCCACATAGGCGACCGCCTGTGAACAAGGCGCAGCGAGTGACGACATCCAGCGGTACAGCTCGCTGGAGGCTCCCCCCCCCCGGAGGCGGCGGGCGTCACGATCGCCCGTGGAGTTCGTCGACAGCAGCGCCCTCGGTATCCGCCGACGGGCCGCGACGAGAACCTCTCAGCGCCTGGAGCAGCAGCGACACGGCCGCGACGACGGCGCAGCCGATGACGTTGTACCACAGGAAGCCGAGGTCGCTGGCGA
>CADEER010000372.1 GCA_902826395.1 uncultured bacterium
GTACACGGAGTTTCCTGCAGAATTCGGGCATTGATCGTGTACGGGTACGCGTACGGGTACGTGTACGAGAGAAAGTCGACAGTCTCCTGCGGGAGAGGGTTAGGGAGAGGGCAATCAAATATTTCCTCAGCGTCAGTGCATGTCTCACAAGGGCTTCGCGAACTCGCCGACGCCTTCTCCATTTAATCCTGAACGCTGATAGCTGACCTCTGAACGCTGACGGCTTTTCACCCTTGCACCCGACGATCCGCGGCGCGATGATCCCGCCGTGCATTTTCCCCGAAGATCTCGCTTCCTGGTTGCGGTGTCACTGTTGCTGTTGTGCACCGGCAACGCGCGAGCGCAGAGTTCGCTTGCTGCCTTCGAAAGCGGCCCCGTGCGCCCGCTGGCGATGTCATCCGACGGCACGCGCCTGTACGCCGTCAACATTCCCGACAACCGCCTCGAGATCCTCGCCGTCGAGAACGGCGCCCTGAGTCGCGTCGCCTCGGTCCCGGTCGGCCTCGAACCGGTGGCAGTGGCGCTCAACGGCGACGATGAAGCGTGGGTGGTAAACCACCTGTCCGACAGCATCACCATCGTCGACCTCGCCGCCTCGCCGCCGCGCGTCGTTCGCACGCTGTGGGTCGGCGACGAGCCGCGCGACATCGTCTTCGCAGGGACCAACGCGTCGCGCGCCTTCATCACCGCCGCGCACCGCGGTCAGAATGCCCCCTTCGACCCTCAGTTCACGACGCCCGGCATCGGCCGCGCCGACGTCTGGGTGTTCGATAGCAGTGATCTCGGCGCCGAGCCGGGCGGCACGCCGCTGTCGATCGTCACTCTGTTCGGCGATACGCCGCGCGCTCTCGCTGTCAGCCCCGACGGGTCGACGGTTTATGCGGCCATTTTCCACTCGGGCAACCAGACGACCGTTCTCAACGAAGAGATCGTCTGCAACGGCGGCGAGAACGCGACCTGCAACGTCGATGGCATCGACCTGCCGGGCGGCCTACCCGGCCCGGACGCCAACGTCGGAGGGGTCACGCGACCCGAGGTGGGGCTGATCGTCAAATTCGATCCGGCGAGCGGCCAGTGGGAGGACAACATCGGCCGCGACTGGTCGGCGATGGTGCGCTTCGACCTGCCCGACTACGACGTCTTTGCGATCGACGCCGAGGCGAATCCACCGGTGGAGATCGACCGCGTCGCCGGCGTCGGGACGATCCTCTTCAACATGGCGACCAATCCGGTCACCGGCGCGCTGTACGTAAGCAACACCGAAGCGCGCAACGAGGTGCGCTTCGAGGGCCCAGGCACGACGGGAGGATCGACGGTGCGCAGCCGCCTGCACCAGGCGCGCATCTCGGTGATCGATCCGGAGCTCGACGGCGTCACGCCGCATCATCTGAACCCGCACATCGATTACGACGTCGTTCCCAGCCCGCCGGGCATCAAGGAGCGCAGCCTCGCCACGCCGCTCGAGATGGCGGTCAGCAGCGACGGCGAGACCATCTATCTGGCGGCGTTCGGCTCCGCGGCGATCGGCATCATCGACGCCGACGAGCTCGAGGCCGGCAGCCGCGTGCCGGATGTCGGCGACCGCATCGAGCTCGACGGGCGCGGGCCGTGCGGCCTGATCCTCGACGAGGACGAAGACCGCCTCTACGTGCTCACCCGTCTCGACAACACGGTGTCGGCCGTCGATCTGTCGTCGCGCAACGAGGTGCAGCGTCTCGCTCTGCACAATCCCGAGCCGGCGACGATCGTCGAAGGGCGGCGATTCCTCTACGACGCGAAGTTCGGATCGAGCAACGGCGAGGCGTCGTGCTCGAGCTGCCACGTGTTCGGCGATGTCGACGACCTCGGCTGGGACCTCGGCGATCCCGACGGCGAGATGGTGTTCGTCGGCGGCACTCCCTTCCACCCGATGAAGGGCCCCATGACCGTGCAGACGCTGCGCGGCCTCGCCGGTCACGGCGCCTTGCACTGGCGCGGCGAGCGCAACGGCGCCGTCGTGCCCGGCGGCGACCGCTTCGACGAGCTCGCCGCGTTTCTCCAGTTCAACTCGACGTTCGTCGCCCTGCTCGGGCGCGGCGACGAGATCGACGGCGCGGAGATGAGGGCGTTCGCCGATTTCGTTCTCCAGCTCCTGCCGCCGCCCAATCCGGTGCTGGCACTGGACAGCACGCTGAACCCGCAAGAGCAGCGCGG
>CADEER010000373.1 GCA_902826395.1 uncultured bacterium
TCGGTCTGCTCGAGGGGAGTAAACGACGCCGGCCGCGCGATGTGAGGTGCGGGCAGCCCTGCAGGACGATCGCCGACGACGTTCAGGCAGCGCTCACACTCTCCGACCATGGCCGTTTGCTTGTGCCGTGCCCGAGATGAATGCGAACTGCCCTTTCTCTGGGCGACCTCTGCACGCTGAACGTGCGCTGGCGCACCCGCGAGCCGTGTGTGCCGCTGCGGCGCTTGGCCCACAGAGCCTGGTACTGTTCTTGTAGCAGCGTCTGTATCTGGATCGGCAAGGGGGTAGGACGATGAGCGCAGCCTATCGACGAGCAGCGCGGGCTGCGTGGGTCATCTGGCTCCTGGGGCAGGCGGGGATGGCCGCGGCCCAGTTCACGTTCACCGAGGCGGGCGGTGGAATTCTCAGCGGCCAGTCGACGAGCGACTCGGCCTCGACGACCATCGACGCGTCAGGCCAGGTCGCTCGCCCGGATCAGCCGAGCATCGTCACCATGCGTGCTGCCTGGAACGTCAACGCCGACGCGGGCCCTGGGCTGGCCGCAGTGGAGGTCGGTGTTCTGTCCTTCGCAGTCGGCTTCGTCCTCGAACACCCGCCCAGCTTCAACCTGCGCCTCGACGTCAACTTGGAGGGTGGACTACTGCGCATCGCCGACCAAGCTGGCTGCAGCGGGACGGTGAGTCAGACCGACATCGCCATCCCGACGCTGACCCGCCGCGGCGAGCCCGACGAGTCATTCCCGATCGACATCCTCCTGCCCGGCGACACGCTCGACGTCGACGGTACCACCGCCGGGATCAGCGTGAGCCGTCAGGCCAGCGCCCGGCTGCAGTTCCGCGACCAGCCGATCGCATCCAGCCTCTTCGTGATGGAGTTCCTCGTTTCGGCCACCGCGATCAGCCAGTCCTGCGAGGTCTCGACGCGGTTTGGCGCACAGAACGGCAGCACGACGGGCTGCGACGCGTGCTTGTATCCCGGCTTCGACGAGCGCATCCAGGAACGCGACGGGTTGTTCATCACCGCGATCTTCGAGAACCTGTGCGGCAACGGCACGCTCGATCCGGGCGAAGACTGTGACCTGGGCGCGACGACCGGCGCTGATGGCGCTTGCTGCGACCGTTTCTGCCGCGCCGCACCGACTGGCTCGGCGTGCGCCGACGACGGCAATCCTTGCACCGCCGACGCGTGCGCCGCCGGCGGCAGTTGCAACCACCCGCCCACCGTCGACTCCACCTGCGACGAGACGACGTGCATCTGCGACGACGACAATCTCTTCTGCAACGGCGAGGTCCAGTGCAGCCGCACCGGCGGCCTCTGCATCCTGCTGCCGACGCCTTGCGCCGAAGACGACACCTGCGACGAGGCGAACGACACCTGCTTGACGCCGTTTGGCACCGCCACACCGACGATCACCCCCGGCGGGCCGACCCCGACCGCGGTCGCTCAGGCGTGCGCCGGCGACTGCAACGGCAATGGCATCGTCGCGATCAACGAGCTGGTGCTCGGCGTCAATGTGGCGCTCAACCGGCAACCCGTCTCCGCCTGTCCCGCCTTCGACGCCAATCGCAACGGTAGCGTAGCGGTCAACGAGTTGGTCGCAGCCGTGCGCAACGCCTCGAGTGGCTGTTCGCCTTGAGCAGCACCTCGCCGAATCGAGTCCGCCGAGCACGGGCGTTCATGGTGCCGTGGCGGCCACGAGATCGGCCAACTCGCGCAGGCCGATCGCTTCGACCTGATCGCTGATCGGGTAGCGTTCGTCGCCCGAGTAGACGGTGAACGCCTTGGCGGGTCGGAGATCCGCGAGGGCGTGATAGAAGCCGCGTGCGGGCCGCGCGGCGAGGCCGCGCTTGATCTCGATGGCCCAGAGCCCATGCGGCCCCCCGAGCTCCAGCACGAGATCGATCTCCGCGCCGGCCGCGGTCCGATAGAACGATGCCTTGGTCCTCTCCGGCGCCGCCGCGAGGATGGACTCGATGACGAAGCCCTCCCAACTGCTGCCCACGACCGGAGCGGCGCCAGGCGCCGCACCAGCAATCATCCTTGCAAATCAAAAGCGACACTTCCGATTTGCAAGGTTGTCGGTCGATGCATGCTGGTCGAGTAAGCACGTGGCTCGACAACTCGTGGCCGACTGATGGGCGCCTTTGAACCGCCTACAGCTTGCCGAAGAAGTCGTTGCC
>CADEER010000374.1 GCA_902826395.1 uncultured bacterium
GCGCCCGCGGCGCGCTCGGCGATCACCTCGTCGAGCTGGCGGCGCAGCTCGGCCAGCACGACGTCGTAGCCGAACGAACCGACCTTCTCGGCCTTGCGCTTGAGCGTCACGGTCGAAGGTCCACACCACAGGCCGAGGTCGGCGTCGTCGGTCTCGCCGGGGCCGTTCACCCTGCAGCCCATCACCGCGATGGTGATGTCGTACTTGCTGGCGTACTCCGTCATCTCGCGCACGTCCTGGGCGAGGTTGACGAAGGCCTCGTTCTCGACCCGCGAGCAGCTCGGGCAGGAGATGATGTTGAGGCCGGAGAGATTCGGCACCGAGATGAAGCGGCCGTTGCGCACGTCGTCGATGATCGCGTGCCCGACTTCCACCTCTTCGTGCTTGCGCTCGTTGGGCAGGGTGAGCGACACGCGCAGCGTGTCACCGATGCCCTCGGCCAGCAGCTTCTCGAAAGCGACGCGGGTCTTGATGATCCCCTGCGGTGGCAATCCGGCTTCGGTGACGCCGAGATGCAGCGGCACCCGCGGCGCGGCGGCCGCGAAGCGGCGATTGGCGGCGACCACCTTTTCCGGATCGGAGTCCTTCAGCGATACGACGAAGGACTCGAAGCCGAGGTCCTCGAGGAGCCGGCAATGGTGGAGCGCGGACTGGACGATCGCTTCGAGCTGGTCGCCGGGATGCTGCTCGAGAAACTCGGGGGCGACCGAGCCGCAATTGACGCCGACGCGCAGCGCACAGCCGTTGTCGCGCGCGACGCTCGCGAGCCAGCCGACCTTGTCGGCGATGCTCTTGTCGCGCTCGATGTGGTGCAGGTGGCCGGGGTTGTAGCGGATCTTCTGGACGAACGGCGCCACCTTGCCGGCCAGGCGGTAGTTTTCCTGCAGGTCTACGGCGAGGTTGGCGTCGGTCTGCTTGCGGATCTCGCGCAGCGCCTCGACTTCCTTGTCGTTGTCGATGGCGATGCGGACGACGCCGGCGCCGGCGGCGCGGAGCTGTTCGGTCTGCGCGACGGTCGCGTCGATGTCGCGCGTCTTGGTGGCGCACATGCTCTGTACGACGATCGGCGCCGCGCCGCCGATACTCACCGAACCGACTTTGATCTGGCGCGTCGGGCGCCTCTCGAGCTCTCGTTCCATGCGAGGCCGAAGGCTATACGAGTCGGGGGCGAGGGGCGAGGGGCGGGGGAGATCGAATGCTTTGCCCTCCTAGTTGGAGTGCTTCATAAATCGAGAACATCCCCATGCAGGCTCTCGTGAGCAAGAGAATCGGTCGGGTTCATTCGCGCATAACGCGCGCGAACAGCGGCCGATCAGCCGAACCATCCCTCGCCCCCCGCCCCTCGCCCCTCGCCCCCAATCATCATGGCCATTGAGTTTCCCGATCCGCGCTCCGCCAGTCCGGAAGGCATTGTCGCGATCGGCGGCGATCTGCACCCGGAGTCGGTACTGGCGGCGTACAGGCTGGGCATTTTTCCCTGGCCGGTCGACAATCTACCTCTGCTGTGGTTCTGCCCGCCGGAGCGCGCGATCGTGCGCTTCGCGGCGGTGCACGTGCCGCGCTCGCTGGCGCGCGCCGCGCGCCAGTGCACGTTGCGATTCTCACTCGACGAGGCGTTTGCCGACGTGATCGACGCCTGCGCGCACAGCCCGCGACCGGGCCAGGACGGCACGTGGATCACGCCCGAGGTGATCGCCGCCTACATTCGCCTGCACGAGCTCGGAATCGCGCACAGTGTCGAGGCGTGGGACGGCGAGCGGCTGGTCGGTGGCCTCTACGGTGTCGCGGTGGACGGCGCGTTTGCCGCCGAGAGCATGTTCTACCGAGCCCCCAATGCGTCGAAGCTGTGCGTGCTGCATCTGATCGATCATCTGCGCGGTCGCGGTCTCGAATGGATGGACGTCCAGACGATGACGCCGCACATGGGTCGGCTGGGTGCCGAGTTGATCGACCGCGACGAGTTCCTCGCATTGCTGCAGGCGACCCGCCGGCTCCGGTTGAGACTGTTCGACTGAACGAAAGGTGCTCGCTCGGTCGGTGCTGCATCCCCCGGAGCCCACGTCATCTCGGCGCACATTGTGTCACCCCGGCGAAACGGACTGTCGGAAAACAAAAGATTGGTGACCGTACACGTACTCGTACCCGTACGCGTACACGGACTTTCCTG
>CADEER010000375.1 GCA_902826395.1 uncultured bacterium
TCACCAACGAACTTGGGATTCGAGCATCGGAGTGCGCAAACCGTTATCGAATCAGCGCAATCTGCGTAATCTGTGGATTTCTTCTAGCCTTACTCTGGCCACTGAGATCGACACACGTCGCCCTCGAGCGGCACTGCCATCGCCCGCAGCTCGCGCACGCGCTGGTCGGTAAGAGTGGTTCTCGCGATCGCAACGCACATCGGTTCGGCGCTGCCGTCCGACCCGTCTGACATCGGCCAGAGCGCTTCGAGTTGAGCGTCCCGGTACGCCTCCCACGCGGCCTGAGCCTTCCGCAGCTTCGCGAGGGCTGCCGGTTCGCCCGTTCCCCGCTGGAGCAGGGCATCGAACACCTGCTGCATCTCCGCCTCCGCGGAAACGAGGCGCTCGTTCGCTGCTTCGGTCATCCCCTGCTGCGTCAACTCCGGTGGAGCCTCCTGCCCGAGAACAAAACTCAACGCCAGGAGCGGGGCCATCGTGGTGACCAGTTGTAGTCCACGCATGTTTGAACGCCTTGCGGGTCAGCCGGTCCGGGAGGCTGTCGCCGCAACTTGAACGGTCGCTGACCGCAGATCTCGCGAATGACCGCTGCGAACTGCTGATACAGCACAATCAGTTAGCGCAGGAAGTCGTCACGAACCGTACTCCACGGTTCGACTTCGTCGGTGTTGGCGTCATCGTCAGCGATCCGCTCGTCAAGCACCCGCCGCTGAGCATCGGTTAAAGGGAAGTTCGAAGCTTCTTCCGCAATCTCATCCGACAGCTGTTGCACCAAACGGATCTTCTCGTTGGCCGACAACCGCCGAAACGTCTCGAGCAAAGGATCCGCGTTCATGATCGCACTCTACGTCCAGACCCGTCCGAGGTCGACTTCTGACCCGAGGTCAAAGCTTCACTGAGCGCGCCGCGATCGAAGCCACGCGACGACGCACAACCAGAGAAAGCAACAATCAGGACCACAGCGAGAACTGCATTTTGCATCGCGCCTCCTGATGCCCAAACGCCTTGGCGTTCAGCCGCGTGCTTTGCGCGGCGGCTGCAAAGCCTTGTTAGCCTGCTCCAAGAGCCTGTAGCACATCATCGGACAGCTCGATCGCAGCGCAGTTCTGAGCGGGGTAGAGATAGTCCTCTCTCCCGACTCGTCCACAACGCGGAATAGCCGTCGGCGGCCGCAGCCTCGTCGGCAACGACGGCATACAGCTTGCGGCGCTCGAGATCCTCGCACCCCTCGTTGGACACACAGAGAACGAATCTAGTCGCTTTGGCCATAGGTCAGTACAAGAACCGCTTGATCTTCAGCCCACGACGTCCCACGCCGTGGGCTTCGTACCAATGTAGTTCAGCAAGTCTCACGTCGCCACGAATATAAGAGAGCGATGATCGATCTCGGCATGGTGGTCCACAACCGCGTCCACCGACTGCAGGTGTTGGTCCAGGAACCCGGCGTACGGTTCCTCCTTCGAGAGGTCGATCTGGTCCCACTCGCACCTCGAAGTGTCGTCGAGAGCAAACGCGGGAGGAAGGCGGAGCTCACGCTCTTCGGCCACGACAGATTCGCCGTCAGAGGCGACGGTCAGCACGATAGTGCGGCCTCCGTCGAACCGGAGCTCAAGGTCCCCTTCCCCAACGGCGGCGGGCACTCCGTTGAAGATGTAGCGACACCGCGCCAGGCCGACAACGCGAAGTCCGACGCACCGGCGCAGCGATTCGAGATCAGATGCATGTTTGGTAAGCAGGGCTGGGTCCATGCTCGTCCGGCTAACTTCGAATCAGGCGTATCAACAAAACCAACAACCCGTGCCGAGCTTCGCGGGTCAACATGGTGATCGTCGGGGGCAAGTTCCGTTTGATTTCCTCGAACACTCAGCGGGACATGCCGGGTCCCTCATCCAGGGTTCTGTTAGCGCGCCGAGCCTCGCGGCTCAACACTCAAATCGATAGGCGGCGGATCTGCAGACGGCGGGGTGTAACGATTGCGGCCGTCGAACGTGTCATCGGTAGTGGACCGCTAAAGGAGACGCCATGGCACACGTCGAAGGACTTCCCGAAACAACCCGCCGACCGTTCGCGCGCTTCGTGTTCTGGGCTGCGCGCAAGAAGCTCGGCCGCACCGTCGAGCCGTTGCGCGGCTATGCGCGCAGTACGCCGGTGTTGTTTGGCA
>CADEER010000376.1 GCA_902826395.1 uncultured bacterium
GCGAAGCTCTGCCAACTGGTCGCGCTCTTCGAGCATGCGAAGAGCTTCGCGCACGACCTCGCTTGCGGTCTGGTAGGGGCCGGTTTTGACCTTGCGGTCGATGAGTTTCTCGAGTTCTGGAGTCAAGGAAACGTTCATCCAAACAGCCTAGCCCGCATGGCCAAAAATATCCAAGTCTGTCATCAGCCCTCAGTCGTCAGCATGGAGAGCCTGGTTCGTGTCCGGTCGACGTCCTTTTGATAACCCTCCGAACACGGAGGTGAAGAGACCAGGGTCTGTGGCCGAAAGGAGATCCCAGCATGAGCGGATTAGGGAAATGAGCACGAGAGCGGCGGGAGGAAGATAGCGGCGACCGTCGTCGCCGAATGTGCGACGGAGTCGCGCATGAGGCAACCCAAGACTGAAGAACGCTAAACCGCCTCGACTCATATCCGCTTCACGCCGTCGGAGCGCGAGGTGATCGAGATTTGCGGCCGATAGGGAGGGCCGCACGGTATCTGATTGTGTGCGGCGCGTGATGGTGCCAATGGCCAGCGGCGGAGCGCGACTACTCGAAGAGCGCGCCGCCTGACCTACGGCGCCGCCATGTCGAGGAATTCCTGTTTCGCCGCCAGTAGCCGCTCGCGGTCAAGAGGCTGCACCAGTGCGGAGAGCGTCGCGGCGCTCCGATCCGTCGTCGGGTTGGTGAGCCCTAAGAACAGCCCGAGGTATCGATCGAAGTCGCAGCGCCCGATCGAAAAGGCGCCGCTACTGACGCCGATTCCGAACCCCTCGCCGTCTTCGGTGAGTACCACGACGCCATCGAACGGGAACGAGACATCGAAGCCGGGGTCCTGCGACCACCCGAGCAGCACCGCGCTGTGCGCGTCGATAATGTCGGCGAGAATGTACACGGTGGGGTTAACGCCGACGATTAGTAATGTCTCGAAGTCGAGTGCACCGAAGCCCATAAGATACGAAAGTGGGCCGCAGAACTGGTTAATCGGCCCCTCAAACGAACAGAGACGTTCCGGGTTGACATCATCGAATGTATTGGGGCAGCCCGTCACGGTACCCCTGGTTGGAGTCGGCGTCGCCGGCCGCCTTGTCGGAGTATGCGTTGCGGGCCGCGATGTGTTCGTGCGCGTCGGCGTGCTCGTGTGCGTTCGGGTGAACGTCGGAGTCGGCGACTCGCGCGGCGTATTGGTCGGCGTCGGCGTGAACGTTCTGGTCGGCGGCGTCACGAAGCAGCCGTACAGCGAGGCGTTGACTGCCTGAATCAGTTCGGAGATCGAGACGGCGCCGTTTAGGTTTACGTCCGCGCTTCGACATTGCGAGACGGAACCGTTCAGGCTCGCGCTGACGGCGCGGATCACTTCCGCGATGGAGACCCGCTCGTTGACGTCGCAGTCGCCAGGGCAGTTCCGCAGCCCAGCGAGTGCGGTAGTGGACACGGAGAGGGCGGTTACCAGCGCGCATAGAGATCGCATGCGGGGTTATAGAGCAGGCCGCAGCGACACGGGTCAACCGTCACCGCAGGGAGCAATCCCGCGACCTTGGCCAGGTTCCCCAGCGCGCGCGCCGAACTCCCGCCGGCGCAGATGGCGGTGATCGATGCACCGTCCAGCAACATCGCCGCAAACCTCGGATCGCCGTCGATCGGCCGTGGCGCGTCGCACTCGGAACCACTCAGCATGTGTAGGCTGCGGAGTTGCTCAGCCGAAGTCTCGTCGGCGATCGCCTCCGACATTGCCGCCGATCGATCGTGCGCCGATGCACCCGCAACCACTGCCCACGCCCCGTGTCGACGCGCGCGTAGTCGATCCGCGGCGCGGCGCCTCGAGATCGGCGTCGCGCCAGCGCTCGGCGTCGCCAGGTCGCTCTCGGTCGCGGCACGCCCGACGACCAACGCCGGCTTCTTCCAAGCCCGCCGCGTAGTGGCTCTCCAGTGGATTGGTCAGCCTCGGGTCCCTCCTTCGATGTCGGTCGTTCCCAAGAAACTCGGGGTGGGGGTTTCGGCTTGCCGAAGTTTGAAACGGGCAAAAATCTCAATTGATCGGGGGCATGCCGTGCGACGGTATCAACGGCCGATCTTAAAGTGCGCTGTCGCGTACATAGCTCCGGAATATGCCACGCCGTCGGCGTACGCCGTGCGGTGCCCTGTCGACG
>CADEER010000377.1 GCA_902826395.1 uncultured bacterium
GGAGGAGGTCGCATCCTACCGTGCCGCTCTCGAAGCTCTCGTGCGCGAGCGCTGCGGCAAGGAGCCGGACCGGCTTTGACTGTGGTGATCGCCTCTGCAACGGGCCTGTCGGTTTTCTCGCGTACACGTACACGTACCCGTACACGATCAATGCCCCAATTCTGCAGGAAAACTCCGTGTACGAGTACGCGTACGAGTACGTGTACGGTTGCCAATCTGCGCGTTACGACAGTCCCCGTTGGGAGAGGTGATCAGGGTCGACGACGCTCCTTGAATTGAAGTGACCCACTACCCGCACCCGCGGACATTGGCCTCGCGTCGCCGTTCGATGTACAAGCGCCGACTGCCATGAAGGATTGCGTGCGGATTGCCAACGCGAGCGGCTACTGGGGCGACGATCCGGAAGCGCTGTACCGCCAGGTCGCCGGGGGGCCGGTCGACTACGTCACTCTCGACTATCTCGCTGAGATCACGATGGTGATTCTGCAGCGCCAGCGCGCGCGCGATCCGGAGCGCGGCTTCGCGTACGACTTCATCGATCATCTGAAGCGCGCCTTGCCGCTGATCGCCGAGCGCGGCGTGACGGTGATCGCCAACGCCGGAGGTATCAATCCGTCGGCGTGCGCAGACGCCGTCGCGGCACTGTGCCGCGAGTGCGGTGTCGATC
Organism: uncultured bacterium; assembly: GCA_902826395.1. Taxonomy (GTDB): domain Bacteria; phylum Desulfobacterota; class Binatia; order HRBIN30; family CADEER01; genus CADEER01. The sequence continues at coordinate 668 of CADEER010000377.1, forward strand.
TTCCGATCGGCGTCGTCGCCGGCGATGATCTCCAGGGGCGCCTCGACGAGCTGACTGCGGGCGGCGCGACTTTCGACCATCTCGACGGCGAGCGCCGCTACGAGGAAGTGCGCGGTCGAGTCGTGGCGGCCAACGCTTACATCGGCGCGCGGCCGATCGTCGAGGCATTGCGCGGCGGGGCGCGGATCATCGTCACCGGCAGGACGACGGACGCGGCGTTGATCCTGGCGCCGCTGGTGCACGAGTTCGATTGGGCCTGGGAAGACTGGGACCGCATGGCCGCTGGCACCGTGGCCGGGCACATCCTCGAGTGCGGCGCTCAGGCGACCGGCGGCAACTACACCGATTGGCAGCGGATTCCGTCGATGCTCGACGTCGGCTACCCGATCGTCGAGGCGTCGCCGGACGGCACGTTCGTCGTCACCAAGCATCCAGACACCGGTGGTCTGGTCAGCCGGCGCACGGTCATCGAGCAGCTCCTGTACGAGATCGGTGATCCGCGCGCCTACCTCACCCCGGACGTCACCGTCGATTTCACTTCGCTCGAGCTCGCCGAGGACGGCCCCGATCGCGTGCGTGTCGGCGGCGCACGCGGCCGCCCGGCGCCGGAGCATCTCAAAGTGTCGATGGTCTACCGCCACGGCTATCGCGCCGTTGGAACGGTCGTCGTGTCCGGCCCGAACGCGGTCGCCAAGGGCAAGCGACTCGCGGAGATGGTGTGGCACCGTGTCGGCGAGGACTTCGCCGATCGACGCACCGACTTCATCGGCTACCGCGCCTGCTGGGGCGACGCCGCGTCGGAAGAAGCCGAACCCAACGAGGTAGTGCTGCGCCTCGCCGTCGCCGATCTTGATCGCACCAAGCTCGAGAAGTTCTCGCGTTCCCTGCTCGGCTTCGCACTGCAGGGACCGCCGGGCCTGGGAATCTTCGGCGGCCGACCTGCGGTCGAGCAGGCATACGGATTCTGGCCCGCGACCGTTGCCCGCAAATTCGTCGACGCCACGGTCGAGATTCGCAACGGCGAAGAGCGCCGTGTCGTCGCGGTGCCGACTGCGTTGGCCGGCGCCGGCACCGGCTCACCGCCCGACGACGCCCGTCCGGTGCGCCGGGGCAAAGGCGACTCGCGCGCCGCCCGCACCTCGAAGGTAGCGCTCAGCACCATCGCCTTCGCCCGCTCCGGCGACAAGGGAGATCACGCCAACATCGGCGTCGGCGCGCGCTCGGAAGCGGCGTACTCGTTCCTGCGCGAAAATCTCTCCGCCAAACGGGTTCGCGGCTTCTACCAGGACTTCGTCGCCGGTGACGTCGAGCGCTACGAGGTGCCCAATCTGCTCGCGTTCAACTTCCTGCTGCACAACGCGCTGGGCGGTGGCGGCACGCTCTCCCTGCGCGTCGATCACCAGGGCAAGACGCTCGCCCAGGGGTTGTTGACCATGGAGATGGACGTTCCCGAAGACGTGCTCGCGTCGGTCGGCGC
>CADEER010000378.1 GCA_902826395.1 uncultured bacterium
CGAGTACGCGTACGAGTACGTGTACGGGAGAAAATCGACAGTCTCGAAAGCCGGGATCCAGTTGCGGCGCAGGTGACACAGCGTGTTGATCGAACTGGCCTGCAAAGCCGATCAGAGAAGGGGGGCGGCATGTTCGATTCCAGAGCTTGGCTCTCGGGTCTGTCGACGATCACCGCTATCTGCCTGTCGGCTCAGGTCGATGCGGCGGTCACGATGACGCTAAGCTCAGCGACCGTTCAGGATTCAGCCGATCCGGCGCGTCTCTGTGTTGGTCTGGTGCTCGATGACGAGTATGTCGCAGGCACCGGGAACCTGATTCGCTGGGATGGTGCGTGTACGACGGTGCTGGATGGAACCTGTACAGCCAATCCAGCTCACGGCAAGGACCTTTACACCGGTGAGATCCAGGAAGCTCCCTTCTTCTCCTTCATTGCCCTGGTGATCAACGTCACCAATCTCGATCCGATTCCGGCCGGAGACTTGTACTGTTGCGACTTCGCGGTTCAGGTGGCTGCGCCCGGCGAGTGCTGCGAGGTTCGTATCGAAGAGGCTGAAGCTGCCGACTGGGACGGCAATTCGATCGAACCGACTCTCGGCGCGCCTGGGCAGGTCTGCCTTGCCTCTGACGCTGGTACGCCGCCGCCGAGAACGCCACCGACCGCGACGTCGACGCCATCACCGACTGCGGTGCAGACTGCGACGGCTTCGCCGGTCCCCACCAGCACCTACGGGGGGCCGACAAGGACGAGCACCCCCGAAGAATTTGAGATGCGCACCCGCCGGCCCACCCCCACCAGCCCGGCCCCGCCACTCGAGAGCGACGACGGTTGTGTGGTGGCAGCGAGCGACTCCACGAGCTGGCTGCCGTGGCTGTCGATCATGGCGCTGCTGGCACTGAGGAAACGACGCGTGTTGAAGTAGCGGGTGCGTCGCCGCGATGTCGGCGCGCCCTCGCCCCTCGCCCCCCGCCCCTCGCCCCTAAGCTAAGCCAGGTAGCCGCGCGGGCCGCTGGCGACGGTGATCGGCGCTGAGAAGAGCAGTCCGTTGTCGGCCTGGATTTCCACCTGGTGCAGGTCGATCGAATGGCGCTGCAGCGGTCGGTACAGGAGCACCGCTAGATTGGCGCCGTCTGGCCGGCGCACTACGGCCGGCTGATAGCTCTCCAGCTCGCGCTCGATCTGCCACTCGGCGGCGCCGACGATCTCCGCGAAGTGCTGGCGATCGGCGACGACGCGGCTGTGTACCCAGGCGGCGCTGGCCCAGATTTCCTGCATGGCGAGCCAGTACTGGAAGACGCCGAGCGCCGAGTCGGTGAACGAGAAGTGCCGGTAAAGCAGATCGGCGTCGCGGTTGCCGCGCTGCGCCGCCGGGCCGGAGTCGGGTGCCGGGTGCCATTCGAGGGCGGCGCGCACCGCTTCGACGTCGGTGCTGGTCCGGGCGACGAACGGGCGCACGCGGAGCTCGCTGTCGACGCGCTCGTAGAAGCGGTAGCGGACGGCGTATCCGGCCGTCAGGGTCACGTGCTCCAGCGAGGCGAGGACGGCGGCGGCGTTGGCCTCGAGAATCGCCTGCCAATGCTGCGGGCTGTCGGCGTCTTCGCGGGCGGCCGGAACCGCGGCGCCGACCTGGCGATGCGCGGCGTCGACGGCTTCGGCCGCCGCGCGCACGTCGCTCCCCGCAACCGCCTCGACTTCCACGCGCCCTCGGCGTGCGGTGCGTCAGCGAGCGCGCCGGGGGCGGCGCGGTCCGCGCTGCGCCGCGAACTGCAAGCGCATCGCGCTCAGCGAGATGACGTTGGGCGGCAGCTCGCGCTGCTCGACGTGTCGCTCGTCGGGCTGGGCGCTGCGCGCCGTCACCAGGCGATCCTGGTTGCCCAGCATCAGCGCGGCCTCGCGCTCGCTGATGGCGCGGCCGAATGGCCGCAACCGACCCGGCTCCTCGCGGTTTGCCCACGCTGCGAGCTCCTGCGCCGTCGGAGCGTGACCGAGCTCGAGAATGCAGCGTCGGATCACGAACGCGATCGACATCTTCGGCAGGCGATCGGACATCGACGTGGTCATGCAGCGCCCGCGGCGCGCTCGGCGATCACCTCGTCGAGCTGGCGGCGCAGCTCGGCCA
>CADEER010000379.1 GCA_902826395.1 uncultured bacterium
GCCTCGAGAGGAAGGGGGCTACGGGTTTCGAAGCCGAAGGCGACGACCGCTTCCTGCGTATCGAGCCGACCAACGAAGACCGGGACATCTCGGGTCAGGTCGTACCGCGCGACGTGCTCGCCAGGTCGGCCGCGTACTACCAGAAGTTCGGCAACGTCGACATTTCGCACTACACGCACCCGAAGATCTCGAAAGAGAAGAACATCCTGAACCCGCGCGAGTGGGAGATCGGGGTTCCCGTCGAGGTCCGCGTCGAGCCGACGATTCTCGTGAGAGCGCAGATCTATCGCGGTCACGAGAAGGCAGACTGGTTCTGGAAGACGCAAGTCGAACAGCACCCCCCGATGCCTTGGTGGCCGTCGATCGGCGGCGCGTCTGTGGTCGGCCCGGATGGCGTCATCACCCAAGCCTTGTGGGACAACATCGGTCTCGACAACCGGCCGGTGAACAAGACCGTCCCGCACGTGACGGTTCTGGCGCCCACCGAGTTCCTGAAGGCGCTTGTCGGCGCCGGCGGTCCGGACACGTCGACGCTCACCGGTGGTGCAGCGCTCAGGCGCGAGAGCCTCTTCGGTGCCAATCGCCGCGACCTCGAGTTCAAGCGGCTGTCGTCCGGGCTGATCTCGCTGATCGCCAAGGGCGACTTCTACTTCGGCGAGAGTCCCCAGCACTCCGACGCCATGGCGGCGATCGAGCAGTACTTCGCATCACGTGGCTGCGGACCACTCGACGCCGCCGACTACGCCCACCGTTTCGTTCTCACCTTCGCGGCCGCGCGTCGCGAGTCGATCGACCAGGCGCTCGCTGCCTGAAGGAGGATCCGATGAAGTGTGCCAAGACCGATTGCACCACCGAGCTCGAAGCAGGCGCGAAGTTCTGTGGAGGCTGCGGAACCGCCGCGGCGACGCCGATGGTGAAGTGTGGCTCCGGCCACGACTGCCCCGGTGACCAGAAGTTCTGTCACGAGTGCGGCGAGCCGATGGTGAAGGCCGTCGACGCAGAGTTCGACCTGGCGCTCGAGACCCTGGTCGCCATGACCAAGGGCGGCGCTGCTCCCGAGTTCGTCATGCCCGAGCTCGGCGACGGCGCGATCGAGGTTGAGCAACACATGCTGAAGTCCGGCGCCGATCTCGGTCTGCCGGAGGGAACCTCCGTTCTCGATCCTGAGGCGATGATCAAGGCGATCGTCGGTGCGGGATCGACGAACGCGAAGGGAATCCTCGGCGCCATCGAGCAGATCGGCCGCGAGCAATTCCGCCAGGCGCAGATCCTCACGGCGATGGTGAAGGCACAAGCCTCGCAGATGCAGGCTTTCCGCGCCCTCAACGAGGGCAAGATCAAGGGCCTCGAGGCCGCGGTGACGACCATCGGCGCGACCCGCAATCCGCGCAAGGCGATCACCACCCCGCTGGTGAAGTCCCTCGCTAGCGGCGACCCGGAGCAGGAGACGCAGTCGCCGCGCGGTGACGTGCTCATCCACGCCGCTCTGAGCGCCGAGAAGAACTCGATGATCAAGAGCCAGCAGGTCGCTGAGGTTCAGACGATGGTCGCTTCCGACTTCGACCTCGACGGCATTACCCGGCTGAACCCGCAACTCGGGAACGTCCTCGCACAGCAAATCCGACAGGGGCAGACCGCCCACTGACGTCCTTCGCCGCCGATCTGTGAGGACCCTCCGCTCCCTGGACGGAGGGACTGCAGCCTCGCAGCCGGCGGCGCCCTTCGGGGCATTCCACTCTCCAGGTTCAGCACGGTCTCCGGTTCCAGGGCGGGACGCATGAGGAGAGACCAATGTTGGAGGCTGCATTCGGCGGCTTGGCCGCAGAACCGGGCGTAGATCCTACCGGCTTCGGCGGGATGTACGGCGGGGCATACAACCCGCAGTTCAACGAAGCTGGCGCGCTCCTGAAGGCGCTGACCGGCGACGGCGGCACGGATCACGCGGCACTCACGGGCGGCGCGGCGCTCCGGCGTGAGTCGCTTGAGCCTGTGCTCATCTCCGTCACCCCGCGCGAGAAGCACTTTAAGGGATGGCTCACCATCGCCAAGTCGAACGCCACGGCGTTCGTC
>CADEER010000380.1 GCA_902826395.1 uncultured bacterium
ACGACGGATCCGCCATACACGGCGCTCCCTCGCACACGTCGACGACAACACCGTCGGGGCTCAAGAACTCCGACTTCTGCACCCGCGCCTCCGGATCGCTGCGTGGATCGCCGTGCGGGTCCTCGCCTTCGCGCGGCGGCTGGTTGACCAGCGGCGGCGCCGGCGCGCCGCTGTCCCAGATCACCAGCGCCGAGCCGTCGTACGGGTACTCTTCGATCCGCTCGATGCCCCAGTACGGCTCGGCATCGGGCAAGCGTCCGTCGATCACCGCCGGCCAGTGGATCGCGGCGCCGATGGTGCGCGCCTCGATCTCCGCGGTCACCGGCGCCACCTGGTGATCGCCGAACGCGACGTGCAGCAGCACCTCGTGCGGCGGTGTGCCAGGCAGCGGGTCGTTGGTCATGTGGTGCGCGTAGCCGCTCGCCTCGCCGCGGTCCCACAGCATCTGCGCCAACAGCAGGCCGAGGCCGCGTTCGATCTCGGTAGGATACGCCGGATTGTAGATCAGCTCGTAGGTGTCCCAGTCGACGCTGCGCTGCAGCAGGATGCTGTAGTTCATCCCCGGCACGCCGAGCACGGCACGCGTGAAATCGGTGGCGATGGCAGTGAGCGCGCCGCCCATGATGCCGCCCTGGCTGTTGCCGTCGTAGTACAGCTCGCTGCCGTCGATGACACTGGCGCCGCCGTCGTCCTGGAACGCCGGGTCCGACGACAAGCCGTCCTCATGGATCATCAGCCGGCCGAGGAACAGAGCATTCAGGAATCCCTGTTGGGTCCGGTCGGCGAGCGTCGGGAAGCGCGAAAAGTCGCCGAGGATCGCGACCGCGTTGGGGACGTCTTCCTCCGACATGCCGATCCACTTCGTCGCGCAGAAGACGAAGTTGTGCTCGTTCGCCATGCTGCGGACGTTGCCGGCGCCGACCTCCTCCTCGCTGCCGAGCAGGCCGTGGCCGTACAGCGAGGCGCGCGCCGGCACGGCGGGACCATCGCCGCCCGACAGAGCGGCGCGCGGCACGATGCAGCGGAAGTCGGCCGTGTACGTACCGTTGCGCTCCGGCAGATCGTCGGCGCCGTAGTTGAGGCGCTGCCCCGGCTCACCTGCACCGGTCATGTAGTTGGGAACCTCGAACGTACCGCTGATGCGGCGCGCGGTGCGCTCGTCGAAGTCGTCCTCTACCAGCGTCACCTCGAACTCCGGTGCCGCGTCGGCTAGCTCGGCAAAGGCCTCGTCGCGCATGTGCAGAACGCGCTCGCTTAGATTGCGCTCACTCGCGACGGTGAAATCCCACGCCAGATACAGCTCGTCGCGCTCGACGCCGGCTGCCGCCAGGTCGTCGAACACACGCTCGTAGCGATCGCGCTGCGCCTCCACCTCCGGCACGTTACTCTGCAACCGATCGCGGTAGGCGCGGAACACATCGCTCGCCTCGATGGCCTCCCCGGCGGTGTTCCACAGATCGCGCCAGCCGACGACGTAGCGATGCCCTTCGCGCAGTTGCACGGCGGGGCGGACGAACGTCACCTGGTGTGTTGGGTCGACGGGCCGATCGTCGATCTCCACCCAATACGGCACGCGTTCGCCGTTTTCTGCGTCGATCAGCACCACCGGCGCGTCGTCGTCGAGAGATCGCGCGATGTCGGTGATCGGCGCCGTGCCGCTGGCGGCGAGGTCGAGATCGGCGATGTAGGTGACGAGCTGCGATCCGGGCGAGAATCCGTCGTTGCGGTTCCACTCGGTGGTGTCGATCTGCACGCCGTTGCGATTGGTCGGCGTCGCGCCGCGCGCGATCGCGACCTCGAGCCCCGTGTCGGTCGCTGCATCCTCGACGGTGAAGAAGTCGCTCGGGAACGGCAGCAGGCAGTGCCGCTGGTCGAGCGCATTGCAGATCTCCGGCCGATCGACCTCGAGATCGATCGTCCCGTTGAACTCGTCGCCGCCGTCGTCGTCATCACCGCAACCGGCCAGCGCCATGCCGCAGACCAACAATGCCGTCATCCACCATCGAAACATCGGAAACCCTCCTGCCCCACACGACGCCACATCGCCGCGCATCGGGCAAAC
>CADEER010000381.1 GCA_902826395.1 uncultured bacterium
GATACGCTGAGTGCGATGTCCGAAGTCATCGGTCTCAAGCAAAATTCGAACGGTAAGACTGGCGTCGTCCATGTGCGCACGCGCGGTCTCAATCAGCGCGGCGAGGAGGTGCTCTCGTTCGTGCGCTGGGTGATGGTCCGCAAACGCGACGAGAACGCTCCCGTGCAGAATGCGCCCGCGCCGGAATTGGCGCCTGCCGTCGCGGCAGCAGAGCTGCGTTTGCCCCAGGGGCTTAGCTTCGCCGGCTATGATTTCACCGCCGCCGGCTCACCGCACGCATTTGAGGATTATGCGATCGGCGAGAAGATCGACCATATCGACGGCATGACGGTCGAAGAAGCCGAGCATCAATTGGCGACGCGGCTTTATCAGAACACAGCCCGCGTGCATTTCGACGCACGATCGCAAAAGCTCTCGCGCTTCGGCAAAAGGCTGATTTATGGCGGCGTGGCGATTTCACTGGCGCGCGCCTTGGCGTTTAACGGCTTGGGCAACGCCGCCTTGATGTTGGCGATCAATGCAGGGCGTCACGTCAATCCGCTGTTCGCGGGCGATACGCTTTATGCGTGGTCGGAAGTGCTTGACAAAGCCGATCTCGGCGCCGCCGGAGCGCTGCGGTTGCGGCTGGTCGCTACCAAAGACCAGCCGTGCGACGCGTTTCCGTTGAAGACGGATCAAGGCGAGGACGATCCTGCAATCGTCCTCGACCTCGATTATTGGGCCGCGATCCCGAAGCGAGCCTAGTGCGTGGCCTGCTGCGCGGCGATCCAGGCGCGCATGCGCGCTTGCAGTACGTCCATGGGCACAGCGCCCGCGCCGAGCAATTCGTCATGGAAAGCGCGAACGTCGAAGCGGTCGCCAAGAGCGGCTTCAGCTTCATCGCGCAGGCCCTGCATCGTCAGCTCGCCGATTTTATAGGCGAGCGCTTGGCCCGGGGTCGCGATGTAGCGTTCGAGTTCGGTCTGGATGTTGTGCGGCGACAGTGCGGAGTTTTCCGCAAAGCACCGGCGCGCTTGTTCGATGTCCCAGCCCAGCCAATGGATGCCGGTGTCGGCGACGAGACGGCAGGCGCGCCACATCTCGTAAGACAAGCGCCCGAAGCGTTCGTAGGGCGTGCGATAGATGCCCATCTCATCGCCAAGCGATTCCGAATATAGCCCCCAACCTTCGACGAAGGCCGTCAGTCCCGCGTTGCGCCGGAAATAAGGAAGGTCGCCTTGCTCCTGCGCGAGCGAGATTTGCAGATGGTGTCCCGGCACCGCTTCGTGGATGGTTAGCGCTGGCAATTCATAGAGCGGGCGTTGATCGAGCCGTCCGGCGACTACCACCGCCACGGCTGGGTGTTCTCGCGTCAGCGCTACTGGGGTGAACCGCTACCGATCTTGTTCGATCCGGCAGGTGAGCCGCACCCCGTACAGGACTCCGAGCTCCCGGTGCGGGTTCCCGAACTCGACACCATCCCGATCGCCGAGGGCGGGCGCGGGCCACTCGACCAAGTGCCCGAGTTTCGCGACGCGCGTGGACCCGACGGCGAGTTCGGCTGGCGGCGAGAGACCGATACGATGCCGCAGTGGTTTGGATCGTGTTGGTACTACCTGCGGTACTTGAGCCCCCATGATGCGGAGCGCATGTTCGATCCGGAGCAGGCCACGAAGTGGCTGCCCGTGGACTTGTGCGTGGGGGGGATCGAGCATGCCATCCTGCACCTGTTGTACTCGCGCTTCGTCGCCTGCTTTCTGCGCGACTTGGGTTTCTCGGAGCACGAGGCCCCGTTCCGGCGTTTGTTCAATCAAGGGCGCATTTATCGCAAGACTCCCGCGGACGACGTGCGGAGGATTCCCATGCATCGCGGCGACCGCATCGAGGCCGCGCCGTTTCTCGACGCCCACGGCGCCGATGCGCTGCGCCTGCATTTGTTGTTCTTGGCCCCGACAGAGGAAGACGTCCTTTGGAGCGAAGCCGGACTCCGAGGTTGTCGCCGATTCCTCGAGCGCGCGCATCGGGTCGTCCTAGCGCGTCGTGATACGGGGAGGTTCGTCAGTCGGC
>CADEER010000382.1 GCA_902826395.1 uncultured bacterium
CCGGTCGCGAAGGGGCAGCCGCCCGACGACAGCGTGACGATCACCGCGACCGCGATCGACTCGTTTGGCGCGGCGAGCGACCCCGCGGCGACGAGAGTCGTCGATGTCCGCGATGGTGTCGCCCCGGCGGTTGCGATCACCTCACTGTCGGGCGACTTCATCGTCGCGCCGGGGGAGGTCATCAGTCCGATCCACGTCGCGGCGAGCGACGCAGGCAAGGTGAAGCTGCTGCGTCTGGCCACCCAGGGAGCGCTCGTCTCCGTCCAGGAAACGGCCGTCGCGCCGGCGGCGGTCAACGCCGGCGCCGATTTCGCGATCACGGTCCCGGTGGGAGCGGCGAACGGCAGTACCATCGACCTCTTCGGCCGCGCCGTCGACGTCGCCGACCGGGTCGGTGAGTCGGCGCGCATCCGGCTCACCGTGGCCGGCGATCCGAGTGTCACGCTGCTGGCTCCCAATCCGGCCAACCCGCCAGCCGGGCTGGTTGCGGGCGCTACCTATAAGATGATCGCCACGGCGCCGGTCGCCCTCACGCAGCGGATCGAGTTCTTCGTCGACGGACAGCTCGCCGGCTCCGACGCCAGCGCCAACGGCGCCGGCAACTACGAGCTCAACGTCATCCTGCCGGTCGAACCTGGCCCCGACGGCACGGTCGATCTGGCGGTGCAGTCGGTCGACATTTTCGGCGAGCGCTCGGCATTCGTCTCGGTGGCGGTCGCGCTGGCGGAGAATCAGAAGCCGGTGGCGCAGATCGCCGCGGTCACGTCGCCGGTCATCGTCGGCGCGCCGCTGCTGCTCAACGGCGGCGCCTCGTCCGACGGCGACGGCCACGCCCTGACCTATCATTGGAGCCTCGTCGAGCGGCCGGCGGGTAGCGCCACGGCATTGAACAGCACGACCCTCGCGGTACCGCTGCTGGTGCCGGATACCGTCGGCCAATACCGAGTCGAGCTCTACGTGCACGACGGCATCGAGAGCAGTGACACCGTCGAAGTGGTGTTCACCGCCGCGGTGGCGACTCCGACGCACACGCCGACGGTTACGCGCACGCCGACGGAGACTGGCACACCCACCGAGACGCCGACGATCACACCGACGTTCACCGTGACGAACACACCGACCATCACGCCGACGCCGACGGAGACCGGCACGCCGACGGAGACGCCGACGATCACTTCGACGCCGACCGAGACCGGCACGCCGACACAGACCCGGACCGTAACGCCGACGCGCACACCGACGGAGACCCGAACGGCGACGAACTCACCGACCATCTCGTCGACACCGACCCAGACGCGGACGCCGACATCGACGCCGACCGTGACGGCGACGCACACGTCGACGCCGCCGCCCACCGCCACACCGACCGAGATCCCGGCGCCCGGCCACGTCTACTGCGTGGCCGCGTCCGGCAGCGCTACGAACACCGCTCAGTGCAGCAACGCCACCGCCTTCACGACCATTCAGGAAGCGATCGACTTCGCCGTCAGCGGCGACGAGATTCGCGTCGCCGCCGGCACCTTCACCAGCGCCGGCAGCGCCGTCGCCAGTGTCGATGCCCTCGACGTCTCGCTCCTGCGGCTGCGCGGCGGATACACCGCCGGCTCGGGCGCTACGGCATGGACGGCGGCGACGCGCGGCGCAGCGACGGCGACGACCCTGAACGGACAGAGCGCGCGACCGGGCATCGCCGTCGTCGGTAACGCTCTTCTGGTCGTCGACAATCTCGCCCTGTCGAACGGCGGAGTGAGCAACCCGTCGGGCACCATCAACGTCCGCGGCGGCCGCCTGCAATTGGGAACCGGCACCAGCAACGGCAGCTTCGAAGTGTCGCCGGACGGCGACGTACGCTTCGCAGCGGCGCACACCTTGTCGGACGGCACGGCCTTCGTCGGTGACGGCTTGGTGGCCGCGGTGAACGGCGCTGTGACCATCTCCACCGGTGCGGTCCACATCGACGTTCTCGAGCTGAGCGGCGGCGGTGTGATCAACGGCCCGGGGGTGCTGACGATCGGCACGGTGATGGACTGGCAGGGCGGA
>CADEER010000383.1 GCA_902826395.1 uncultured bacterium
CCGAAGCGGAGCGACCCCCGAGCAAGAGCGCCCGCAAGCGCGCCGCGACGGCCGCCCAGGAGCTGGGCGAGCGATTGGTGGGGTTGAGCGAAGGTGAGCTCGCTGCGCTGCCCCTTTCGGACGAGCTGCGGGAGGCGATCCGCGTGTCGCGCGGGATGCGCGGTCGCGGCAGTGCGTATCGGCAGCGCCAATACATCGGCCGGCTCATGCGCGAAGTCGACACGGCGCCCATCCTGCAACGGCTCGAGACCGGCACGCGCGGCCAGGCGCTGGACGCCGCCCGCTTCCGGCGCATCGAGGTCTGGCGCGATCGCCTGATCGCCGAAGGTGACGCGGCGATCACGGCGCTCGGCGAATCAGTTCCGCTCACGGATGATCTGCGCGCCAAGCTCCTCGACACACTGCTCAGGGCCCAGAACAGCCCGTCCGACACCGGGCGCACCGCGGCGCGCCGCGAGTTATTTCGCGACCTGCGGGCGATCCTCGCCGAGGTCGGCGGCGCTTGATCCAGACGGTCGCCCCGCCCGCCCTAGCAGTCCGTTGAGAAACAGGCGCGAGAGCGAAAACGAGGATTCAGGCGCATTGTGGGCTCGGCCCCCGTGCGCCCGTGCCGGGCTCCGATGGGCCAGTGAGGCAAGGCGCGAAACCGGAAGCAAAGTCGGGACTTTTGGTGAGGACTTCGCAACCGGAGAGCTCGCTCGACGCCCATCGGAGCGCGCAGCGCTCACGGGGGTAATCCCTGAATAGCCATGGCGCCTGAAGACCGTTTGCAGCCCGCGTCCTGTTTCTCAACGGACTGCTAACCTGTTAGTCGGGACGCCATGCGTCTTCTGCTGGGACTAGTGCTGACCGCCGTGTTCGCCATTTCCTGTGGCGACGACGACTCGGAAACCTCCGCGCCGCCCAGTGCGGTCGCGCGCTTCGCCCCCGCTGCCAGCGCCGAGCAAGTTCTCGATTGGGGCGATGTGCCTTTCCCGAGCGAGCTCTATCGCGACGGCGACGGGCGCTTTCGCGTCGGCGCCTTGCCCTCGTCGGAATCCGACTCACCGTTGCTCGACGCGCTGCGCGAGATGCTCGCCGAGCGCGACGGATTCTGCGCCACCTGCAACGCCTACTTCGTCATCGACGGCGATCTCGATGCGGCGCAGCTTGCAGAGTTGGGCGGCGACGCTGCGGAGGACGACGCGATCCTGCTCGCCGACGTGGACCCCGCGTCGCCCGAGCGCGGCCGTCTGGTGCCTCTGCGCGCACAGTGGGACGCCGCCAACCGCATTCTGGCTCTGCGTCCGCAACCCGGAATCGCGTTGCACCGCTCGCGACAGTACGCAGCGGCGATCACCTCGGCGCTGCAGGCGTCGGACGGTACGCCGCTCGGCGCGACCGAGTCATTCCAGCGCGCCGCCGACGGCGACCCGGATGTCGGCGGCGAGGTGATTGCGCCGGCGCTCGACGAGCTCGAGCGAATCGGTGTCGACCGTGACTCCGTCGTCGCCCTTGCGGCGTTCACCACCGAAGACGTCACCGCCGACCTGCTGCAAGCGCGCAGCGCAATCCACGAAGCGGCGGCGCCGCCGGTAGCGATCGAGCGCGTCCGCACCGGCGAGGAGATCGACGAGTTGCTCGGAATTCCGTCGATCGACCGGCCCGGTCTCGACGTTCCCCCGGTCCCGGTCAGCGCCGGCACGCGCTCGGTACGACACGACACCATCGCCGAGGTCATCACCGGCACGCTCGAAGCACCGCGTCTCGTCGAGGGCACCGGCACCGAGATCGGTTTCGTGCGCCGCAATCCCGACGGCACCATCGCCGCGGGCCCGCGCGAACCGGTTCCGTTCGTTCTGACGATCCCGTTAGGCGCCGACCGAGACCGTCTGCCGGTGGCGGTCTCGCATCACGGCTTCGGCGCCAGTCGGGCGAGCGGCTTCGCCACCGCCGAAACCGCCGCGCGCGCCGGCGTCGCGCTGCTCGCCATCGACGCTTTCCAGCACGGCGCCCGCGCCGTGTCGGCGGTCGACCAGTTGCACG
>CADEER010000384.1 GCA_902826395.1 uncultured bacterium
GATCAGAATTGCAGCGACAGCATCAACCTCGCATGATCGTGTCCGACGGTCAGCGAGGACCCCGTCGTTTCATCCGTCGCGTCGTTCGAGCGGTTCAGGAACTCCTTGCCGACGTACCGATGGAGCGCCTCGATCGGGTCGACGAGAATCAGCAGCGCGTCGCGTCCCGTGGACGGACTCCACCGCGCGACCCTGCGCCGCAACTGGAAGCGGAACTCACCGAAGAGGCTACCCACAGGCGACGTGACGAGCAGATCTTGTCCGCTCGGCCGCTCGACCCACGCCTCGAACAGATACTCCCACCCGACCGAGACACCGGTCGCGAACAGGAAGCTCGTGATCGGGCCGTAGTTGCGGTTGCGCACCATCAGGTACGCCTCGGCGCCCATGACGGGGTGGAGAACGTAGTTGGCGATGATGCCGTCGGTGTCCCACACCGGGGGTTTGGACCATGCATCGGCGAAGTTGTCGGCCGAAACCGTCCCGGTGTTTACGAAGGCAGGGTCGATCATGAACAGCGGAATCGTCAACGCGAGGCACACCGTCCACTGGACGGTTGGCACCCAGAGGTTGTGGCGATCGGGGTGCGGCGGGCTCGTGAGCCAATCCGCTTCGCTTCCTGCCAGCGCCTCCTCCTGTTGGGGGGGTTCTTCCGAAGGCTCGAACCCGGAGTTGGACGAGTAGGTGGGGCCGTTGGGCCTGCTGCCGTGGCTTCCGGGGAGCACGCCTGCGTCGACCGCGTGCAAGGGCATGGCGAGGACGAGCGCCGCCGCGAAGACAGTGGAGGAGATGTCAGAAAGACTCATTGAGCGAGGACTGGCGCTTTGGGCGGGCGATCACTCCGCGAAATCTCAGAAGGGATACTGTCCTACGTTCGACTTGTCGATCCCGATCCAGCCCGACCCGGCAAGGCCGTGCGGAGTTCCTGGAATGATCTTCAAGTGGTCGTAGCCCGGCAGGCCGAGATCGAGACCGGGGGCAATCTTCTCTCCCTTGATGAGCATGAGCGCCAGCTTGCATTGCGCCTGCCCGGCGACCAGCGGATCCCACAGGAAGATCTTGTCGACCGCGCCGTCGTCGAGAAATTCGCCCGCGACCGATGGCAGGCTCGTTCCCATGACGCAGGTGCTTTCCTGACGCCCGGCCTCTCGAACGGCTCTGCCAATTCCCGCCACGTCCACGACCGAGCTGCCCTCGAAGCCTTTGATGTCGGGATGCTCGGCCAGCAGCTCCTTCGCCTTCTGGTAAGCGGTGTCGAGGCTCTCGTCGGTCTCGACCGGCGCGGCGATGCGCACGATCTCCGGGTATTCTTGCCGCGCGCGCTCGTGTGCCGCCGTCGCCCATCGCATATGAGTGCGAGCAGTGGCGTGACCGACGAATGCGACATACTTACCGCTGCCACCCATGCACGACGCGAGCTGGTCCATCAGGTGCGCGCCGTACGCGAGGTTGTCGAATGCCTCGATGTCGACGTCGGTGTTGATCTGGTTGCTCGCCTCGTGTGTCACCACTTTGATTCCCGCCGCCCGCGCCTGCTCGAGGACATCCTCGAGTCCCTCCGGTGAGTTCGGAACGACGGTGATCGCGTGCGGCTTTTCCGCGATCAGTCTTCGAATGATCTCGGCCTGTTTCTTCGGGTCGGCGTCTTCGGCGCCGACCATCGTGGCGTCGACGTCATTCTCAGCGGCGAACTGCTCGATCCCTCGTTCCATACGCTCGAACCAACCGATGCCGGTTCGTTTGACCACGGTGACGATCCTGATCTTCTCGGCCTTCTCGTCGCTTCGGTCGTCCTGGGCGCGCGGAGCACCCACCGGAAACGCAACCGCGAGCAGAAGTGAGAAACCGGCCAGGAGTACGCGCTTCGAGCTCGCCATCACACCCTCAATGATTCAGTGAGTCTTCCAGGAAAAAGGGGAGGAAAGAGGATACGTGCCAGGTGGAGCAGATCAGGCTATCAACGACAACGCTCTCGCATTCGTCGAGT
>CADEER010000385.1 GCA_902826395.1 uncultured bacterium
CTGCCAGAGCGAGGAGTAGAGCTGCGACTTCTTCAGCGCCACGCTTCAGTCCCCTCGCGCCGAGCCGCAGCCGTCTGCTCGCGCCGCCCATCGATTCGATTCGGCATCCTCGAAATCTCCGCGCTGCCGGCACCGCCGAGGCTGCAACTCCGTGAGCTGGCGAGCGCCTCACCGGTCTTCCGGCATCGTCCCCGCTCGTTCCTAATCAACGGCAGTCCGCCCGTCGAGAGCTTTGCGCCCGGTGGTCGAGCGACGCGCTGAGTGGCCGTCACTTCGCCCGGACGCCTTTGGATCACTCACAGACGAAGGAGTTTTCGACGAGGAGGTCCCCAATCGCGGAACCGAAGAACGCAAGGTGGCCGACGAGAGTGGCGCCGCCAAGCTCTCCTTGCCGGAGCGCATCGCAGCTCGCGGGGGCACCGGTCAGGGTCGTCGGACCGATCGACAAGTTCTGGTTCGCCGCGTGATCGAGCTGACCGCGCGACATTCCGGTCGTCAACTCTGCGCACGTCGGAGCGAAGGTGACCGCGGGCTGTATGTTGCCGCAGATGCCGTCCTCGTCGAGCTCGACGGTGATCGCCATTCCGAGACCACACGACAAACCGCCAACAGCGCCGGCGCCGATGCCGGTTTGTGCACATACACACTCGCAGATCGCGCCGTCGGTTCCGCCATCCGGGCCGCCACAGACGCCGCCGGGGCAATGGGCGTCGACACCGCACGTATCGCCATCTTTCTCACCACCGAGGCAGAAGTCCTCACACGTCGAGCCTTGACGAAAATAGCCCGTGCCGAGACCGACGCAATGCGCATCACACATTGCTGCACAAGTGGCATTGCTCGTGCATTCGCCGATGTTGCGATCGCCGTTAAGCACGACGTCGACACCGTCATTGCCATCGCAGACCGCGGTTCTCGTCGCACAGGGAGCGAACGGCGCCACGCAGAGATCCCCGAGTCCAATGATGTTCACGGGGGCGAACGCCTCGACCTCACATCCACAGGACAGGTCGGGACCATCCTCGACGCAGTTGACCGACAGCTCGCCCTCCGGCAACAGAACTATCGAAGCAGGTAACGGGATCTTCAGAGTCAGTTCACTGCCTTCGGCAAGACGGCACGATGCGGGAGGAATCTTCGGCGTGTCTGTCTGAGTGGCTGTCGACGTACTCGTCGGGGTGCTGGTAGCAGTCGAGGTCGGCGGCGCGGTGGGCGTGCTCGTCGGCGATTCGGTGGGCGTGGCCGTCGCGGTCGTTGTGGGCGATTCGGTGGGTGTTGGCGTGATGGTAGGCGTGTGCGTCGACGTCAAGGTCCGTGTGAAGGTCGATGTCGACGTGGGGCTGGGCGTTTGGCTGAACGGTGGGGTGGCTGTCTCGGTGGGTGTTTCCGTACGCGGCACCGACGGACAGGCCGAATTGCCGAGCGAAACGTTGACCGCTCGGATCAACTGCGCAATGCCGATTCGCCCCTCCTCGTCGCAATAGCACTCGCCGCCGACGCACTGCGAAGCGAGGATCGGCGCATCGCCCACGCACGTCATTAGGAGCAGGCCCAGGAACCAACGATTCGATTGCCGCATGCTGTGGATCTCCCTTGTTTTTCAGGCGGAACGAAACCGCTCTCACATAGACCAAGAGCAGGGTGCCGCTCGTTCGTGTTGGGCGGCCGTTGCCAACCAGTCGCGGGTCCGCGAGCAAGAGCATCTGCGTCATCTGTGGATGAAGTTCTAACCGGTCGTCAACCGTGACGAGCCGCGGCGGCGGTCTCTGGCGCGGCGGTGCGCGATCCAATCAACGCGGCGCGATTTCGAAGCGTCACGCATTCTCGGCGGCGCCCTTGTCCGACGCGATCAGCAAGAAATGATGCAGTGCATTACGTACGTCTCGCAAAACTCCCTTGCGTCGACAAACGCCTTGCGACGAGGTGGGATGTTCGCGGAGGAGCTTGCCGATGCTGCATATCTTCATCGACGCGGACGCCTGCCCGG
>CADEER010000386.1 GCA_902826395.1 uncultured bacterium
GCAGGAACAGGGCCTCGCCGCCGTGCACGACAGTGGTCGCAACGAGGGTCAGCGGCAGCTGCGGGTCGATCGTGGCACCGATCCGGAGCGCCGGTGGCGCGAGCACGGTGCTGCCGTTCGTGCCCTGGCATTGCGTGACGGCCCACGAGGCCCGGACCGCGGCAGCGTTCGCGTTGGCGACCTCGGCGGCACGGAACAGCTGCAGCGCCGCTCGCGAGGGTCGTGGCAGCACCGTGAGGTTCGCCTCGTTGGTGTGGACGATTGCGGGCTGTCCGCCGGCGCCGCTGAACCGCACCGAGGCGACGTTGCGAATCACCGTGCCTGCCGGGGTCTGCGCCAGTGCCGCATCGAACCCGGCTGCCAGAACCGTGAGGCCGAACACACCTGCCGCGCTCGCCACGAGGCGCCGCCAAAACGCCGCCGGGGCGGGCCGGCTTGTCGCCGACCCGCCCCGGTGCGCTGCAGGAGTATCGTCTCGCCGACTGATCAAGATCACCTCATCGCAGTGCCCGCCGGCATCAGTTGATGGTGATCTGGAAGCGCACGCTGACCACGTTGTTCGGTGCGATGTCGACCGTGCTCAACGCCGGCGTGCCGACGACGAGATCCGTGGCCGTGCGGTAGCAGCCGTCGCCATTGGTGTCCGAGCCGGCCTCGGCGTCGCAGTAGCTGACCGTGGCGCCCACCGTCACTTGCACATCGCTCGTGCCGCCTTCAAACGCGCCCGTGCGGAACGCGGTGTTGGCCGGCAGCGGATCGGTGATCTGGATGCCGGTCGCAGAGGCCGTGCCGGTGTTCGAGATCTGGACTTCGTACTCGACGTACGCACCCGGAATGGCCTTCGGATCGGTCGTGCCATTGACCGGATCCTCGACGACGACCGAGGTCTTGCGAACGGACAGCGCCGCCGAGGCGATCGCATACTGATCCGCCGCGACTTCGGTGGCATCGTTGCCGGCGTCGCCGAACACCACGTCGACCGCACCCGGCGTGTCGGCGCCGGCGGTCTCGGTCGCGAGGGTCGCGCCGTT
Organism: uncultured bacterium; assembly: GCA_902826395.1. Taxonomy (GTDB): domain Bacteria; phylum Desulfobacterota; class Binatia; order HRBIN30; family CADEER01; genus CADEER01. The sequence continues at coordinate 1,032 of CADEER010000386.1, forward strand.
GGTGCCGGCGACGGCTGCACGGGCACCCAGCTGGACGTTGGCGAAGCTGCCATCGATCGCCGTCCCCGGAATGTCCGCGACGATGAACACGGCCACACCGGCATCGGCAGCCAGCGTGTAGATCTCGGTGGCCGTCGCATCTTTCACGTCATAGACGCCATTGGCGTTGCTGTCCACGAACACGCGCAGGTTGGCCGCGTCGCTGTTGTCGGTGTTGCCGAACAGCGCGCCACCGGTGAGGTTGGCGGGTGTGAGCTGGAAGCCCTGCGCGGCGTTGCCGGTGTTGGTCACCAGGAAGCCGGTGACCAGGTTCAACTGGCCCGGCGTTGCCGGCGTGTTGCCGCCCGAAACTTCGCTGACCGTCAGGTCGACGCGGTGGTCGACGACGAACGAGGTTGGTGCGCCACCACCCGGTGTCGAGTTGCCCGTGGGCGAGCTCTCGATCGGGGTCTGCGCAACGGTGCCCACGCTGTAGCTCACCGTGGCCTGGCCGTTGATCGTCGTGTTGGCCGCGGTGCCCACGGCGAGCGCGGTCTGCCAGCTGCCGAACGCGCCTGCGGCGAACACGGCGAGGCCGGCCCGACGCATCATTTTCATCCTTGACTCGAACATTGCGATACTCCCTATCTGCAAGCTTCAACGTAAAGAGAAGGTCTACTGCACGCGCGTGCGGTGGCTCGCGCTCAGCGATTCGCCCGGCGCGAGCGGCGCGCGCATCGCATAGCGGACGTGGCGGTACTCGTCGGCACGAGCGCTGCGCGTCGTGCCGTCGGCTTCGCGCACGACGATTGCCGCGGGGCTGCCGTAGCGCTTCCCGTCGATCGAATAGCTGACCGTGACCGCCGCGGCGGCCGCGGAGTCGGCGACATAGGACATGTGCTCGGGCACCGGGCTGTCGATGGCTACGTTGCCGGCGGGCTTGTCGCACACGTTCGTCGCGGTGA
>CADEER010000387.1 GCA_902826395.1 uncultured bacterium
TGTCTTCGTGGTTTAAATAGCCCGTCGGCGCACCGCGCGGGGGTGGAGAATGATTCGTATCGCTCGTTCGTTTCTTGTGATCTCGATCTGGCTGTCCGCTTGTGGCGGCCCGCCGGTGGCGACGGTCCCCAGTCCGGGATCGCAGGGCAATGAAGAGGCGTCGGAGCACACGCGTCGCGCCAATGCTGCCGTGAAGGAATCGCTTCCGCTCACCGACGGGGCGGACTTCGAGGATGCCGAGCGCGGACTGCTGGCGCGCGAACCGGAAGTCGTCATCCGTAATGCGGCCGGCGGCGTCGTGTGGGACACGCAGGCGTTCGGGTTCGAAGAAGGCGAAGCACCGCCGAGCGTCAATCCGAGCCTGTGGCGCCAGGCGCAGCTCAACAATCGGCACGGCCTCTACGAGGTGGTCGACGGCGTGTACCAGGTGCGCGGCTACGACCTCTCGAACATGACGATCATCCGCGGCGCGACCGGCTGGATCATCGTCGATCCACTCACGTCGCACGAGACGGCGAGCGCCGCTCTCGCCCTGGCGCGTTCGCATCTCGGCGACGCTCCGGTGGTGGCGGTGATCATCACCCACAGTCACATCGACCACTTCGGCGGCGTCCAGGCGGTGACGTCGAGCGCCGACATCGAGGCCGGCCGTGTGCGCCTGATCGCGCCCGCCGAGTTCCTCGCCGAGGCGAGCAGCGAGAATGTCCTGGCGGGGATCGCCATGGGCCGTCGCGCGGTCTTCATGTACGGGTTCGGCCTCGAGCGCAGCCCGCGCGGCCACGTCGATTCGGGCCTCGGCAAGCAGCCGGCGCGCGGCAGCTTCGGCATCCTGCCGCCGAGCGACATCGTCGACCGCACTCCGCAGCCGATGGAGATCGACGGTGTGCGCTTCGTCTTCCAGCACGTCCCGGAGTCCGAAGCGCCCGCCGAGCTGACTTTCTACCTGCCCGACAAGAAAGCGTTCTGCGGCGCCGAGATCGTCTCGCACACGATGCACAACCTGTACACGCTGCGCGGCGCCAAGGTGCGCGACTCATTGCGCTGGAGCGGCTACATCCACGAGGCGATGTCGCTGTTTGCCGACGCCGAGGTGGTGTTCGCCAGCCACAACTGGCCGGTGTGGGGCAACGAACGGGTGATGGAGTACCTGGCCGGCCAGCGCGACACGTACAAGTACATCCACGATCAGACGCTGCGCCTCGCCAACTCCGGGCTGACGCCGCGCGAGATCGCCGAAGAGATCGAGCTGCCGCCGGCTCTCGCCGCCCGCTTCGCCAACCGCGGCTACTACGGCACGGTGAAGCACAACGCCAAGGCCGTCTATCAGTGGTACTTCGGCTGGTACGACGGCAATCCCGCCAATCTCGATCCGCTACCGCCGGAGGCGGAAGCGGCGAAGTACGTCGAGTTCATGGGCGGTGCGGACGCGGTGCTCGAGAAGTCGCGCGCGTCGTTCGACAGGGGCGAGTACCGCTGGGCGGCGACGGTGCTGAATCATCTCGTGTTCGCCGAGCCGGAAAACCGCGCCGCTCGCGAGCTGCTCGCCCGCGTTTACGATCAGCTCGGCTACCAGGCCGAATCGGCGCCGTGGCGCGACGTGTATCTCACTGGAGCGCTCGAGCTGCGCCACGGAAAGTCGGCGCCCGCGGTAGACATCGCCGGCGCCGTCGACCTGCTGCGCTATGTCCCGGTCCACCGCTTCTTCGACGCGATGGCATCGCGCATCGACGGCCAAAAAGCGGCCGAAGAGAATCTCACGGTCAATTTCACGTTCACCGATCTCGGCCAGACCTTCGTGCTGAGCGTCCAGAACGGTGTCCTCAACTACCGCGAAGTCGACACCCCGCTCGCCGAAGCCGACGCCAGCCTGCGCCTGACGCGCGACCTGTGGCTGCGCCTCGCTGTCGGCCAGCTCGGCCTGACCGACCTGATCGCCTCGGACGACCTGGACATCGACGGCAGCCGCTTGAAG
>CADEER010000388.1 GCA_902826395.1 uncultured bacterium
GATGCGCGCGGTCGTCGACTTCATGGTCGACTCGTTCCCGCGCGAGGTGCTCAACCTGCCGCCGTCGCCGGCGCACAACATCTGCCGCGAACGCGAAGGCGCCTGATACAATCAGCGGCGTAGAGCTGCCGAATTGGGCCGCCGAAGAGTTCGAGCGGCCCGTGCGTGCGGGGTGTTCACGCAGTGAGAAAGTCGATGGTATAGGCCGGCAGTCCATCCGGGTGTCGGCGGACGTACTGTGCGAGCTTCGTGGCCACGAGGTCAAAACGGTCTGCGGGAAGGTTGCGCGTCAGGATGAGCACGCCGCAATGCGTCTCCCGGTGTGCGAAGGCATCGAGCGTTGCCCGAATGAAATCGTCTCGATTGCGTGTGACCAGGCAGCGTCCGTCTGTGCTGGCGCGTCTCAACTGTTCGCTGTCGCTAAAGCCGAGCGCCCCGCACTCATGGGCGCTCACCGCATCGACCGATCGCTTGCGCAGCATCTGGGCGACGCGCGGGCTCACGTCTTCGTCGAGATAGAGTTTCACCGACGGCGACGTGGGCCCTGAGGCCCGCTCATCGCCGCTAGAGCGGGATAGCGTTCGGCCATCGCGTCCGCCGTCCATCTCCCTTCCTGCGCCAAGCGCGCTTCGACCTCGTCGGGGTAGACTGCGTAATAGGCGAGCGCCGCGCGCAACTGCGATTCCTGCAGCCAACTATAGGCGCGTTGCAACCGCACCGCGTTGTTCTCGACGCTCTTGTGGGTTGCGATGATCTCCCAGACGTCGACACCAGTCCCTGCGACCGTCGCACGTCGGCCCGAGGGGCCGCTCGTGAAAACGATACCGGGACATCGGCGCATTCTGATGGCTTCATTCAAGAGCTGATTCGCAGTCCCGGAAAAATCGAGCCCCAACTGAACGCCCAGCTCTTCGATCTCGCGGGCGGTCACCTCGCCGATCCTGAGGCTCTTCTGCACTGTGGCCATGCTCCGCTCCTCTTCGATGTCGTGCAATGTATGACGTTGAAGGACGAGGGACAAACACGATGGCGATTCGCCGGCCCAAAGCGCCGGGGGACCATCCCGAGTGCGGTGGGACGCTCCGCAGAGTCCCGTCGGCCACGCGCTGGATCGAGCCCGGGTGGTCAATGCGGGAATAAGTCCCTCCGCCAGTTGCGCGGGTCCGACCGGCGGGTGGAGCGAAGCCACCCACGCGGCGCAGGGAGCGAAACGACCCGAACTGCCCCTTTGACCAACGATTCACGGCCCTAGCGTGGGACCTACAGTTCCTCGTTCGACGTGAAATCTGGCTGCTGGAAACGCATCCGATAGTGCCTTCGCTAGGCATGACTCAAGGCCAGCGGTGAACTTGGTACTGCCAAGGGAATCGAGGTCTCGAACTAGCACGCTGTAGCTCCCCGTTTCTTTGTGTATCAACTCCCAAAGCAAAACCCTGTTGTCGGTCGCTGCCTCAGAACCAGCCGCGTAGAGAGCAAGGACGTGCTCCTTCCATTCGGCGTCCTCTCGAGAGCTCCGTTCAACCTCAGGCAACCTTGGATCCGGAACGAGTCCCCATTTGGAAGCGATACTCGCGACGATCTCGTTTGCTCGCATGACGTCGTCGTGGTCCAGCCTCGCGTGAGAGCCCGGCAGCGGCTCCAGCGTCAGCTGGGTTGAGTAGGTGAAACAACCAGCGAGTACCGACAACGGCAGGAGAGTAGTCCGCCACTTCATGCTAGAAGCCTGTTACCCGCTGCGAAGCGCCGGCCATTTCGAACCCTGCGGTGCCCAGTGACCTGCCCCTTTCGGCGCCTCAAAACACAGCACGAAGACGAGAGTCTATTGGGGATTTCCCTTAGCAACCGTTGAAAAGCAGGACGCGGGCCGCTCTGCGGAGGGCCGCGCTCGGAGCTCGGCGTTTCAAATCACGGAAACGGCGTGACGGAGCCGTCGCTCAGTGCCAGCACTTTGATGTCGCGG
>CADEER010000389.1 GCA_902826395.1 uncultured bacterium
GGGCTTGCAACAGTTGAAACGCGAAGAGCGGCTCGATGCGTTCCTCCTCGCTGCAATGCTTGCCGAGGACTATCCGCAACTGAATATCCAACTCGACCTGGTTCACCGGGAAGTGGCGCGCCGCTTCCCGGAGGCGCTCGGCGCGGCTGCAGAACAGGCGTCGAAGCCCCCGGGCATCTTGGTCCTGGAGGACGACGGCTGCATCGTTCCACTGACGTATGGAATCGACCGTACTTGGGCGGTGGTCGATCTGCATCGCGGTCGCCTGGCGGAGGCATGGCCCTCTTTCGTCGCTGACCGCTGGCCACGTTTACAGTGGCTGCTGCGCATGGCCGCGCAAGCCGCTGCTCACGGCGACCATGGTGAGGTCGTCGACTGGCAAGGTCTCGTGCGCCGTTACGCCACCGCGGACACCATTCGCGCGTCGGCCCATACGGGTTGCGACGACGCCATGTCGCACCGCGCGACACAACCACTCGAGGTCTGTTGATGGAAAAGCAGGACCGCATCTCGCTTGCGCTAGTCTGGGTTGCCGGCATCAGCGTCATCTTCGCGATACTGCGGTCGATCCTGCCGACCCGTTTCGACGAACAGACGGCGATGTTCCTCGGCGTAGCCGTCATTGCGCTGGTGATTCAACAGATCACCAAGTTCAAGGGCTTCGGGATCGAGTTTGAAAAAGAGGTCCAACAGCTCAAAGCCGAGGTGAAGTCGGTCGAGAACGCGATGGGCGATCTGGAAAAGTCCGTCGGCCCCGGCAGCAAGACGGCACCGATCACGTCATCGCCCCGGCCGTTATCCGACGCAGCCGCCATCGACGGTCGCCTCATTGACCCGGACGATCCGAACAAAGGCCAGTTCGGCGGCAATCCCGAAGCGAACGGCCGACGACTCGCAGCGACGATCGATCCCCAAGGGGGACCAAGCAGCCCGCGCTGTCGGGTCACCATCAAGATCACTTCGACCGATCCGGATAAGCCGCTGCAAGGCAAGGTCAAACTCTTCCTGCACCCGACCTTTGGAAGGTGGAAGTCCTACGACATAGATGCGAGGGGCAGCATCGCCACCGACACTATCGTATCCTACGGGGCGTTCACGATCGGGGCAGAAGCCGACGAAGGCAAGACCCGACTGGAGCTCGATCTCACCAACGTTCCCGGCGGAACCGAGCGGTTCTACGAACAGTAAAATGTCCGCACAAGAAGCTCGCGTTCAGCGCCGCTGTTGAGCCTCCGACCGGAGCAGCGCGACCGCTTCGATCTCGATCAATAGATCCGGCCGGCAGATATCGGATCGCACGGGTATGAGCGGCAGATCGGCCAATCCCAGCCGCTGTGCGACGGCGCGGTAGGTGACCAGCGTCTCATCGTCCTTGTGAAAGAGCGTACCAGCGGCGATGTCGCGCAGGGTCCCTCCCTGTTCGTCGAGCAGCGCCTCGATGCTGCGCAGGGTTTGGATTGCCTGGCCCTCTCTGTCGCCGACGTGAGCGGTGCGTCCCTCCCGGTCGATGCTGGCTGTGCCGGAGACGAACAGGGTGCGGCGTCCCTCGATACCGAGCGACACCGCGCGCGCAAAGGCGGAGCCGTAGAGAAAGGCGTCCGCCTGCCGCCGACTGCCGAGCACTGGGCGGATGTCGACGCTCGAACCATCTCCCGCACGAACCGCGAGCAGATCCATCCGGCACGCTTCCTCGCCGCAGCGGCCCTGGATCGCCGTGCTGGCGGGAAAGGCCCTGCCATCGATGCGGCCGTCGAGGCCCTGGTCGGCGTGAAACTCGGAGCGCACGCGGTTGAAGTCGTCGTACCAGGTGAGGATCTGGTCGAGGTAGATCCACGTGCGGACGACGTTTCGATAGCTGTGGCCGTATTCGTTTAGCGCCTGGGCGGCCTGTCGGAACATCGCGTCGGCTTGCCGAACACCGGTGCCCCGCCCGCCGACCAGATGGG
>CADEER010000390.1 GCA_902826395.1 uncultured bacterium
GTACGGTCACGAATCTTCATTTTACGACAGTCTCCTGCGCGGGGGGTCAAGCCGCCCCTCGCCGCAGAGCAACCAACTGCTGGAAAGCCGCGACCAGCGCAACCGCCGCGCCTGCCACCGCGAGACGTCGCAAGATCCATTGCAGGTGACGTGCAAGCTCGGCGCGCGCTGCCGAAAAGTCGTACGCCGCCACGGCTCTGGTTACAAAAGTCATACTTTTCCCGGATTCGCCGCGATTCTCGGCTGGGGCATGATCCCCGCCAACAAGAGGGCACTCAGGGGGAGAGAACCAGAGATGAGAGACACAGACTTCAGAACACCGGTAGTGCTGATCGTCGACGACCGAAGCTCGATTCTCGATTTCGCCAGCGCGACGCTCGAAGCACGGGGCATGGGGGTGCTCACGGCCAGCTCGCTCGAGGCGGCAATCGCCATCTGCGACGAGGACGACGTCCACGTCGTTCTTCTCGATTACCGTCTCTGTCCGGAGGGCGGCGAAGAGGCGGTCCGTTGGCTGAAGGCGGCCAATCCGCTCACGCAGGTGATCCTGCACGGCGGTTACGGCGACGCGGCGGCGGCCGGACATCCCCGCATCGCAGAAGGACCCGACAGCTTGTTCCAATGGATCGAGGTCGGGTTGGCTACCTACCGCCGCAACGCTGCGGCGCAATCTTCGCAGCAGGCCGAATCGAGCAGCGACACGGTGACGATCCTCTACGTCGGCGAGCGCGATACCTTTCCATGGCTGGCCTCCTGGCTCGATTCGGCCGGCTGCCGCCTGTTCGTCGTACCGAATCCCAACGACGCGTTGGATCACTACATCCGAGAGCGCGCCCAGGTCTTGATCCTGCCGCAGCACCTGACCGACCAGCAGACCGTCGACCTGGTGCGCCGCGTCCGCGTCCTCGATCCGTCGATCCCGGTGATCGCGCTCTGCGAGGATGACCTCGATACCCGCCGGATCATTGCCGATTCGATGCAGCCGCACGCGATCTGCGACGGCAACGACTTCGAGCGCGTTTGCGAAGCCGTCGAATCGGCTCTGAACACGTCGTGGCGTATGGATCGTCTGCGCGCCGATCAAGATCTGCGCGGCCTACTGCTGGCGAAATTCTCCGACGATGTCCGCAACGCAATCGTCGCCATCCAGGGCTACGCGGAGATCCTGCGCGACGACTCGCAGCCACAGGTGAAACGCGCCGTCGACGGCTTGAGCGATGCCGCCGGGGCCGCGCTGAAGCTGGTGCAGAAGTACCTCGACCTGGCACGCCTCGACGCACCCGGATTGGTCGTGCGCTGCGAGCCCGTCTCGATCGACCAGCTCATCGACGATCTGCGCGAGGGCGAAAGGCGCGACCAGCGCCGGCCCGTGAATCTGGCGACCAACGTCAATCTGAGCAGTCGGTCTCTCTACACCGATGGCGAGAAGCTGGGCGCGGCGTTGGCGCAGCTGCTCGAGAACTTCGTCCAGTCGAGCTCCTCCGGGCAGGTCGCACTGGACGTCCACGAAGGCCCCCACACCGCCGAATTCATCCTCCGGAACCCGAACTGCGAGGTCGGCGAACCGACTCCTCGACCGACGATTGCGTCAGTTGGCGAAGAAGCTCTCGACATTCCCCTTCCCGATGACGGACTCGGACTAGCTATCGCGCGACGCCTTACCGACCTCTTGGGGGGCTCTCTTTCGATCGACCGCGGTACCGACGGCGGGGCGGTCTTCCGCCTCAGCATTCCACACAGTCGCGAACCGCAGCACCCCGTGAGCGAGATTCTGCACTGAGAGCGGGGGGCTCTGCCGCCGCGACGCGCCGACTCACCCCGGCAGCCGTGGCAAACAGGGGAACAGGGGAGCCTGGAAACAGGCTCCCCTGTCTCTTTTGGTCAGTTCACTGGCAGCGAAATTCCTGTTCGGCGAGGATGTCGCCGAGGCTGGAATCGTAG
>CADEER010000391.1 GCA_902826395.1 uncultured bacterium
GACCGGTTTGGTACACCCGCCCGACGATGCCCGAGGTGAGGGGTACTCGGATCTCTGGCGCGTGCTCGCTCGAGCCGGCGGTCGCCACCTTGGCGTAGAACTGCTCCCGCCCGGCGTCGACGAGGAAGAGCGCCGCCCGCTCGGCGCCCATGATGTCGACGATCTTCTGGGTGAAGATGTCGAGCATCTGGCTCAGCATTCCCTCGAACGCCTCGTTCTGGCTCATCTCGACGACTTCGAGGAATTGCTGGCACTCGGCCGTCGCCTTCTCGAGAACGTCGCGGAATTCGTCTTCCGGAAGGCCGGCGACGTGGCGGCCCAGATCGCCGCGACGCGTCTGCTCGGCGAGCAGCTCCATCATGCGCTGCGTGTTCGCCGTCACCGCCGAGGTCAGCGAGTGCACCCGCCCATCCTCGAGGTGGATGATGCGGTCCGCGATGTCGAGGATGCGGTTGTCGTGCGTGACGAGCAGCACCGTGACGCCGTCGCGCTTGGCGAGATTCTGCATCAGCGTCACCACCTCGCGACCGGACTGCTTGTCGAGCGACGCCGTCGGCTCGTCGGCGAGAATGATGCGCGGCCGGGCAGCCAGAGCGCGCGCAATCGCGACGCGCTGGCGCTGGCCGCCGGAGAGTTGTCGCGGATAGTTGCCGAGTCGATCGGCAAGCCCGACCGACTCGAGCATGTCGCGCGCTCGCTTCCTGATCTCGCCGCGCGACCATTCTCGGTGCAGGCGCAAGGCCATCTGCACGTTCTGCGTCGCATTGAGCGCGCTCAGCAGATTGTGCGACTGGAAGATGTAGCCGATGTCCTGGCGAACCTTGGCGGCGCGCGACGCCGACGCGCCGTTCAGCTCCTGCCCGAGGATCTCGACACTGCCGCTCTGGACGCTGCGCAACGCCCCCATCAAGGTCAGCAGTGTCGTCTTGCCCGACCCCGATGGCCCCGTGAGGATGACGATCTCGCCCGCGGCGATGCGCACCGACACGTCGAACAGGATCTGCTTGCGCAGCGCACCCGCCCCGTAGAAGTGATCGACGCCCTGGACGACGATCGGATCGCCGCTGGCGGCGACCTGCAGTGCCGCCGTCATCAGAACACCTCCGCCGGGTCGGCGGAGCGGGCTTTGCGCACCGCGAACACCGCCGACGCGCCGCACATCACCGCGGCGAGCGCGAACACGACGCCGGCGAGCTGCGGCGTCATGCGCAGCGGCAGATGGGTGGCGCCTTCGGCGAGATTGTACAGGCCGTGACTGATCAGCGCGCCGGGGATGAAACCGAGCGCCGCCAGCACGAGCGCTTCGCTGAGCACGACGCGGATCAGATAGGCGTTGGTATAGCCCATCGCCTTGAGCGTCGCGTACTCGGCCAGGTGGTCGGAGACGTCGGCGAACAGGATCTGATAGACGATGATGGCGCCGACCACGAGGCCCATGGCAACGCCGAAGCGGAAGACGAAGCCGATCGGCGTGCTGGTCTCCCAGTAAAGTCGTTCGCGTTCGATGAACTCCTGTTTGGTCAGAACCACCGTGTCCTTGGGGAAGGCTCGCACGATCGCCGCCTGGACATTCGTCACGTCGGCCCCCGGGGCAAGCTTGATCGCGCCGATGTTGATCAAGCCGTCGCGACGTTCAGGGAAGATGCGCAGGAAGTTGAGGTCACTGGTGACGACGGTGCCGTCGATACCGAACGACGTACCCATGGCGAAGAGCCCGACCACGTCGATCCGGCGGTTCGCCACCTCGGTCGCGACCGCTTGCCCGGAGTCGAACATCGCGGCGATCGGACCGAACTCGAGACGCGACCCGCGATCGTACAGTACCGAGTCGGGCCGGCGGATGAGGTCCAATTGGTCCCGCACGTCCGGCAGCAACAGCACGTCGCGAGTGGGATC
>CADEER010000392.1 GCA_902826395.1 uncultured bacterium
CCGACTTCCCGTTCTGGGCGCTGGTCCTCCTCTACGAGCTCGGCTACTTGCCGCTCGGCAACGTGATGCGCCCGCGGACGCTCGGGGTGGCTTGGGGCCGCCGGCACGAGTTCGCGCAACTCGCATGGTCCCTCGTCGGCCGTCGGCCCCTGACCGAGAAGCTGGTCGGCAACCTGATCACGACCAAGCCGTCGTCCGACTCACCGGCGTGAGTGGCAGGACGCGACCTGCGCGCGGAGCTTAGTTGCCGTAAATATGGCTCTACCGTATGGGCGACCCGTATGAAGACGACGATCGACTTGGACGACGCGCTCCTCGCCCGCGTGAAGCGTTTGGCGGCCGCGGAGGGTACGACGCTTCGTGCGGTGGTCGAGGAAGCGTTGCGCGCCCGGCTGATGCCTCGATCCAAGACCCGCCAGCCGTACACCTTTTCGCCGCCGACCGTCCGCGGAACCGCGGCGCCGGCGGCGGATATCGCCGATCGCAACGCAGTTCACGACTTGCTCGACGAATCGCAGTGATCGCGGTCGATACCAACATCCTCGTGTGCGCGCACCGCATCACGGTACGCCGCACAGACACAACTCGAAGGAACCAGGGATGGAAGCAGGCAGGCACTGTGAGCCGGCCGGACAACCGGAGCCGCCGCACGTCGGGTAGTTGAAGTTGCACTGGATGAAGGAGCAATCCCAGCCGTTGAAATTGCGAGCGCACTGCAGGGGAAATGGGCACGAACCAAATCCCGGCTCACCGCAGACGGCGTCTTCGTCGATGCACTGCATATAGTTGGGGATCAACTCGGTCCCCGGAAGCAGCTCGCAGGACATCCCCTCAGGGCAATAATCACCTCCGCCACCGCAGGGGTTCTCGCCGGTCGGCGCACAAACGCAGCTGTCGAACGGGTGTCCCGGATTCACGAGCGAGCACTCTTCGCCGACCGGGCACTCGCCGTTGCAGACCGGGTCCGTGTCGCCACACGGCTGATACGGAAAGGAGCAGGAGCAGGTTCCACTGATGACATCGAGACCGCATACGCCGCCGGTCGGGCACTCGCCGCCGCATTGCGGCGCCGACTGGCCGCATCCCGTCAGCACGTCGGTTAGAACTTGTTGCGAGCAGTTGGCGACGGCCAACGCGCTGGCGTTGGCGCCGATGAAGACGCCATCCTCGTCGCGCACGACAGCCGCCCCGACGAAAGCGGCGCATGAGTCGGCGGTGAAGCTGTCCGCGTCGAAAAAGATCGCGACTCCGTCGCCCTCGAACGGCGGTAGGTGTTCGAGCTGCAACCCGCGGATGCGCAACTTGATGCGGCCGCCTTCGCGCATGACGAGCTTGATCGACTCAGCGCCGCCGAGGCCGGGCCCCTGGTAGATGAAAGTATCGCGGCGGCCGTCGCGAACCTCGATATCGGCCGTCGGGATCTCGATCGCAATGTCGCCGGTAGGAGTGAACAGCCGAATCCAGAGACGGGTCCCCTGAGTCGGATCGCCGGCGCCGCCGGCTGCCGAGATCGACGCGTCGTTGGTGACGAAGGTCAGGACCGCCGGCGCCCCGACACTCGCGCGCTCGCGAATGGTCAGCTTCTTGGCGTCGATCGGACCGGCCGCCGCCGAGCTCGCGACGAGCAGGATTGCCATCATCGAAGACAGCGTACGCGTCATCGATCGTTCCCCCTTTGGATGACCGAAGCGTACTGCCGCTGCTCGAGTTAAGGCAAGGAGTGTTCTCCCTAGAAGGGGCTGGACGAATGGGTCCGGGTAGCCGCACCGGGGCAATCTGGCTATGGATGGCGGCCGGTGCCGAGGCGATCCCGTGTACGTCGACTATACGAATGCGCAGAAAGCCCTGCGCGATGAGCTGCGCGCCTACTTCGCCGATCTGATTACGCCGG
>CADEER010000393.1 GCA_902826395.1 uncultured bacterium
CGCCGCAACGACGCGCTGCACGACCCCGACGCTACTCAGCGCCAGGCTGAGCATGGTTCCGGCCTTGCCGGTCAGCGCGCCCTTCTCCTTGAGTGTGTTGCCGACTGCGAGGATGTCGTCGGCGACGTCGTCGATCTTGTCCAGGATCTTTTCCGTCTTCATCGCTGCACTCCCTCCTTCCTCAACTCTTCGTCGATGGTCGTCCCCTCCTTCATCTCAGCGCTGGCGATCGCCCAGGCCGGCACGATGGCCGTCACCTGCTGCAGCGCCGTGAGTGCGAGGGACCAGTTGCCTTCGCTGGCGAGCCGCTCGAAGCGGTTCACCGCGTCGTAGGCGTCCTTGAACTGCTGGTCGCTGATCGCACCAGCCTCGTGCGCCATGCCGGCGGCATCGTGAGCGATCGCGCCAGCGACGTTGGACGCCGATTCGGCCTTGAAGGCCGTGGTGGGGGATTCGATGAGCTCCATGAATCCCTTGCATCCCGGTGCCGCGGTGATCGCGAAGAGCGCGATCAGTAGCGCCAGGCCGAGCTTGCTGATTCGTTTCATTGGCGAGTCTCCTTTTTTGAGTGGGGAGACGCTCGCCGGGTCGAGGGGAGTCGAGCGAAACGACAGATGCTTCTAGAGCCTACCGGATGCCGGCGATCTCGAGGAAGAGTGCAAGAAGCTGAGGATCGCTGCGCAACAACTCAATCAACTGTGTGAGCGGATCCACCTGTACCGCCGACTCGACGGCGATCGTGAGTGACGACGAAGGCTTGAGGTCCCACATGATGCCAGGCGGGGTCTGCTTCTGCAGGTTGGAGCCAAGGGTCACGCGAAACGAAGGCCCCGGCGCCGCGCCCATGAAGTCGACAGGTATCGTGACCGTGCCGCCTCGCGGTGGATACGGCCAGCCGTTGGATGCACCGATCAACGTAGCGTCGCCGAGTCGGACAGTAATGGAGTTCGCGGCCGGTGGCCCTGATTTCTGCGTCGCGTTCTGCCCGAGAGAAGTGAAGCTCAACGATCCGGCGGCGAGCGCCTGGCCTGCCGGCGCAGCGCACTCGTAATGCGTGTCGCCACTGAAGCCGACCCCTCCAGAGTCGCTGCGATAGAACAGCTCGGCGCGATTGACCGGAATCTCGCGGATGGTGGCGCTGCCTTGGAGTGGCATCAGACGCATCGTCGAGCCGACCATGGTGCAGTTGATCTGCAGGGCTTCGGCCCACGCGGGTCCGATCGCCAGCAGCATGACGACGGCCACCGCCATCGCCATCGGTTGGTGTAGCAACTTCCGTTTCATTCAAACCTCCTCGCTCTCTTGCGATATCCAGCCGGGCCCATCCCGGCCGGTTGTTCATGCAGTGCCGAGATCGTCGTAGAAGACGTGGTCTCCGATCACGCACGTCTTGACCATCGTGCGGGTCCACACTGGCGGCCAGACGTCCGCCCAGGACGGCTTGTCTACGGTGTGGTAGTGGTTCGCGCCGCCCGTGATGTCGAGTTCGCCGGCGACGACCGCGGCGGCGGCTCTCTGGCAGTCGCGCCAGGCCGCGGTGTCCGGCGGGTTGAGCATGCGCGGGATCAGCCTGTCGGTCTCGTTTTCGTTGAAGCACGAGAACTGCAGCGGGTGGAGAACCACCCCGTGGTAGATGCTGCCCCACCAGCGCGGGATCAGGACACGGTTGCGAACCGCGCAGCCGCTCGGGAACTTGCCGGTGTACGTCTGCTTCTCGGCCTCGCCGCGGATGCAGCACGCCAACAGCTCCACGGGCTCCATGGCGCGGAGCTGCTCGAGCTGTTCCCTGTACCGTTCGCTGCGGGTGCTCACGGCGCGACCATTCTCGCGTTGATCCGCGGATAGGGGCGGTGAACGATCGCCGGCGCCGCGAGCTCGTACG
>CADEER010000394.1 GCA_902826395.1 uncultured bacterium
GCGGCCACTTGGAATCGAGTTCTCGCCGCACCGGGCACAGGGGGGTCCGTCACCGAAATCGCGATCGATCCGTCCGACGCTCTTACCCTACTCGCAGCGACACGCGCACAGGTGCTGAAGAGTACGAACGGCGGCGAGAGCTGGAATCCCGCCACCAGCGGGCCCATCACCGGCGACAACAACGACCGTGTCGCGGCCTTTGCCTTCGATCCGTTCGACTCGAGTACGGTCTACGCCGGCATACAGGGCGGATTTCTGGCGAGCGGCGTCTACAAGAGCACGAATGGAGGCAGCAACTGGGAACCAACCGGGGGGGGTGAGATCGGTGCGAACGTCAAAGCGCTGATCGCACATCCGACGGCGGCCGGAACAATTTTCGCGCTCCACGGCGAGGGGGTCTTCAAGACCACAGACGGAGGAACGCGCTGGGAGTTGATGAACTCGGGGCTGCCGCCGCGCAGATTCCGCTACAACGCGCTGGCGCTCGCACCCGGCGATGGCGAGCATCTTCAAGTCGGCATGGGCGCCGCCGCCCCGTCACCGATCCATCGCAGCCTCGACGGAGCGGCGACGTGGGAGCCTCTCGCCGCAACCGGTCTCACCAACACGTTCACGCAGTCCCTCGCCGTCGACCCGGCCAACTCGCAGGTGCGCTACGCGACCGCCGAACTCAACTCGACCGACGAAGCTCGACCTACGTGGAAGAGCGGTCCCGCTTCCACCGAGTGGGTAAAGCTGAACGGAATCGGCAGCGCGACGCTCATCGCCGTCCACCCGGTGGAGAGCCGCATCCTGTATGCCGGCACCAGACTGCAGAGCGTGCTCAAGAGCAGCGACACGGGCGCAACGTGGCAACTCTCGCGCACTGGTATCACCGACGAGATCATTCGCTCCTTGAGCATCGATCCCACCGATCCTCGCGTCGTCTACACGTGCGGCGAGACGACGTTGTTCAAAAGCACTGACGACGGCATGCTCTGGAGCGCCATCGATGCCGGCATGCAGGACGAGGGTGCTTCGCGCGAAGCGATTGTGCACGCGGTCGCCATCGATCCGTCATCGCCGGCCACGGTGTATGCCGGCACGCTCGACCAGGGCGTCTTCAAGAGCACGGATGGTGGCGGGAGCTGGCACGGCGCCGACGACGGAATCGCATCCGCGGGCGTGCCGGCGCTGGCTGTCGACCCGCGCGATTCGCAGATCCTCTACGCGGGGGCGCGCAGCACCATCGGTTCCGACGAGCCCGGCGGCATCTATAAAAGCGTCGATGGGGGATCGTCGTGGACGCCGGCGAGCGGCGGCGAAGGACAGCCGCTCGGTGACGCCGACATTCGCGTTCTCGCCGTCGACTCCTCGTGCCCGCAGATCGTCTACGCCGCGACCGACATCGGTGTATTTCGCTCGGTGGATCACGCGGCGAGTTGGACTGCCGTCGACGAAGGACTGTTCTGCCGCGACGTCCGCGCACTCGTCATCGATCCGGCGAACCCCGCCATTCTCCACGCCGCCACGTTCGGCGGCGGCGTGTTCTCCATCGAGCAGAGCCTGCGCACGGAGGCAACCTTCTGCGCTCCGACACCAACGCCGACGCCTACCCTTACCCGACCCGACCCTACGCCTACGCAACCCGATCCCACGCCTACCGCGACGATTTCGGCAGTGTGTGTCGGCGACTGCGACGGCGACGGAGCGGTCCGCGTCAACGAGCTCATTCAAGCCGTTCGTATCGCCCTTGAACTGAGCGCCGCGGATACCTGTTCGGTCGTCGATGCCGATCAGAATGGCCTGGTCCGAGTCGACGAGTTGATTCGAGCCGTCCGCAGCAGCCTCGACGGCTGCTGAGACCCGGGTGCGGCAGTGGACCGAGACT
>CADEER010000395.1 GCA_902826395.1 uncultured bacterium
TACGGTTCGACCTCGCAGTCGAACGGTAAGACGCCGGGATAGGCTTCGACCAGCGTGCCTTCTTCGACGCGATTCACCACGCCGTCGGGATCGGCGACGGCGCCCCACATCCAGTCGACCAGCAGCTCGCCGCCGATCGGGTAGTCGGCGTACAGGTCAGGGAACGGCGAGATGACGTGCCGGCTCTGCGGGACGGCGGGCATGAAGTGTTTGACGCCGTCGGCGTCGTCGAACTGGCAGTACTGGAAGCGCAGCTCGTTGATCCAGTCGGCGGTGCTTTCGAAGAACGTCGTCGCCACCTGCACGGCGTCGACCTGGTTGGTCAGCACCAGGATCTGCTGCTCCGGCACCGCCTTGAGGCGCGGCAATGTCGCCTCCATGGCGACCGGGCCGACACCGCAATCGGTCGAGATACAGTACGGCGGCAGGTAGGGCAGCGACGACCATCCGAGATCGCTCTCGGGGATGAGGATCGCGCCCAGCGCGCGAACGCTGATCGCGGCGCCGCTGTCGAGGGCGAGCGCGGCGTCGGGGAACGCGGTCGTGTGCGTCCACTGCAGATCGTCGAGGACGTAGTGGTAATTGTAGAGCGTCCCGAAGCCGCCAGCCGAGAAGCCGCCGAAGAAGACGCGCATCCGATCCGGCCGGTATCCCTCGGCGGTGCTCTCGTCGAGCTCGCGCCAGAGGACGTCGCGGATGTAGCGCAGCGCGGCGCGCACGTTGATGGCGCCGTAGCGTTGCACGGTGAAGCCGTTCTCGAACGTGTTGCTGGCGCCGCCGCCGATGAAGACGTCCTGATTGCAATAGGGGAGATACGCCTTGGTCCAGTTGGCGAACGGGTTCTCTTCCGGATCGTCGGACATGATGCCGGTCGGCGGCGGCAGGTCGTTCATCGCCTCGAAGAGCTCGGCCGGCCGGTCGGCGCAATCCTCGAAGATGCAGACGCCGCCGCCTTCCATGGCGATGAGGACATTTTCGAGCGGCTCACCTTCGGGGGCGAGGCGCAGTTGGAACGCAAACGGGCTGCCGTCGCCGCACAGCGTGCCCCATTCCTCGCTGTCGAGGACGATCTCGATGTACTCGCCGCGTGGCGGCCGCACGAGCTCGTCGCGCGGTCCGCACGCCAGGCCGAGAGATTCGGCGTCGGGATGGGCGGTGGCGGTGACGCATTCGGCCTGGGTGGCGGCGCGCTGCGCGAACTCATCGGCATCGACGGCGATCAGCCCCGGCAGATCGGTGCAGGCGCCGTCGATGTCGACCGCCGCGGCGGCGACCAGAGAGGCGCTGTCGGCCGCCGGATCACATCCAGTGGTGAGGCAGTCGTCGTGCAGTTGCGCCACCGCGCCGAGCAGCTCGGAGCCGACCGAGTGCGCCGTCGTCAGACAGGTGCGATCCTCGGCGGCGGCTGCCGCCCACGCGGCGCCCTGCGGTCCGCCGAACGCCCGCACCGCCAGCGATGCGGTCTCGCTGCGGCAGGAGGTGGCGATGCGCTGCTCGAGCGCGGCGACGGTCAGCAGCGGGCCGAAGCCGGCCTGCTGAACGGCATCGTCCGAGCAACTCGCCCGCACCGCCTCGGTGGCGGCGTCGACCGCGGCCTGCGTCGCCGCTTCGTCGTCGGCGCAGATACGGCCGGTGCTCGCATAGCAGGCGGCAGCCGCGGAGCTCGCCTCGTCGATGCAGGTGAGCAGCGCCGCCGCGGACTCGCTTTCGCATTGCTGCGGCGTGATGGCGACATCGTCGTCGCTGCCGCAAGCGCTATTGATGAGGAGAAGACAACCCAGTGCCCAGCCGATCGATCGCTTGTTCATCTCGATCGCCTACCACGGGGGAGCGATTGGAGTCCAAAGCG
>CADEER010000396.1 GCA_902826395.1 uncultured bacterium
GACCGGCCTTCGCCGTCGAGTTCGTCGAAGCGATCATCGTTGGCGGCTTGTTGCAGTACCAGCTCGGCGTTCATCTGAACATCAACGACGCCGGCGACATCGAATGGGTCACCAACGAGGGGCCGCCTGCGGGAGCGACGTACACGATGCGCTACCGCGCGCGCCCGACGTATGTCGCCTGGTCGCCATACAGCCGCGACGAAGGCGGACAGGCGATGCCGTATCGCACGCTCGCGCTCCGCTACGACTTCTTCGACCCGAAAGCGGTGGGTGAGTCCTGATGACGGCCGCACCCGCAATGAGGGAATTCCCCGTCGAGCTTCCCGACGATGTGTACTCGCCGGCGACGGATCGGGCGATCGGAGAGTGCGGCGAGCTGATCCGCGAGACCTGGATCAATCTGGCCGGCGATCATTCGGTCAGCGGCGAATATCTCCGCCACCTGCAGGCGCCGGGTGCGATCCGCTACCCGTACGACGACGATCGCGATCGCGTCGGCGTGATCAACGAGCTCCCGCAAGCCGACTGGCTCGAGGAGGGGCGCTCGGGATTCCACCTGCCGCAGCGCTGGGGCACTCGCAAAGGCCGCTGGAAGACTTCGAAGGACGGTACGAAGTACGCGACCGTTCCATTCCGTCACCGCACACCGAGCAAGGACGGCGGCGGCAGCACTCCCGAACGTCGGCGCATGGAGATGCCGCTGCCGATCTACAACGCGGCGCGTAAGCTCGACCACAGACAGCGGCTGAAGGCCTCCGACACGATCCGCTTCTTCGAAGGGCGGAAGCTCCTCGGGACGGGCCAAGTCGGCGACGTCGGACAGCGGAGCAAGCCGTACGATCACTACCGCCAAATCTTCGGCGAGGGGCAAGGCCTCGAAGGTTTGGGGCAAGGCTACACCTGGAAGACTCCCTCGTACGTCGGGATGGTCCACCAGAAAGACGCCGAGGGGAAGCACGGCGGCTACTTCACGTATCGCACGATCACCCAAGACAGCCCCGGTTGGTACATCCCGCCGACCCCGGCGCACCACTACGCACGCCGCGCACTCGACCAGGCAGCACCGATGATCGAGGTGCGCCTGAAAGCGGCCGCGGCGATGGACATGGCGCTCGCTGTCGCCGAGGCCGCGTCGCCGCTCTTCGAGATGTGAAGGGAGACTGAGATGCCACGCAGAACCTTCTACGACACCGCCTGTCCCGAGCAGGAGCACAAGCTCCGCATGGACGGCGTCGTACTGCAGTTCGGCCGCGACGGTCTGCTCTCGGATCCGACGGAGGAGCAGGTGGCGGTGATGGAGGCGGATCCGTATCGGCGGCAGCGGTTTGTCGAGGGGCAGCTACCTCGCTCCACCCCGAAGCAGATCAAGGCTGTCGAGAAGCCGGCGAGCGGGGTTGCGGCCATACCTCCTGCCCCGCTCGCCGGGGAATCCACGAGCTCGGAAGCCGAGCCGACGAAAGACGCAGAGACAAAGTAACCCATGGAGCGGCTTGGCTGGATCTCGCCCGAGATCGCGATCGAGGACACGCTGCAGGCGGGCTACGCCGCCCTGTACGCGATTCTCGGCGACAACACGGCGATCGACGCGCATCTGAAGCGCGTCTTCTGGAACGCGACGCCACAGCGGCGAGCCGCGTACCGCACGCGTCTTCGCGACGATCGGAGGATCCACATCGTCGAGAACTTCCCGCGGGAGCAGCAGGCATTCCCCTGCCACGCGATCGTCATCGCGCACGGCGAGAGCACCGAGTACTTGGGCAACGCTGGCCCCGAGATCGAGTTCCCCGACGGCGAGATCGCCGCCGTGTCGGTCGAGCGGTGGTCGGGCACGATCGACG
>CADEER010000397.1 GCA_902826395.1 uncultured bacterium
GTCAAGCGGTCAACCCGCACCGCACCTGACCGGGCGCGAATCGCCCTTGAACCCGGCGGCCGGCAGGCCCTACCATCCAGCCATGAAACGGGCACTCCTTGTCCTGGCGGTGGCGCTCCTCCCGGCGCTCGCCGCCGGCGACGAGCAGGCGAAGAAGGAGCTCCAGGAGGACATCTGCTGGCAGTGGGAGAAGGCCCACGCCGAAGAGTACTCGCAAAGGCGCGACGACTTAGACGCCGAACGAACCCGCACGCAGATCGCCGGCGGTTACACGAAGTACATGCTCGCGTTCATCCGGCAGCCTCCGTACGACCGACTCCAACAGCTTTGTGAGCGGTACTTCGAACGGTACGGAGACTGGCCGCAGAGGTGCTGTGGCGTGGCGCCGCTGATGCTGGGGACCGTCGGACAAGAGGCGAAGGATCGTGGCCGCGCCGATCGGGATGCGATGCTCGAGCGGAACCGCAATTAACGCAGGGGCCACCCTCGATCAACGCCGATTCGGGTAACGAAGCGAACTTCGTCTTTGAAGCTCATCTGGTGAGCGACGTTCGTCACGTAGTATTCCCGACTGCCCACTGCGCCGTGAGGGCCAAACCCCCGCCCCTTGTGCACCATTCGCCTTCCGACGCGCGCAAGTGGATTCCCGCGTAATGTGTAGTGACCGCGGAAGAACAGCGGGTTGAACTGATACCACGACCACAGCAGCTTGGCGCGCGTCCGCCCTCGATCAAGATCGCGCGCCGCGTCTCGATCGAGGTTCTGAAAGTAGTAGTCTGCGTGCTGAATCAGCCTCGGCCCATAGCGGGTAACGCTAGAGGGCGATCCGGCGGCGTTGTCGACCAGCGGCGGGAACAGGGCTCGGTAGTCAGGTCCGTTGATGTCAGGCACCTGGGGAAACACATAGTAGAGGTTCGCCATTCCCTCTGGGCTTTGCATCAACTCCAAGCCGACAACGTGCTCGTCCGTGATCTCAAACGTGTTCAGAGGATCGTCTTCGAAGTCGCGTGCAAACTGCGACTCCGTGGGCTCCCTCGTCATGTCGAGCTCGCCCTGGGCGTTGATTCGCCCCGCGAAAGGCTTTTTCCGGAAGATAATCTCGACGTAGCCGGCGGTCGCCGCCTGCTCACTCGAGGACGCCACACTCCCGGTTCCGAACGACGGATCGACCGTCTCCGAGAACAACTCCTGGTACGCCGGGTCGCTGAACGTATCCATCAGGTTCCACAGCGAGCTGTCCGAGAGGGTGAACTGGCTCGACGCTGGTAGCTGCGCTCCCGGGTCGAAGAGAGCGGCCTTCGCCTTCTCCAGGTCGTAGCGGAGGAAGTCGCTGAGCTGTGGCGACCGTCCCAAGTTCGGATCGAATGGCAACTGCAGGTTGAGCAGCGGCCGCCCTTCCGGGTTGTACGGCGTCTCGAGGCCGGTCGTCACCATCTGCACGAAGCGGCCGATAACGGTGGCAGGGTCGGCACCGACCAGGGCGAGCTCCGGGTCGATCGCGAGCATGCCGAGGAGCTGCACCTCTTCGCTGAACACGGTCGACAGTTGCACCGTTGATTCGTGGAAGAGGCTCGACGGCGGCGCCGGCAGGTAAAGAGTCCGCTGGTCGATCAGGATGCAGGAGAGCTCGCGCGCGGCGATCGTGACACTGCGCTCGAGTGAGCCGTCGCGGTGGTAGGTCTCGCTTTGCTGACGCGCGTCGGTGAGGCCCAGGAAGACCAAGATGGGCTGCGGATTCTCCGGGTACCGCTGGAGGTAGATCTCAACCAGCGAGTAGCTCGGAATCATGCTGGCCCATGTTCGGCCCCCGCCCTGCTCTTCGGG
>CADEER010000398.1 GCA_902826395.1 uncultured bacterium
TACTAACGCGAGCGTGGCTGCGAGGAACTTCATATCCAAAGCGCCGAACGTCCTTGCCGGTCACCTGCGCGCGCCGCAGGCGCGCGTCAGGTGCACCGGCTTGTTCGGCCGGTCACTCCGCGTGCCTTGCGGCGTCGAGGGCGAGGTAAGTAATGAGACCAGCTGCTGCGACGAGCACGAGTGCGACGAGAACGGCCATGGCTACAGGTCCTCCAATTTGGCGATGCTGGCTTCAATTCGTTGGTGCAAAGAGTAGCAGGCTGTCGACACCGCAACGATCGCCAGAATGTCTCCGATGACCAGGGGCCACTCCGCGGAACGAAAGTTTCCGAGCAACCATCCCACCAAGCTGATGTCCGTGACGATCACGATGCCCAACCACAGCTTCAAATAAGCGATACGTTCCTTTGCCAGATCCAGCTTCGACATTTTCGGGTTGCACAATCGTAGCCGACAACCGGCCCACTCGCGAACGGAAAGGTTGCCGTCGATCCGCCGAACTATTGATTATGCGGTTCCGTGTAACAGTGACCGGGGGCACGACCGCCGTGTAACAACTCCTGTGGCCCGGGTCGAAAGGTCATTGATAACCGGCACTTCTGGCGGTTTCGGCGGGCGCCCGGTGTGTTATGCGGTTTCCTCATAATCGCCTCTCGGTATAGGTCGTCTGCACACCAAGGAACAATCGAGCGCTCGCGACGCGATGCGCGGTTTCGCCACCGCGTCGCCGCGGCCCGGTACCTTGGAACCTCACCCGCCGCCGTGACAGCGCATCCGCGGAAGTTGAAAAGTGAAGCCCCGGTGAGCGGAGCGAACGATACTCGTTTATCTCTCACGGATTGATCGGTCACTCGCGGGCCTGTCCAACTTGGTGGCGCTCACCCACCGCGGCCAGAACGCGACGCCTCAGTCTTGCTCGAGCGGCCTCGTGGTCGCGGGCTGGTGGAGCGCTCGGTCCGGCGTTCAGTTCGCGCACCCGGTGCCGGTGCACCCCGGAGCATGCCCTCGGTGCTCAAGTCCTCGTCGAGGTCAGGCCAGTGAATTCCGTAGCCGGCTGCGCACAGCGTCCAATTATCGAGCTGCTGCGGACTCGCTCCTGCCAGCCTCGGATACCACTCCAGCGGCACTGAGATTGTGCGACCATCCATCAGGTCCACGGTAAGGGAGTCTTCCGAGAATCGTACATCCCGAACTCGCTCGTCAGCGCTGAGTGCCAATGTGCCCATTCCAGACCTCCAGGAAGTGTGCCTGGTGCTCCTCGATCAGTGCGCGGATTCGCCGCAGCACGTGCGCCGAAAACCCGAAGTTCCGTGCCAGAGCGACGTGCCGTATCCAGAATTTCGCCGATAGGTTGTCGCGGTCAACGTGAACGTGCGGCGGCTCATCTGGCTCATGGCTGAAGAAGTACATGCGATAGGGGCGGCTCCTCAAGACCGTCGGCATTGGCGCAGCCTATCATCGACCACGATCCCCCTCCGAACGTCGTGCCGTACGCATTCAAAACTTCAACCTCGCACGAGACCGTCATGATCGAACCAAAACCCGTACCTGTCCACCTGAAATTTTGTGCGCTCGGAAGAACTCTTGCGCAACCGCGGCCATCTGCGCCGTCTGCGGAAAACCTCTCAAGCCCGTTAAGACCCCATCGCGACGATGCCTCGCGTACGGAGATTGATAAGCCGGCGGCTGCCAGGTTATGGACGAATACTTTCATTAAGATCGCGCGCTTCGCGTGAGGCGGCCGATCGCGGAGGCAGCCTACGATGATCTCTTTCGCACTCACCGACGAGCAATCGAGCGCTCGCGAAGCCATGCAGG
>CADEER010000399.1 GCA_902826395.1 uncultured bacterium
GCGGATCATGGCTTCGCTGGTGAAGTTCGGCGGCCGCCGTTCGGCGGCGGCGCGAGATCTCGGCATCAGCCGATCGACCCTGTGGCGGAAGTTGGGCCAGCATCATCTCGGCTGAGGCGAGCCGGCCTGGACAAGGACAGCGCCAATCTGGCAGTCGATCGAGGCTTCGAGGTTGTTTCCCGGGCGCGGCGCAGGACGAGCGAAATGTACCTCTACATCGACGGCACGAGTTGGTTGCACCGCTGTCATCCGCTGATGCGGATGGCGGCGGCGTCGGCGCTGTTTGTCGCCGCGTTTCTTGCCGATCGGGTGTTCTGGCAATTGCCGCTGCTGGCGATCACCGCGGTGATGGTCGCGACGACCGGCGCGGCGCGCAATGTCTGGCGCCTGCGGGTGCTTTTCGCGGCCGTGTTCACAATGACTTTTCTCGTCTGGGCGCTTTTCTACGGCGCTGACGGGAAGGCGCCGCTGATCGACATCGGCCCCTTGTTGGTGAGTCGCGCCGGAGTGGCGTTCGCACTCACCATGGCGCTGAAGCTGACCGTGTTTCTCGCCGCCGGGACGGTCTTCCTCACGGTGACGCGGGTAGAGGAGTTGGCGCATGCGCTGACCGCGGCCGGCCTGCCGTTCCGCATCGGATTCGCCATCACGCTTTCCTTTCGACTGGTGCCCGTCTTCCTCGACTCGGCGCAGAAGGTCGTGCAGGCGCAGCGCTGCCGGGGGTACGACTTCGAGCGCGGCGGCTTCGTCGAACGGGTCCGGCGCTACGTGCCGGTTCTGGTGCCCGTCTTCATGGGAGCGCTGCGCCAGACCGATGGATTGGCGATGGCCCTCGATGCGCGCGGCTTCCAACTCGACGGGCAGCGCACCCGCTATCTGCGCTACCCGGTCACGGCGGTCGACGTTGCCGCCGGTGCGGTTTCCCTGCTGTTGGTCGCCGCCTACGCCGCCTTGTGGTGGGGCGGCGCTCTCGCCCCCGTTGCGTGACACAAGTGTCTGATCGGATGGCAGAATTTACCGTCGAGCTTGCGGTTTTGTGAACCTCCGTGAGGCTTAGGCAATAACCGCCCCCTGCGAAGGGCGTTCGGCATGGAGCTTGCTTTTCGCCTGATCGAGGTCAGAGCGATGAACGGCGTGGATGTCCTGGTGGTGGATGACGACCGCCCTCTTTGCGAGGCGTTGCGGGAGGTGCTCACCGAGGCCGGCTACAGTGTCCGCTGCGCGTACACCGCCGATCAGGCATGTGCGATGTTGGAGCGCGACGGGTACGGAATCGTCGTCAGCGACTGGTCGCTTCCGGGCGACGGGGCGACGGTCGTCCGCTACGTCCGCCAGCATCTCGAGGGGGTGCCGGTGGTGATCATCAGCGGCGAGTTTCCCGACGACATGACGCCGATCGAGGGGGATCCAGTGGCGGCGCGGCTGGCAAAGCCGGTAGAAGCGCGGGTCCTCCTCGAGACGATGCGCGATGTCGAGGGTTGGCCCGACCGGCACCACTAGAGGAAGCAGCGACGCCTACTGCGCGTCGTCTTCCTCTTTCTTGTAGGCGTTGAGGCGGTTGTAGAGCGTCTTGACGCTGATCGAGAGCATGCCCGCGGCCTTCTCCTTGTTGCCGTCGCATGCCTCCAACGTGGCGAGGATCAGCTTCCGCTCGGCTTCGCCGATCGACATGCCGGGCCGCATCGCGAGTGAGGGCATCTCCTCCTCGCCGTTGACTGCCGGCGGGGTGCGTTCGCCGCCGCTCGGTATCGCGCCGCCCTCGCCGAGGAAGGGCAGGCAGCTCAGGTCGATCTGGTCGGCGGCGAGGATGAAAG
>CADEER010000400.1 GCA_902826395.1 uncultured bacterium
CTTTCATCCTCGCCGCCGACCAGATCGACCTGAGCTGCCTGCCCTTCCTCGGCGAAGGAGGCGCAACACCGAGCAGCGGCGAACGCACCCCGCCGGGCGTCAACGGCGAGCAGGAAACGCCCTCCCTCGCGATGCGGCCCGGCATGTCGATCGGCGAAGCCGAGCGGAAACTGATCCTCGCCACTCTGGAGGCATGCGACGGCAACAAGGAGAAAGCCGCGGGCATGCTCTCGATCAGCGTCAAGACTCTCTACAACCGCCTCAACGCCTACAAGAAAGAGGAAGACGAAGCGCAGTAGGCGCCGCCGCTTCTTTCTCAGTGGTGGCGGTCGGACCGACCCTCGACATCGCGCATCGTCTCGAGGAGGACCCGCGCCTCCACGGGCTTCGCCAGGCGCGCCGCTACGGGATACCCCTCGATGGGCGTCATGTCGGTCGGGAATTCGCCGCTGATGATCACCACCGGCACACCCTCGAGGTGCTGGCGGACGTAGCTGACGATCGTCTCTCCATCGCCGGGCAGCGACCAATCGCTGACGACGATGTGGTAGCCCTCGCGCTGCAACATCGCACATGCCTGGTCGGCGGAGTATGCGCAGCGGACATTGTATCCCGCGCGGGTGAGCACCTCCCGCAACGCCTCGCAGAGAGGGCGGTCGTCATCCACGACCAGGACATCGGCGCCGTTCATCGCTGACCTCGATCAGGTGAATAGCAAAGGCCATGCCTAACGACCTTCGAAGAGACGGCTATCGCATTCGCATTTCTTCGGTCCACAAAGCCGCAAGCTCGACGGTAAGTTCTGCCACCCAATCAGACACTTGTGTCACGCAACAGGAGCGAGAGCGCCGCTCCACCACAGAGCGGTGTAGACCGCAACCAACAGCAGGGAAGCCGCGCCGGTGGCGACGTCGACCGCCGTCACCGGGTAGTGCAGATAGCGGGTGCGCTGCCCATCGAGCTGGAAACCGCGTGCATCGAGCGCCATCGCCAGACCATCGGTCTGGCGCAGCGCTCCCATGAAGACGGGGACCAGAACCGGCACATAGCGGCGGATCCGCTCGAGCAAGCCGCCGCGCTCAAAGTCGTACCCCCGGCAGCGCTGCGCCTGCACGACCTTCTGCGCCGAGTCGAGAAACACCGGCACCAATCGGAACGAAAGGGTGATCGCGAAGCCGATGCGGAACGGCAAGCCGGCGGCGGTCAGCGCATGCGCCAGCTCCTCGACCCGCGTCACGGTCAGAAAGACCGTCCCGGCGGCGAGAAACACCGTCAGCTTCAACGCCATGGTCAGTGCAAAAGCGATCCCCGCTCGACTCACCAGCAGCGGACCGACGTCGACGAGAGGCGTCTCCCCGTCACCGCCGTAGAAGAGCGCCCAGACGAGGAACGTCATCGCGAACACCGCCGCAAACAGCACCCGCAGGCGCCAGACATTGCGCGCCGCTCCGGTCGTCGCGACCATGACGGCGGCGATCGCCAACAGCGGAAGCTGCCAGAACACACGGTCGGCGAGGAACGCGGCGACGAACAGAGCGGACGCCGCCGCCATCCGCATCAGCGGATGACAGCGGTGCAGCCAACTCGCGCCGTCGATGTAGAGGTACATTTCGCTCGTCCTGCGCCTCGCCCGGGAAACAATCTCGAAGCCTCGATCGACTGCCAGATTGGCGTCGTCCTTGTCCAGGCCGACTCGCCTCAGCAGAGATGATGCTGGCCCATCTTCCGCCACAGGGTCGATCGGCTGATGCCGAGATGTCGCGCCGCCGCCGAACGGCGGCCGCCGAACTTCACCAGCGAAGCCATGATCCGC
>CADEER010000401.1 GCA_902826395.1 uncultured bacterium
GACTTCGAGAACTCGCTGATCCAGGCGCAGAACGACGTGCTCGAGGAGGAGTCGGAGCACCTGGCCGGGGGCAACCACTATCCGGAAGACACGTCGGCCGCCGACCTCTCGGACGTCATCGACGAGGTGACGCTCCCGAAGCTGCTCGCGTCGTGGTCGGGATTCCCTGACGACCTGTACTCGAAGGAAGCCATGGCGGAGCACTTCAAGAGGGCGGCCAAGGACTACCTCCGGATGCTGCTCCAGGACGAGCTGCCGCTCAACTACGGCAAGTACGAGTACCTGGGAGGCCTGGAAGGTTGACCGCACCTCGCAGCAACCAGTCGGTGACGGGAGGATTCGCAGCGGCACCCACGTGGTGCCGTTTGCCAATCCCCCCGGTGGCGCGTATACTGAGTTCGTAACACCTTCCTGAGCACTGCCGCCCCCTGCCGGACGCAACCCGGCTCCGAGCCTCAGCCCTCATCAAGCGCACGGCATCGCCCCTTCGATCCGCGAAGGGGTTGGCGGCTTCAGTCGCGGTCCGCCGACACACGATTCGTCCACCGACCAGTCAGTTGGGAGTCAGCTTCATGCATGTCAGACCGCTCCAGGACCGGATACTCGTCCAGCGCCTCGACGAAGGCGAACAGCAGGTCGGCGGGATCATCATCCCGGACTCCGCGAAGGAGAAGCCGCAACGCGGGACGGTGATCGCCACGGGCGAGGGCAAGGTCAACGACGAGGGTCAGCGCGTGACGCTGGACGTCAAGGCAGGCGACACCATCCTCTTCGGCAAGTACGCGGGTCAGGAAATCAAGATCGAAGGCGTGGAGTACCTGATCATGAAGGAAGACGAGGTCCTCGGCGCCGTCGAAGGGACGGCCACCACGCCCGCCGTCTCGGCCCAGATCGCCGCACCACCTGCCGACGCGAAGAAGGGACGCTGACATGGCCAAGCTGATTACGTACGGCGACGCCTCACGCCAGGCCATTCTCCGCGGGGTGAACGGACTGGCCAATGCGGTCAAGGTGACCCTCGGACCCAAGGGACGCAATGTGATCCTCAGCAAGTCCTTCGGTTCACCCACGATCACCAAGGACGGCGTCACGGTGGCCAGGGAGATCGAGCTGCCCGATCCGCTCGAGAACATGGGCGCCCAGATGGTCCGCGAGGTCGCCAGCAAGACCTCCGACGTCGCGGGCGACGGCACGACGACCGCCACGGTCCTGGCGCAGGCGATCTACCGCGAGGGCACGAAGAACGTGACGGCCGGTGCCAACCCCATGGCCATCAAACGTGGGATCGCCGCCGCGGTCGAGGCGGTGGTCGCGGCACTCATGCAGCAGTCACAGCCGGTGAGCGGTTCGATGATCGCGCAGGTGGGTACGATTTCCGCGAACCACGACGAGACCATCGGCCGGATCATCGCGGAAGCGATGGAGAGGGTCGGCAAGGACGGCGTGATCACGGTCGAGGAGGCCAAGACGCTCGAGACCTCACTCGAGGTGGTCGAAGGGATGCAGCTCGATCGCGGCTATCTGTCGCCGTACTTCGTCACCGATCCGGAGCGCATGGAAGTGGTGCTCGAGAACCCGCTCATCCTGATCCACGAAAAGAAGATCAGCGGGATGAAGGATCTGCTGCCGCTGCTCGAACAGGTGGCGCAGGCCGGACGTCCCCTGCTGATCGTGGCCGACGATCTCGAGGGCGACGCGCTGGCCACCCTCGTCGTCAACAAGCTGCGCGGCACGCTCAGGGTGGCGGCGGTCAAGGCACCGGGCTACGGCGACCGCCGCAAGGCGATTCTCGA
>CADEER010000402.1 GCA_902826395.1 uncultured bacterium
CCGTTGAAGTAGTACTCGACGACGGCGATGACATCGCGCGGGAAGCGGCGATCGGCGCCGACCACCAGGCGAGCGAAATCCTCGGGGCCGACGTCGTCGCCGTAGTGATGAGTGAGATTCAGCGACGAGTGGACGCCGAATCCGGCGATCTCGCCCACCGCGAGGGCACCGACCACGACGTCTTCGAAGTACTTGCCGACGACCACGCCGACGTCGAGTTGCTGCTCGGCGAACGTGGTGTTCCACCGGCCGGCGGCTACCTGTTCGTCGAACGGCGTGCCGTACGCGGCGTACACCAGGTCGACCTCCGTGAACGCCCCGATCGGCACCAACAGCCGCGCCGCGTCGATACCGAGCCTGTACTCGCGGTCGATCTGCACCGGCGAAAAGCCGGTGAGAAGATCGAGCGGATCCCACAGCAGGCCGACACCCCAGCCGATCGCCTGTCGTCCGACGGTCACGTCGGCCCACCCGAGTTGGCCGTGGACTTGCAGTCGATCGATCTCGTGGCGCCAGTTGAGGTCGTCGGTGTTGTCGATCGACCAGCTCAGCGCCCCGAGCCCGGGGCGGTCGCTGCCTTCGAAGAACACCTGACCGCCGAGCAGCGGATTGATCTCCGCGATGTGCTCGTAGTGGACCGACACCTCCCAGTCCTCGACGACCTCCGATTCGAGCATCAGGCGCGCGCGGTTGATGTCGGAGATGCCGTCCTCCAGTTGCGGGATCCCGGAATCGATGCCGAGCAGAAAGTTCTTGTAGTACCCGCGCAACTGCACCGGCTGCCCCGCCGGCAGATAGATTTCGAACGCGGCTGCCCGCCCGCTGCCGCTCGACGCGAGTACGATGGCAATCAACAGTCGTATGCAGACCGATCTCGACATCGCGACGTCGACTCTTAAACCACGAAGACACGAAGGGCACGAAGAGGTTCACAGGTTGGACCGGCCTCTTCGTGCCCTTCGTGTCTTCGTGGTTTGAAAGATCTTTTCTCTGTGCCTCTGTGTCTCCGTGGTGAAGTCAGCCTGCGTCGGCGATCTTGCCGTCGACGAGGCGGACCAGGCGGCTGGCGCGTTCCATCACGCGCGGGTCATGGGTCGAGAAGATGAAGGTCGTCGCGAGATCGCGGTTGAGCTCCTGCATGACGTCGAGCAGTGCGGCGCCGGTGGCACTGTCGAGGTTGGCGGTCGGCTCGTCTGCCAGCACCAATGCAGGCCGGGCGACGATGGCGCGCGCGATCGCGACGCGCTGTTGCTGGCCGCCCGACAGCTCGTGGGGGCGGCGATGCTCGAGGCCTTCCAGGCCGATCCGCGCGAAGATTTCGCGCACTCGTTGCTGCCGCTCGGCGGCCGGCACGCCCTGTAGGAGCAGGACGAACTCGGCGTTCTCCAGCGCCGACAGCACTTCAATCAGGTTGTACGACTGGAAGATGAACCCGATCCGCGTCTTGCGCAGATCGGCGCGCTTCGCGAGCGCGAGCGCGGTGATCTCGACTCCGTCGACCCAGATGCGGCCCTCATCGGGCGCGTCGAGGGCGCCGATGAGGTTGAGCAGGGTGGTCTTGCCGGAGCCGGACGGTCCGGCGATGGCGGCGAACTCGCCGCGTGCGATCTCCAGCGAGATGCCGTCGACGGCGGCGACGCGCTGGTCGCCGCTGCGGTAGACCTTGCGCAGGGATTCGGTTCGTACGGCGGCGATGGAGGCGTCGTTCATCGATTACCCACGGGTGGCTGCGGTCGGATCGGTGCGCGCCGCGCGCAACGCCGGGTACAGGG
>CADEER010000403.1 GCA_902826395.1 uncultured bacterium
GAGGCGAGCACATCGAGGCCCCCTTTCGTCTGGATGATCAGTCCCTTCAAGAACGCCGCGTCGAGGCGCTGTGTGTTCTCGATGGCTTCAACCACCGAAAACCTTGGTTCCACTCCAAGCAACAGCGCGGCGTCGCCATGTACCGCCACGTGCAGGTCGGTGAGCAGGACTGGCGTGGTCATTTCACTCGCCATACCGACCGCCACGTTGACCGCAATCGTTGTCGTGCCGACTCCGCCTTTCGCCCCAACGAAGGCGAACACATTCCCCTGATCCGAGGAGCTGGATTGCTGTCCCAGGACGCGATCGATGGCAGCGCGAAGGTCGTGCTGTGTGAATGGCTCGGGCACGAGCTCGCTAACGCCGGCCCGCATTGCCTAGAGCATCAAAGCCGGGTCCAAGGCCGCTGCAACGATCACGACGCCGAGTGCTGGCAAGCGGCGCTTGAGCGATGCAAGCCCGGCAGGGAGACCGGCCTGCCCGCGCACGTCGATAAGCAAGAGATCCGGTGGGCGAGGTTGGCGCTCCACTGACGCCAGATCACCGACTGCGATGGTGCTGCCGACGGTCAGACCGGCAGCGCGCGCCATGGCGGCGAGCTGCCGGTCATTCGATTCCACGATCGTGATACTTACTGCCACGCCTCGTCCTTCCGTTGTCGATCTCGAGGTCCGCTCGTGCTAGTTCGCCGGACCTGCCGGGGCATCGACGAGCCCACTACTTGCGGGCCCAGTGCCGAGAGTCGTCGGCAGAGGCGGCACTTCGTCTGGGTTCAATGGTCGAACAAGACGCGGCGTAATCAAGACCAGCAATTCCGTCTGCTCCGTTCGCCGGGCCCGCGACTTGAAAATCGCCCCGATGATCGGAATCTGGCTCAAGATCGGAATCGACGCATTGTCGCTCTGCCCGACGGTGTTGAGCAGGCCCGCGATAGCAAACGACTGACCATCACGGAGCTCAACGTCCGTCTCCGCATAACGTGTCGTCAGCGCGGGAATACGAAATCCGGACAGCGTCACGCCATTCGCGAAATCCAAGGCGCTGACTTCGGGCCGAACGTGCAGGCGAATCGCGTCACCGGCAATCGTCGGTCTGAAACGGAGACGGACACCAAACTCTTTATAAGCAACCGACACCTGTCCGGTCGAACCACTCACGACGGGTACCGGAATCTCGCCACCGGCAAGGAACTGTGCTTCCTGACCATTGTACGCAATGAGGTTCGGCTCAGCGAGACTTTGAAGGTCTCCGCTCTGATTGAGCGCCTTCAACACCCCGCCGATTCCTTCAGACCGCTGGAAGAAGAAGATATTCAGAAAATCGCTGAACGTCAGCTCCTGATCCTCACCGCTCTCGAAATCCGGTGCAGGGAACTGGCCGGTAGTTGAGCGCGCCGTAAACCCCGGACGAGTCGAGAAAAGACTCAGGCCAAGCTCCTGGACCGCACGCCGGTTCACTTCGGCGAAGCGGACCTGCAGCATGACTTGCTGGCTAACGGTACCGCCGGGCAACTGGAGCATGTTAATAACGCGCTGCCCGGGTAGGCTGCTGCCAGCTATCTCCGCTGCTCGCAGCATGGCGTCATTGTTGGAAACGCGGCCGGACAGCACGACAGCCCCCTCACTCACGCTCACGCTGATGGCTTCACCAGGAAAGAGTTCCTGTAGCTTCTGCTCTAGTGTCGTGACGGCGGGCTCGACGACGAGTTCGTAGTGAACTCGTTGAGAATCTCCCCACAAAATCATACTGATCGTGCCGGCCGTCTTC
>CADEER010000404.1 GCA_902826395.1 uncultured bacterium
CGCCCCAGACCGCCGCGCTGAGAGAGCGAGAGATAGGTCGCCCGGGTCCCGAGGTGGTCGACAATCGCATCGCCGTTGTCACCAGCAATGTCCGAGAAGACGTTGTGCCAAATGCCTCCGATATCGGGCGGCTCCGGAGTGGATGGTGGTTGGTGCGCCGTGTTGCCGCTCTCCCTTTGAAACCGGTGAACCTTCCAGGACACCTTGTGGTCCAGCAAGCGGACGATACCGCTGATGTGATCGTCGTCAATGTGAGAGACGCATACGAGATCGAGCACTTCGCCGCCCGCATGCATCGCTCCGAGCGTTGGCGCCACGTGCTGCTCGTACGAGGTTGCTCGCCCGCCGTCGACCAAGATGTTTCGGCCCTCGGATGTCGTCAGCAATAGACAATCTCCGTCCCGCGCCTTGAAGACTTTGACCTTCATGCGAGTCACCCTTCCGTCGTGAATCTGATCGCCGCTGCTTCGTCAATCGCCGCTATGGGATCGATTCGACCGAAGCAGGAATCCGTCCGCCAGTTGAAGTCGTCAGCAGTCAATGGATTCGCCGTGCGTTGCAGGATGCCGACGATCTGGGCCGCGGTCAGCCGCGGGTTCACGGCCAGCATCAGACCTGCGACGCCGCAGACAAACGGACTCGCCATGCTCGTGCCGGTTTTTCGAATCCACGCCCGATCCGAATCGAAGCCGTTGGCAGCGAGGATGCGAGATCCGGGCGCCGCGACGTCCGGCTTCTGCCGTCCGTCGCGCGTCGGGCCCTGGCTAGTCGAAATGTGCATCTGTCCGGAATCGGCATCGAGGTTCGTCACACAGGTGATCCGATCGCCGCAGCCAAGTGAGCTGATCGACCGCTGGTCGTCATTCGAGTCGGCGTGAAAGAAGGCCGGGAACCTCCAGAGGCGAACGGGACCGTCGTCGACAACCGGCCCGGGATCGTCCCGCTCGATCCATCCGTGATAGCCGCCGTCACGTACCTCGACGGCGTGAAGAACCACTCTCCAGATGCCGGGGCGAACACCGCGGACCTTTGCCTCGCTCAAGTAAGGGCTCAGATAGACCGTGATTCGGTTATCACCGTTCGCCGAGTGATAGAGCTGATTGTAGATTCCAATGAAGGTTCCGTCGGGCTGTAACTGCTGATTGTCGATCTCTTCACCGGGGCGAACCCGGGCGATCGCTTCATCGTCGCCGGGAGCGAACACCTCGACATCGAAGCGGTCACGATTGGAGTACCAGACCTCGATCTCGTTCTCGGAGATGTCCTCTATGGTGTTCCCGACGACCTGAACCTCGATCGTCCTCGATTGTCCGGCCGACTCGAATTTACCGCTGGTATGGATCCGCCCGGTTACGAAGCCGATGTCGCCGTCCCGGGCTGGCTTCTCCTGGCCCGCATTACCGGCCGCAACGGTAACGGCGCGGCCGGAGGAAACGAGGGCGGCATCGATCCAACGGCTCATGGGATCGCTGCCGTCATGCGCATGGCCGTTGGTGCCCAGGCTGATGTTGACCGAGACGGCGGAACAGCCTTCCTCTTCGGCTACCTGGAAGAGGTACTCCAGGGCATGGACGACGCGGCTCGAATCGTAGAACGATCGCTGTCGCGCCATATCGTCCCGAGTCAGCGCAATTGTAACGCCCGCGAGTTTTGCCGCCGGGCAAACTCCCGTGTTGCCGGCGGCGATGCTCGCGACATGGGTTGCGTGAGATCCGCGCTCGCGTTGCGACTGCCGCTCGATCTCATGCGGCGGAA
>CADEER010000405.1 GCA_902826395.1 uncultured bacterium
TGTCGAAGGGTTTGGTGACATAGTCGAAGGCGCCGTCGCGCATCGCGGCGACGGCGGTAGCGACGGTGGCGTGTGCGGTGACGAGGATCACCGGTGGAGATTCGAGACCGGTGCCGACGCGATGTAGTACGGCTAGGCCGTCCAGATCCGGCATGCGCAGGTCGGTGATGACGATATCGACCGGGCGCTGGTTCAGGAAGGCGAGAGCCGGTGCTGCGGTGGTGAACGCGTGGCAGCTATGGCCGTCGCGCTGCAGGGCCATCTCGATGATCTGGCCCATGCGCTCTTCGTCGTCGATGATCAGGACCTCGCCCACGGCGGCGATTGTCCCGCAAGGAATGAACGGTGTCCACGGTGGCCGCTTCGATCGCTGTGCGCGAGCGCCCAACCAAACCCGTACCCGGCGAAGCATGGGTAGGGGCGCCGCGCGCTGCGCCCCTGCGGTGTGACTCGGCGTCCTACGATCAGACCCGGGCGGCGCGCACCTCGTCTTGCAATGGAGCGGCGAGCAGTCGATCGATCGTGGTGGCGGTCACTGCGTCCTGTCGCAAGAGCTCCAGCCCCCCGTCGGCGACATCGTAGATCGCTCCGATGATCATCAGTTGCCCTTGCCGGACCAGGTTGGCGAGGCTCTCGCTCTGCTCGGCCAGAGCGCGCACGGTGTGCCGGACGTTGCGGCGGATGACTTCTTCGACGAACCCGTCGCGCTGCTCCTTCGGCCAATCGGCGATGCCGCGAGTGAGCTCCGGGTCAAAGCATTGCTGGATGCTTTCGAGAACGTGCTCGACGTGATGGCATCCCGTCACTTCGGCAATGGAGACTTCGCTGCATGCAAGACGCACTGCCTCGGTGACCGCGCCGCAGCGGGTGTGCCCCATGACCACCACGAGCTTGGCCCGGGCCACGACACAACCGTACTCGACGCTGCCCAGAATCTCGGGACTCGGTAGGTTGCCGGCGACGCGAGCACTGAACACGTCGCCGACTCCGAGATCGAAGATGAGCTCGGTCGGCACGCGCGAGTCGATGCAACTCAGGATAACGCCGAGTGGGTGCTGTCCTTTGGCGGTGCCGTTGACCTGCCGCGCCAGGTCGCGGCTCAGCAGGCGGCGCCCCTGGCAGAACCTCTGATGCCCCTCGAGCAGCATCTCGAGCACCTGCTCCGGGGTAGTTGCCTCTTGTAGCTCTCGCGTCGAGTAGTCGATGAAGCCGATGCGGTCCTCGATGGCGTATTTGTCGCGCAATCCGACACAGCTCACTTCGATTCCGCGCGCCGGCGCCGTCTTGTTCTGGTAGTCCTCCAGGAGATCGAGGATATCGGGATCGATGAAGTCGGCGGCTTCGGCGTCGATCATGACGTGCCCCCCAGCGGGGACTTCCTCGAGGACCTGCGACAACGCGGCGCGCTTGAAGAAGCTCATCTGTTCGGACAGTTGAATGTGGATGATTTCATCGGTGAGGTGTCGCTCGACGTAGCGGCGGATCGGCATCCTCAAATTGCTTTGGAGGATGAAGCTCAGTGCGATTGCCAGGCCGATGAGAATGCCGAGCAGAAGGTCGGTCAGCACGATCGCGACTACGGTGACGATGAACGGGATGAATTGGTACGGGCCCTCGTTCCAGAGCTGCTTGACCAGCTTGGGACTGGCGAGCTTGAAGCCGGTGACGATGAGGATTGCAGCGAGCGCCGCGAGCGGAATCCGGTTGAGCAGGGTGGGTGCGGCCATCACGCAGACCAATAGAAGGA
>CADEER010000406.1 GCA_902826395.1 uncultured bacterium
GTGCTGACTCTGTTGATCCTGTTGCGGAACTGACCCGACCTAGTATGCACTTGCGCGCATGATTTCAGTCCTCGACGCACTCCTGCGCTACCTACTCGCCATCCCCGCAGTGCTGCTGTTTGCGGCCTGGTCGGCGGCCGCGCTCTGGTTCGACGGCCCGGCCGGCTTGCGCGACGCCGGCGTCCTGCCCGTCGTCGCGGCGTTGCCGCCGTTGGCCGCGATCGCGGCGCTGTTCTGGTGGCGCGGCCGTTGGCGTGGAATCGCGGCCGCACTGCTGATCCCAGCGGCCGTCGTCGCCTGGTGGGACGCCATCCCGGCGAGCAACGACCGCGACTGGATGGCCGACGTGGCGCGCCCGCCGGTCGCGGAGTTCTCGGGCAACACGGTGACGATCCGCAACATCCGCAACTTCGACTATCGGACGGAAACCGATTTCACCGAACACTGGGAAGAGCGCACATTCGACCTCGACCAGATCGTCGGCGTCGACTTCTATCTCTCGTACTGGGGCTCGCCGTGGATCGCCCACACGATCGTGAGCTGGGAGTTCTCCGACGGGCGCTTCCTCGCCATCTCGATCGAAACGCGCAAGGAAAAGGGCGAGTCGTATTCCGCCGTGCTCGGCTTCTTCCGCGAGTACGAGCTGTACTACGTCGTCGCCGACGAGCGCGACGTCATCCGCCTGCGCAGTAATTACCGCGGCGAAGAAGTGCATCTGTACCGGCTGAACACATCGCCGGCGACGGCGCGCGCCCTGCTCGTCGACTACTTAGAAGAGGTCAACCGCCTGGCAGTCACGCCGGTGTGGTACAACGCGATGACCCACAACTGCACGACGACGATCCGCAAGCACGCGCAGCACGTCGCACCGGGCAATCCGTTCGACTGGCGCATCCTCGTGAACGGCAAGCTCGACGAAGTCGGCTACGAACGCGGCGTCTTCGACAACACCATGCCCTTCGAAGAAGCCCGCCGCCGCAGCAACATCACCGAGCGAGCCAAAGCGGCGGACGCCGACCCCGATTTCTCACAGCGCATCCGCGAAGGCCTGCCGCCGCGGCCTGCGCCGCCGCGCTGAACAGGCGCGTCCTGTCGGAGCGGATCGCCCTGGCCGCCCAGCCTTCGACCCGCGGCGGGCCGAATGGTACGACAGCCGAAAAGTGGAGGGTTCCGCGGTATCGCGATGTGAAGACGACACGCATGCTTGCTGCAAGGTATCCGCAGCGTGAAGAGCCCGGCGGACGACTCCTGAGGAGCGCATATGAGGAAACCGCATAACAACCCAGCCGTCCAACCGATGCGCGTCAACCATCTGTGTTCAAACAGTTTCCGAGGCAGGCCGCTGTCGCTGTTACGCGGCGATCGCACTCCGCCCGCCGTTACGCGGAAACCGCATAGTCAATAGTTAGACCTACCGTCATGAGATTCGGTGCGATCGTGCTCGCGAGTTCGCTACTCACGTTACCGGCTCTGGGGGAAGGGCCGCCTTCGCTGATTTCGGCTGCTGAAGCACATGTTCAAGCCGAGCAGCTATTCGACAGTGTCGTCGGATGCGGCTATGTCGAAGGGGTTCCGACCGATGACGGTGATCGCTGGTTGTTTGGCGCGAAGATGGGCTACGGCGGTGACTTGGATCCAAATCCGATCGCGGTCGAGAAGTCGACGGGCATTGCGACCTGGGAAAGCCTTGATGACTTCCAATAGCGCCGCCCCCGGTTCACTGGCCCTCACGGCGAGGTCTAACAC
>CADEER010000407.1 GCA_902826395.1 uncultured bacterium
GCGAGTTCGCGATGAGCGAAGGGCAGAAGGGCGGCGAGTTCTTTACGCCACTGGCGATCGTCAAGCTCATCGTCGAAGTGATCGAGCCTTACCACGGACGCATCTACGACCCGGCCTGTGGGTCGGGCGGTATGTTCGTTCAGTCCGCCGAGTTCGTACGGCGCCACAAGGGCAAGCCGGGCTCCGACCTGAGCGTGTTCGGCCACGAGCGTGTCGAGGAGACGGTTAAGCTGAGCAAGATGAACCTCGCAGTCCACGGACTGGCCGGAGACATCCGGCAGGCGAACTCCTACTACGAGGACCTGCACAAGTCGCCCGGTCAATTCGACTTCGTAATGGCCAATCCGCCGTTCAACGTGAACCGGGTCGACAAGGACCGAATCAAGGACGACAAGGGGCGGTTCCCGTTCGGGATGCCGACGACGGACAACGCCAACTACCTCTGGATTCAACTTTTCTACTCGTCCCTGAACGCAAAGGGCCGATCGGGCTTCGTAATGGCCAACTCGGCCGCCGACGCCCGCGGCTCCGAGTTGGAGATCAGAAAACAGCTCATCGAGTCGAGCGCCGTCGACGTGATGATCTCGGTCGGCTCGAACTTCTTTTACACAGTGACGCTACCATGCACACTTTGGTTCCTCGATCGGGGCAAGGCTCCCGACCGGAAGGACACGGTCCTGTTCATCGACGCCCGGCACATCTACCGACAGATCGACCGAGCCCACCGGGACTTCACGCCCGAGCATATCGAGTTCATCTCGAACATCGTCCGGCTCTACCGGGGCGAGAAGGTCGAGACCGAGGCGGGCAGCGAGGCCATGCTGGCCGAGAAGTTCTCCGATGGGAAGTACGCCGACGTCGCCGGTCTCTGTGCGGTCAAGACGCTGGGGGACATCGAGGGACAGGGATGGAGTCTCAATCCCGGCCGCCACGTCGGCGTCGCCGATCGGCCGCCCGATGAGTTCGACTTCTACGAGCGCCTGGAGAAGCTGAACGAGGAACTGGAGCAGTTGAACGCAGAGGCCCGCAACCTAGAGGAACGGATCTCTAAGAACGTATCTGCTCTCCTGGAGGGACCCACGTCTTGAGTTTCGAGAAGCGGACCCTCGGGGAAATCTGTGACCAGGTCGGCGGCACGATCCGCACTGGGCCTTTCGGCTCGCAGTTGCACCAATCAGACTACGTTGACGAGGGCATCCCAGTAGTGATGCCCAAGAATATCGGCGACGCGGGCATTTCCGTTGAGGACATCGCACGGGTCGACGAGGCGACTGTAGCTCGATTGGCAACCCACAAATTACAAAGCGGCGATATCGTCTACGGACGACGCGGCGATATCGGGCGCCAAGCATTGATTGGGGAGCGTGAGGCGGGGTGGCTTTGCGGAACAGGTTGCCTGCGCATCAGCCTTGGAGAATCTGTAGTGCGCTCGCGGTACTTGCATTACTACCTCCGCGACCGCGGGGTGATTGCCTGGATCACCAACCAGGCGATCGGGGCCACGATGCCCAACCTCAACACCAGCATCCTTCGCCGCGTTCCGGTGAGCCTTCCGGCCCTGCCGGATCAGGATAAGATCGCCGCCGTTCTCTCTACCTACGACGACCTGATCGAGAACAACACGCGGCGCATCGCGATTCTGGAGGAGACGGCGCGGGCGCTGTACCGCGAGTGGTTCGTCCACTTCCGCTTCCCCGGCCACGAAAACGTCAAGATGGTCGAGTCCGAGTTGGGCATGAT
>CADEER010000408.1 GCA_902826395.1 uncultured bacterium
ACGACATCCAGCTCTACTTCCGCCGCGCCAAGCAACTACAACTGTCGTGGTGGGACTCGCGCTACCTCGAAGAGCTGATCGCCGCCGACGTGTTGGACTGAGTTCTTCACCACAGAGGCACAGAGGACACAGAGATCTCGCCACCTCGATCGGCAAAGTAATTCGCTCGCGCTGCCTAGGGGCAACGTTCGCCACGCGAGTAAGTTGAATCGTGCGAGCCGAGAACGGGAACCTCTGTGTCTCTGTGGTGAATTCAGGCCGTTGCCCGCTGCACGGCTTCGCGTTCGGCCGCGAGATCTCTCGCGACGATGTAACCGAAGGTCATCGCCGGGGCGATGGTGCCGCCGGCGCCGGGGTAGGTGCGACCCATGACCGACGCGGAGGTATTGCCGATCGCGTAGAGACCGGGGATCGGCTCGCCCGACTCCTTGAGAACGCGCGCGCCGGCGTCGGTGCGCAGGCCGCCCTTGGTGCCGAGATCGCCGGCGAACACGACGATGCCGTAGTAGGGAGGCGTGACGATCGGCGCGAGGCAACTGTTCGGCTTGACGTTGGCGTCCCCGTAATACTGATCGAAGACGCTTTCGCCGCGGTGGAAGTCCGGATCGACCCCGGTGCGGGCGTATTCGTTCATCTGAGCAACCGTCTTCTCGAGGTTGTCTGCGTCGACGCCGAGCTGCGCCGCGAGCTCGCGCAGAGTGTTCGCCTTCTTCAGGTAGTGTGTCTCCATGAGTTTTTTCGGCAGGAACGCATCGGGCTGCTGGGCGCCGGGCAGCATCGGGCCGCACGGATACTTCTTGCGGTAGGTGGCGTCGAACACCATGTAGCACGGCACCGACGGCGACTCCGCCGAATGGTTCGCGTACATGGCCTTGCAGATGTCGTTGTACGGCATGGCTTCGTTCATGAAGCGGCGGCCGTGCTTGTTGACGAACACCGACCCCGGCAGCCCCTTCTCGACGACCAGCATGCGAGCCCGGTCCTCGCCGGGGACGACGGTCGTCGGGCCCCACCATGCGTCGTCCATCAGATCGATGGCGGCCCCCAGTTGCATACCCATGTTGATCAGGTCGCCGGTGTTGCCGGGATTGGCGACGGTCCAATCCGCCTCGGTCGGATTGGGCAGGTACTTCTTGCGCATCGCCGAGTTGCTTTCGAAGCCGCCGGCAGCGAGGACGACGCCGCGCTCGGCGCGGATGCGAATGGTCTTGCCATGGTGCTCGACGGCGACGCCGAGAACCACCCCGTTTTCGGCGATCAGCTCCTTTGCCGGCGTGTCGAGCCACAGCGGGATCTGGCGGTCCATCATCGAGCGATTCAGCATTCCCATCAGAGCGTTGCCGAGCGACAGCGTGCGGTCGCGCGTCGTGCGCATGCGCCAGCCGATGTCGAGCCAGTAGCGGAGCATCATCTTGATGGTCATCGAGATCCAGCCGGGCGCGCCGGTGAGAATGGTGCGCGCCTCGGTGGCGGTCATCGACATGCGATTCAGGACGAGCTCCTGCGGCGCCGGCGGGCGCAGTTGCTCGAACTCATCCTCGAGCAGCTTGGCGTCGAAGTGGTCGGCCTCGCACGAACGCGCCCCCGGCCTGCCGCCCGGCGACTCGGGATAGTAGTCGGCGTACTTCGGCATGCAGATCAGCTTCAGCCGTGTTTTGTCGGTCATGTAGCGGAGCATCTCGGGCGCGATGGCGACATAGGCCTCGGGCTTTGCGTCC
>CADEER010000409.1 GCA_902826395.1 uncultured bacterium
CCAAGACCGAGAGCATCGCCTCGCCCACCTGCACCGCCGTGCGCGTGCCGACGGGCGTCAACGACGAAGAGATCATCGCGGCGGCGCGGACCCAGTTCGGCGTCGTGTTCTCGTCCGGCCGCAACGACACCAAGGGCAAGCTGATCCGCATCGGCCACATGGGCCCGGTGGCGGAGCCGATCTACGCCACCGTGGCGCTCACCGCTTTGGGCGGCGCGCTGCGCAAGCTGGGGCGCAAGGTCGATGTCGCGGCGGGCATCGAGGCCGCGCTGCAGGTCATCCAGGGCTGATTTCCAATCATGGGGGAGAGCATGCGCAGATTTGAAGGTCGCGTCGCGGTCGTCTCGGGCGCGGCGCAGGGCATGGGCCGCGCGGTCGCCGAGCGCCTGGGCCAGGAAGGCGCGACGGTGGTCGCGGTCGACATCAACGGCGACGGGGCCAATGCCGCCGCCAAGGCGATCGGCGGCAAGAGCTTCGGCGTCGCCTGCGACATCGGCGACGAGGACGCGGTCGCCAAGCTGTTCCAGTCCGTCGCCTCGAAGTGCGGCAAGCTCGACGTGCTGGTG
Organism: uncultured bacterium; assembly: GCA_902826395.1. Taxonomy (GTDB): domain Bacteria; phylum Desulfobacterota; class Binatia; order HRBIN30; family CADEER01; genus CADEER01. Next base: position 567 of record CADEER010000409.1, read on the forward strand.
AACAACGCCGCGATCGTGCCGTTCGTGAAGTGGGACGAGCTGACCTTCAAGGAATGGCGCCGCGTGCTGCGGGTCAACCTGGACGGCCTCTATTTGATGTGCCGCGCCGGCTCCGACCTGATGCGCAAGAACAACTACGGCCGCATCGTCAATTTCAGCTCCAACTCGATCTTCGCCGGCACGCCCAACATGGCGCACTATGTCGCCTCCAAGGGCGGCGTGCTCACCTTCACCCGCGCGCTGGCGACCGAGCTCGGCGGCTACAAGATCACCGTCAACTCGGTGTGCCCCGGCCTCACCGACACCGAGGGCGTGCAGCAGACGCCGCACAAGGAGGCGTTCGGCTTCGTCGAGATGCTGCAGGCGATCAAGGGCGTCGGCAAGCCAACGGACATCGTGCCGGCGGTCGCCTTCCTCGCCTCCGAGGAGGCGCACTGGATCACCGGACAGGCGCTCGCGGTCGATGCCGGCATGGTGCGCTGGTAGGCGCGCGGCCATTGCCGCCGGCCTTTGGTTGAGTGCTGGAGCTGCGATGGCGAACACCGCCGCCGACCAGGCCCTGCTGACCGCCGCCAGCCGCGACAACGCGGCCGGCGTCCGCGCCGCCCTGGCCGAGGGCGCCGACATCAACGTGCGCGACAATCACGGCCAGACCGCCTTGCTGTTCGCCGTGCAGCGCAACGACCTCGCGCTGGCGCTCGACCTGATCCAGCGCGGCGCCGACCTCAACGCCGCGGCGCTGAACCACGATACGCCGTGGCTGCTGGCCGGCGCGCTCGGCCGCACCGAGATGCTGGCGGCGATGCTGGACACCGGGAAGGTCGACTACGGCAAGCGCAACCGCTACGGCGGCAATGCGCTCATCCCCGCCTGCGAGCGCGGCCACCTCGACACTGTGCGCCTGCTGCTGGAGCGCTCCAAGATCGACGTCAACCACGTCAACAATCTCGGCTGGACCGGCCTGCTGGAAGCGGTGATCCTCAGCGACGGCGGCCCGCGCCACATCGAGATCGTGCGCCTGCTGCTCGCCGCCGGCGCGGATCCGAATCTCGCCGACAAGGACGGCGTCACGCCGCTGCAGCATGCCCGCGAGCGCCGCTACGACGCCATCGCCACGCTGATCCGGGACGCCGGCGG
>CADEER010000410.1 GCA_902826395.1 uncultured bacterium
CCCATTCGCCGTCCGGCGACAGGTCGAGGTCCGAGACGTTCGCGATGCGCACGATGTCCGGCCCCGCGACCAGCGCCTCCAGCGCTGCGACGCGATTGGCCAGGTCCGCCGGCACCCCGGCCGCGGCGAGGTCGCGGCGGCGCGCGGCGGCGGCCGCGTTGCTGTCGTCGTCGAGCCAGTCGTCGGCGGCGTCGAGCAGCTCGCGCACGCCGGTCTTGAGCGTGGCGATCCAGGCGGCGACGTCCACGTGAGCGCCGGCATGGGCGAGGATCCAGCGCACGATGCGCTCGCTCGACGCCGCGATCGATCGCAGCATGTCGGTCTGCACCGACGCCGCGACCCGGTTGTCGAGCGCCTCGACGAGGCTCCACATGCCCTCCAGCGCGAAGGCGTCGCGCGCCGCCAGCCAGGCGCGCGCGATCTCGGATGCGGCGCGGCCGGTGCGTTCGGTCGTCTCCTCGACGAAGAACGGCCCCATGCGGTTGATCAGCGCGTTGGTCACGACGGTCGCGACGATCTCGCGCTTGGGGCGGTGGCGGAACCCGGCCTCGCGGTGGTCGCTCTGCAGCGCCGGGGGGAAGTAGCCGGTCAGCTCCTCGGCGAGCGCCGCGTCGTCGGAGAGGTCCGACGGCAGCAGCAGGTCGTAGAGCGACAGCTTCGAGTAGGCGAGCAGCACCGCGAGCTCGGGCCGGGTCAGGCCCTTGCCGGCCGCCTGCCGGCGCACGAGCTCGTCGTCGGTCGGCAGGAACTCGATGGCGCGGTTGAGCCGCCCCGTCTTCTCGAGCGCGCGCATCAGCCGCGCAGCGGCGTCGATGCCGGCGGCGCCGTCCGCCTCCGCGACGCTGAGCGCCTGGGTCTGCAGGTAGTTGTCGCGCAGCACGTGCGCCGCCACGTCGTCGGTCATCGCGGCCAGCAGCTTGTCGCGCTGCTTGATCGTCATGTCGCCGCGCGCGACCACGTCGCCGAGCAGGACCTTGATGTTGACCTCGTGGTCCGAGGTGTCGACGCCGGCCGAGTTGTCGATCGCGTCGGTGTTCATGCGTCCGCCGCTGCCGCCGGCCCCCGTCAGCGCGTACTCGATGCGACCGCGCTGGGTGAAGCCGAGATTGGCGCCTTCGCCGACGACACGAGCACGGATCTCGCGCCCGTCGATACGCTGCGCGTCGTTGGCGCGATCGCCGGCCTCGACGTTCGATTCGCTCGCGGCCTTGACGTAGGTGCCGATGCCGCCGAGCCAGAGCAGATCGACGCGCGCCTTCAGGATGGCGCGCATCAGCTCGGACGGCGTCACCGAATCCGAAGCGAGGTCGAGCAGCGCCTTCATCTCGGGCGTGACCTTGATCGTCTTGGCGCTGCGCGCGAAGACGCCGCCGCCGGCCGAGATCTTCGCCTTGTCGTAGTCGTCCCAGGACGAACGCGGTAGATCGAAGACGCGCTGGCGCTCGGCGAATGCCGCTGCGGGATCGGGATCGGGGTCGATGAAGATGTGGCGGTGATCGAAGGCCGCGACGAGCCTGGTGTGCGGCGAGCGCAGCATGCCGTTGCCGAACACGTCGCCCGACATGTCGCCGACGCCCACGCAGGTGAAGTCGGTCGTCTGCGTGTCGATGCCCATCTCGCGAAAATGCCGCTTCACGGCCTCCCACGCGCCGCGGGCGGTGATGCCCATGCCCTTGTGGTCGTAGCCGGCCGAGCCGCCCG
>CADEER010000411.1 GCA_902826395.1 uncultured bacterium
GCCGTTGAAGAACTCCGCGTTGCCATCGTGGAACTGCCTGAGATCCTCGACGAACTGGTACTCCCCTTTGTTGAGCGCAACCGGCCGTATCTCCGCGACGCGCCGATCGAGGTAAAGCAGAGGCTGGTAGAGATGACGGCCGAACCAGACTGTCTTCAGTCCTTGGAAGTCGACTGACTTGAGTTCCCCCGCGTCAATCGCTGCCTTCAGATCCTGAAGCTTGGCGATGATCTCTTCTTGCGATCTCTCGACCAGGATCGTGTAGTAACCCTCATCTGACTCATCCTCTTTGCAGAGAAAGTTCGGATCGTCCGGCTCGAGATCGCGATATTCCAGGTGGGGTAGCTCCCACTCGCGCTTGCGAAACGTGTAATACCGCTCGGTGTACTTCTTGAGCAGCGCCAAGGCGATCTCTTCCCAAACGCGAACCCTCTCGAACGAATCGAACGCCAATTCCTCCGCCGGAATCAGCAGATCGTACCAGCTCTGATCGGCCAGCAGGTCTACGATCCCGTCGCGCGTCAGATTGAGGTTGTACCAGCCGCGCTCGGCCTTGAAGCGTTCGAGTTCGAAGTAGAGGCGATCGAAATCAAAGAAGGCAACGTGGCGCTCCGTGAGATGCGTCACGTTGGTGGCTGATTCCCCGTCGCCTCCGGAAAGCCCGCGCGACCTCATCGCCTGGATTTTCGGGTACCAATTCACCTCGACACGGTTGCGCTGCAGGTATTCGGTCGACGGCTCAGTAGCCGGATTCGGCTTGGCGAGCGTGGGGATCGGCGCCAGCTTGCGAAAGGCGTCGCCGAACTCGGTGCTGACCCCGTTGATTGTCTTCACAAGGCGGATCGTCTTCAGCTTGAGCGTGCCGAGCCCCTTGATCACCGGCAGGCGGATCTCTACCCGGTCGTCGTCGGTCGGCAGACCTTCCTCCTCGAGGAAATCCCGGAACTGCGCCATGTAGTCGGCGTGGATGCCGAAGATCCCGAGTGTCTCGAGGACGGCGATGTGGTTGGGACGCTCCACACCTTCGGGCAGACGCGCCTCGCGACTGCGCTTGAGACTGCGGCCATAGCCTCTCAGCCGCACGCCCCGGCCAAAGAGCTGGATGATCTGGGCGCCCTCGCCCTTGCCCACGTTCATGAGGCCCATGGTCGAGACACGCCAGCTCGACCATCCTTCGGTGAACTTCTTGGAGCCGATCAAGATGTTCACGGTTGAACCCGACGCGTTGACCTCCGGAAACAGCGAGCGGGCAAACTCGCGATCGCCCTTCGCAAGGCCGTTCTCCTCGCAGAGCTTCACCAGCGCGGTGTCGTCGCCGACGTTGATGACGCCGAACGGCTCGTTGTCGGCACCGAGCTTGAGGGCGACCTCGCCGGTGGCGCCTTTGAGGTTTTCAACGTAAAGCTGCCCGCCCCCCGGCGCATTGAAGATCGTCGCCAGCGTCTCCTCGAAGACTCGCGCCGGCGTGAGTCCACAAGTGTTGAGGTAGCGAAACCTGCCGGCGAAGAGATTCATTCCGTCGGCGGTGATCAAGCCCTGATGGAGGACGCGCTCGATGCGGCGCACGCTGCCCGCTCGATCCGCGGCGTAGCGCGCCAGGAACTTCAGGATCTCGACGATATCCGACGCGTCCTTCTTGGCGAGTTTCGCGGTGACACTGCCACCTACGAAGATCCATAGAGGCTTCTCGATCTGGAA
>CADEER010000412.1 GCA_902826395.1 uncultured bacterium
TCGGCCCCGCACCGCAACGACTCGCGATCACCCTGCTCGCGGCAGACGGCTTCGCCGCCCGCCTCTCGCTGACGCCGTAGCGCAAAGAAGACGACTGCCAATTGCGGGCGGGCCGATGACTATCGGTTTGATCCGAGGGCGCGCAGGCGCAGGGCTTCTCCGTACAGCATGTCGCGCCGCTCGCGGTACGGCGGATGGGTATTGCGAAGGGCGCCGATCGCGGCCTCGCCCTTGTGCTCTTGAATCGCGTCTAGCATCTGAACGCCGCCGAAAGGGTCGTACCCGGCGCGATGTGCCAGCCGTAGCCCGAGCATGTCTGCCGCCCGCTCGTCGTCCTGTTGAAAGCGATCGACGAGCCCTTGGGCGATGGCCGGCGAGAGTATTCCGAGGGCGAGCCAAATCCCTGCCTTCGCCGCTTCTTCTGATGCCTTTGGCGGCGCATCGACTGTCTGGATTACATGCGCGATCTCGTGTCCGAGCAGCGCGGCCAAAGCATCGTCGTGCCGCAGCAGATCCAGGAGCGGTCCTCCGACGCCGATGTGAGCGGTCGAGTCGGAGACGTTCGCGAACCCAGGATGAGAGACCGACCATACTCCGAACGATACGTCGATCGGTCGGCGCTCGGCCGGCAGTATAACCGTTCGGGTCTCGTTAGAATGCTGTAGGACCAACTCGAGGTCTTGCCCGGGTTGGTCGACTTCGAAGCTCGCAACCGGCTGGCCGTTGATGGTGAGGATTCTCCAGCCGACCTCCAGAACCTCCGCGGCCGCCGTATTCGGAGCAACCCATGCGATGAATCGACCGGGCAGTTCGGGCGTTTCGCCGAAGACAGTTGCACTTGCGGCAGTCACCGGCACGGTCAGGTAATTGTACGCGAAGCCAGGTCGACCCTTGTACGCCGACCCGGCTGCAAAGTCCGACGGCTCGACCGACAACGCCAGGGTGCGTCCGATGGTCAGTACGCGTGCCCATCGCTCTATGTCCCTTCGCAGCGCCAGCTCCGGCTCGACCGCAGCGAGATCTTCGTCGGTGAGCGGTCGTGAATGATACTGCTGCCAGATCAAGTCGTCGCCCGGCTCGTAAATCGGTTTGTGACTTCGATGTAGGCGGACCTGCGCCGCCAGCGGATCCACCTCGAAAGGCTGCGTGGACCACTGCTTGTGGCCGCGCGGCTCGACCACGATCACTGTGCTCTGTCGCAAGTAGGCGAGCTCGATGCGCGTCGCTTGGGTCGGCGACGTCAGATCGCCGGTGAAAATGACGCGCACTCCATCCGGGATTCCTTGGTCTTGAACCGCGCGTTTGGCACCGCCGCTGAAGCGGACCGCAGCAATAAGGAGATTTGATCCGTGCGAGCTCGGCTCGGCTTCGGCAAGCTCGATGCCTTCGAAGTCGCTCTCGTTGACCTCGAGCCAAACCGAGTCTTGATGCTCGAGGTGCCACAAGACGTTGCCCTGGGCGTTGTGCCCTGCGGCGCAGCCAGAGCCGAAAATGGCCGCGGCAAGGGCCAGCAAAGTTCCAGGATGTTGCCACACGCCGTCGAAGGTCCGGACTCTTAGTCCTTGCCGGCGGCGCGACGTTGAGTCCGCGCACGTCGAGCGAGAAGCGCCAGCAGGATCGACGGGGCGAGCAGCCAGACTGCGCTGCGACTCGGTGGCGTGATCGAGCAACTCGAGT
>CADEER010000413.1 GCA_902826395.1 uncultured bacterium
CGCGAGGTCTGCGCGGTGACCGGCGGTTGCTGACCGTTTGTGCCCCGAATCGGAATTGCAGCGCAGGCGATCCTCCAAGGTCACGCCGTTGCCTTATCCAAGCTCCTCCATGGCGCGGCGGAGCTCCGTCTCGTCGATGCGCCCCGCGTTGTTCAGGTATCGCTGTTGTGCCCGAAGAGCCCGCTTCTGTGACACGGCTTCAGCCACGATAGCGGAGACACTTTTCCGCAGCCGCTTGGCTTCCGCCCTCAACCAATCGAGATCCGCTTCGTCGATGGTAATACTCAGCTTGGCTACCGGCATGATGCCTTTCCTCGTACTGGATGTCCGGCACCTACTGGAGCGTCAACGCCGCGATGCCGACCCTTTGTTCGAGCCGGGCGCTCCGCGTCCCATGCTCCTCCCACTGCGTTCTAGCGCTGGCGCTCAGCCGCGCGGGCCAACACGCACGGTCTCCCGCCGACAACGAGCTGCGCGGAGCGCGGTCCGTCTGCACGCACGTGTTATGCGACATCTTGCATCTTGTTCGCCAAGTCCCGTCCTGAAGTGGGCGGCGGAAGGGGTTTCCCGTCCTTCTTGTAGAGCGCAATAGCGTCCTCCACGATCTGACAGAGCTCGTCGAACACCTCGCGTTCGTTGTCGCCGTGGCAGCCACCATAGATCAGCCCCGGCGAGCTACCGACGTAGCTTTGATCCTCTTCGGACCACTCGACGATCTTTACGTACCGAGCACTCTCCTTCATTCCTTGGACTCCTTGATCGCTCGCCCGACAGCACGCACTTGGTACTGCTTCGCATCATCACCCCGGAATGCCTGAGATCACCACAGGTCTTGCCACTCTTGGATGGACGAAGTTGCGATGGCTTCCCTTTCCGCCACGATTGACGAATCCAGCTCTCTCAAGGTCGGCCATGAGTTCTCTAACCTTGGGTGGCACCGACACACCTCAGTCGAGTTCGCCTAAACGTCCTGCCGATCACCTGCGGCCGCAGGTCGTCAGGTGCATCGGCGTGTTGGACAGCATCATTGCTCCTACCTTCGGTACGCAGTCTTTCGGCTTCTTTTCCAACTGCGCTCCTGCTTGGCTGTGGTTGAGTTCGTGGTCTCCGGACCCATGCGGAAAGCAGTGGCTGCATCCCCCGCGATCGTGCACGTGATCGATTCGGGCTGCGGCAGCCGATCCCATTTGGGATGGCAAAGTTCCGTCACCAGAGACGCGTCTCAGCTTGGCCTCCCGATTCGGTTTACCTATTCGCGTCGCCATGTCGAACCAACTTCCTGTCTGTCCAACTACGTCCTTAGACGACTTAGATGGACTACGGCCGACGGCGGATCCGTCCGGGTCGGGCTTCGTAGTGAAATCATGACCGGCGCGATGATGCGTTCGGAAAGGCACGGGATCAATCACTTTGTCGGCTCTCGGGCTCGCGCGTTGAGGTGATATTCGGCTCGCCCGAGACTTGCCAACGGGCGAAACGGAGGACGCCAGTGAACGGCAGGCCGGGCTCTGCACGCTTCGGCCGAACGTCAGCGCGAGAAATCCGTGCGCGTCTGGTGGGGTATTCAGGGCACGTTCGGTATTCGCGTCGTCTCTGCGCACGGCCCTCTATGATCGCTCGTCACACGCCCCAGAACTCCGACTTCCGCTCGCGCGACAACAGCTCGGCG
>CADEER010000414.1 GCA_902826395.1 uncultured bacterium
CGAAGCGGCCGTTGCGCCAGGGGATGTTGTCATACTCAACGTCATCGGGGACGCCGAAATAATGAAACGGCGCGAGCAGGTTGCTGTTGATGCCCTCGACGAGGTCGCAGCGGAAGACGAGGTTGCCGGCACAGAGAGCCAGCAGGTCGGCGCCGTCAGTCCGGTCGGGTGTAGCGGTGAGGCCGAGCAGGAACCTGGGCTCGAAGTGGTCGATGAGGCGTTTGTAGGTGTTGGCGGCGGCGTGGTGGAACTCGTCGACGACGATGTAGTCGAAAGTGGCGCGGCCGAAACGGTCGAGGTGAGCCCGTTTGCCGAGGGTCTGCACCGAAGCGAACACGACGTCGGCGGCGAGGTCCTTCTGTTCACCGGTGTAGTAGCCGAGAACAGCGCCAGGTCGGATCGATCGATAGGTCGACAACGCCTGGCGCAGGATCTCCTCGCGGTGGGTGACGAAGAGGACGCGCTCGAAGCCTGCGGAGTCGAAGGCTGACAGCCAAGTCTTGCCGAGCCCGGTCGCGAGAACGACGAGTCCGGCGCGGTTGCCCGCCGCCCGGCTGTCAGCGAGCGCGGCGAGTGCTCGGCGCTGAATGTCATGCGGCTGAGGAGGCGCAGGCGGCGGCTCGTCGAGGACCTCGCGCGGCTCGGGCATCCTCGTTGGCCGGCGCCTCGCCTCGTACGCCGCAATCCATTGCGGCGTCAGCTCGGTGGTTAGCGGATGGTTGAAGAGACGTTCGAACTCGGCGCGCAATACTGCGACGCGGCCGCCGTCGCTGAGCCGGTAGTTCCACTCGATCCCCTGCTCGAGGGCGCGCGACGTCAGGTTGGAGCTGCCGACGTAGGCGGCGCGATCGGGTACCAGATACGCCTTGGGATGAAAGCCCAATTGGTTGTTGGTCTGGAAGACGCGCAGCCTGGTGGAGCCTTTCGCTGACGCGGTCAGATCGAGCAGGCGGCGAAGAGCGCGGGGGTCGGTCACGTCGAGATAGTCACCGGTCAGAAAGCGGATAGTGCCGTCGCGTTCGAGTACGTCGAACAGGTAGGGCTCGATTCGCGCCAGGCCACTCTCGAGGACGAAGGCGACTGCGATGTCGACCTCGCGCGCCTGCGCGAGGTCGTGCAGCAGCGCGGCGGCGAGCGGCTTGTCGTCCCAGCCAACGATCTCGGGACTGCGGGCCGTCGAGCCGTACGTCGCGGCAGTGTCGTGAACGTGTGGCTCCGTTGCCAGGTAGTTGCCCTTGCCGGGGATGACGTGGCGCACGCCGCCGCGGGGGTCGCTGACGTCGCCGTCGTAACGCGGGATGACGTGGACGTGCAGGTGCGGCACGGTCTGGCCGCCGGCGGCGGCGATGTTGATGCCGATGTTGAATCCGAGCGGGCGATGTAGCTCGAGGATCTTCGCGCGCGCGATCAGGGTGGCGGCTGTTAGCTCGGCGCGCTCGGCGTCGCTCGCATCGAACCAATCGGCGACGTGGCGCCGCGTCACCAGCAGTGCGTGACCGTCAGACACGGGAAATGCGTCCCACAGGCCCAACACCTGGGCGCCGGCGTGGAAGATCCGCTCGGCGTCGGGCCGGCAGAAGGGGCAGCTCTCGTCGTTCAACCCGAGCCTCGCGGCGGTTGCTTGGTGATGATCAGATCGCCGGGCAGGCCGGCGT
>CADEER010000415.1 GCA_902826395.1 uncultured bacterium
GATCATGGCCGAGCTGGGCTTCCGCACGCTCAACGAGATGATCGGCCGCGTCGACAAGCTCGACATGCGTCGCGCCGTCGACCACTGGAAGGCGAAGGGCGTCGACCTCTCGAAGCTCCTGTATCAGGCGCCCGCCAAGCCGGGCGTGGCGATCTGGAACGGCGAGCGCCAGAACCACGGTCTCGAGAACGCCCTCGATCGCGAGCTGATCGCGCTCGCGGCACCCGCGCTCGAGCGCGGCGAGAAGGTCGCGATCGAGAAGCCGATCCGCAACGTGAACCGCACCGTCGGCGCGATGCTCTCGGGCGAGGTCGCCAAGCGCTACGGCCACGCGGGCCTGCCGCCGGAGACCATCTCGATCCGGCTCGCCGGCACGGCGGGCCAGAGCTTCGGCGCCTTCGTCGCGCGCGGCGTGACGCTGGAGCTCACCGGCGACGGCAACGACTATGTCGGCAAGGGCCTGTCCGGCGGACGCCTCGTGGTGCGCCAGCCGCCGGGTTCGCGCCGCGATCCGACGGCGAACATCATCGTCGGCAACACGGTCCTCTACGGCGCGATCTCGGGCGAGGCCTATTTCCAGGGCGTCGCCGGCGAGCGCTTCGCGGTGCGCAACTCGGGCGCGGTCTGCGTCGTCGAGGGCACCGGCGACCATGGCTGCGAGTACATGACGGGCGGCGTCGTCGTCGTGCTGGGCGACACCGGCCGCAACTTCGCGGCCGGCATGTCGGGCGGCGTCGCCTATGTCTACGACCCGAAGGCGCGCTTCCGCTCGCTGTGCAACCCGGCGATGGTCGAGGTCGAGGCGGTCGGCGCCGCTGCGGATGCCGGCGCCGCCGCCGACGATCCGGGCCTGCCGCGCGCGTCCTCGTCGAGCGTCGACGACAACGGTATGGGCGACATGTTGCGCTTCGACGCGGAGCGTCTGCGCATGCTGGTCGAGCGCCACGCCGCCTACACCAACTCGGCGCGCGCGAAATGGCTGCTCTCGGACTGGGAGAAGTCGCGCGGATTGTTCGTGAAGGTGATGCCGAAGGACTACCGCCGGGCCCTTCTCGACATCCGCAACGCTGCGACCAAGGTCGCCGCCGAGTAAGCCCTCAACGTTCTCACCACCGGAGTCGAGCCATGGGTCTCCCCACGGGCTTTCTTGAGATCGCGCGCCAGGACCGTCCCTACGAGAAGGTCGAGAGCCGCCTCAGGAACTGGAAGGAATTCGTGCTGCCGCTGGCGCCGGCCGAAGTCGGCAAGCAGGGCGCGCGCTGCATGGATTGCGGCATCCCGTTCTGTCACAACGGCTGTCCGGTCAACAACCTGATCCCGGACTGGAACGACCTCGTGCGCCGCGACAAGTGGCGCGAGGCGCTGGAGTCGCTGCACTCCACCAACAACTTCCCGGAATTCACCGGCCGCATCTGCCCCGCCCCCTGCGAGGCGTCGTGCACGCTGAACATCGACGACAACCCGGTCACGATCAAATCGATCGAATGCGCGATCGTCGATCGCGGCTGGCAGGAAGGCTGGATCCAGCCGCTGGTTCCCACGCGCAAGACCGGCAAGCGCGTCGCCGTCGTCGGCTCGGGCCCCGCCGGGCTCGCCTGCGCGCAGCAGCTCGCGCGCGCCGGCCATGCGGTGACGCTGTTCGAGAAGGCCGA
>CADEER010000416.1 GCA_902826395.1 uncultured bacterium
CCGGAGTCTGCTCAGCCAGAGGATTACGGAGAGCTGCAAGATCGCATGGACGAAGTGGCGCCCGATGTCGGTGCGCTGAGCTGGGGACACAAGTATTTCAGCCTCCTCTATCCCCGAAAGTTGGACGCGTTTCACAGTTGGCGATGGCAGCGCTTTCACCTGCGCAAGCTATTGATCGAGCCGCCGGCGGGAGAGGGGCGCTACATCTGTGCGGGCCACTTCATCGCTGCCGCGCGGGAGGTCGAGCTGCATCCAAACCACCTCGCGGCCGTGCTCAACGCATTGCACGGTCGCCGCCATCGCTATTGGCGAATTGGTACGCGTAACGGGGACAATCAGAAGAGTCAGTGGGAGATGATGCGCGATCGGGGTGTCATCGCCGTGGGTTGGGAGAGATTGAGTGATCTCAAATGGGTGGAGGCGACACGGGCATCACGCGAGAGTTTGCGTGCCGAGCTCGCCGAGAAGCACCCGAATACTCCTTCTGTTACCGGCCGCGCAGCGACGGAACTGATCAATTTCATCGCCGTGATCGGCGAGGGAGACATCGTCTGGGCGGCCGACGGTGCAACGATCCTCGGCATAGGTCGAGTCAGGGGCGAGTACGAGCACCATGGCGAGTACGAGTTCCCGCATCAGCGTGCTGTCGATTGGCTCGATCTGCGCGAATGGAAGATGCCGGTTCACGAGGGGTTGCGCAGCACGATACGCGAGATCAAGAAACATGCGGTCAACATCGTCGAGACTGAGCGCCGCATCCAGCAGCGCATTCCTCCCACGCCACCTCCCGGGCCACTCACCGGCATCGAGGCACGCGTGCAGTCGGTGGTCGATCGCAAAGGGCAGGTTCTTCTTTACGGTCCGCCCGGAACCGGCAAGACGTTCTCAGCGGAGCGAGCCGCGCGAAATCTGGCGGCTATCACTGCGTTTGGAAAGCGCTTCGACGATCTCGACGATCGTTCGCGAGACGTGATCACAGGCGGGAACACAGGCGACGGCCTGGTTCGCTTGTGCTGCTTTCACCCGTCGTATGGCTACGAGGACTTCATCGAAGGGTACCAGCCGCATGAGCTGGACGGGCAGGTGACGTTCCGCCTGCGCGATGGGATTTTCAAGAGGCTTTGTCGCGATGCCGAGAAACAACCGAACCTTTCGTACTTCCTCGTCATCGACGAGATCAATCGCGGCGACGTCCCGCGCATCTTCGGCGAGCTGCTGACGATTTTGGAGAAAGACAAGCGTGGGCGCGCGATCCTGCTGCCGGTGAGCCAGGAGGTGTTCGCGGTACCGCCGAATGTCTTTGTAATCGGCACGATGAACACCGCCGACCGCTCGATCTCTTTGCTCGACGCGGCGCTGCGGCGTCGCTTTGGGTTCATCGAGCTGATGCCCGACCCGTCGGTACTCGGAGATGTCATGGTGGGCGGGATCTCGCTCAGCGCTTGGATGGGGGTCGTCAACGCCCGCATCCGCGAGCACGTTGGGCGAGATGCACGCAATCTGCAGATTGGTCACTCGTACTTGATGAGCGCCGGCAGCACCTTGAAAAGCGTCGGCGCTCTGCGGCGGGCGATGTGCGACGATATCGTGCCGCTGCTGGAGGAGTACTGCTATGAGAACTACGCGACGTTGGCACGCATCCTGGGC
>CADEER010000417.1 GCA_902826395.1 uncultured bacterium
ACGGGTTGGGTCGACCGAGGAAGAGAGCATGGCCGTCGGAGATCATCTGCGCGTAGAGCGACGCTTGTACTGGCATCACGGCATCGACATGGGCGACGGCACGGTAATCCACGCCAGCGGCGAGCCCGGTCGCATGAAGCTCGACGCGGAGGTGCGGCGTTCGCCCATTGCAGACTTCCTGCGCGGCGGCGTCGCAGTCGTCGCCAACGCGGCCGAACGGCTGCCCGCCGCAGACATCGCGGCGCGCGCCCTGGAAGGTCTCGGCGGTCGCGACTACAGCCTGCTGTTCAACAACTGCGAGCACTTTGCCCGCTGGTGTGAGAACGGGCGGCGCTCGAGCCGTCAGGTCGACACCTACGCGCTGATCAGCGCCGCCGTCGGCATTGGAGCTCGGGTGGCGATCGACGCCGCCGGCCGCCGGGCGACGATCGCGTTGGCGGCACGCTTCCTTCCGTTTGCCGCACCGATCTCGACGACCCTGGCCATCGCCGGCGCCGCGGTGGCGCTGCGGTCGCGACTGGCACGCGCGGACCGCGACTGACTCCACTCAACCCGCCTGCAAGGGAAGGAGAGCTGCGAATGGGAGCGCGCCTGTTCCTGGCACTATCGGCCGCGGTCTGGCTGCCCTACGGCTTGTACTGCTTCGTCGACCCGGCCTTCCTCGGCGATGCCGCCGAGGTCGCCTTCACCGGGCCGACCGGATCGACAGAGATCCGCGCCATGTACGGTGGACTGCAGATGGGCATGGGTATCTTGTGCGCCCGAGGTGCCCTGCGCGCCGACTGGCAGGAAACTGCCCTGCGCACCACCCTGGTTCTGGTGAGCGGCCTGTTTCTGTCGCGCGCCGGCGGCGTGCTGATCGACGGATCGCCATCGGCATACACGGCGATGGGCCTGTTCTTCGAAGGCGCCAGCAGCGCAGCAGCCGCGTACTTCCAGCGCACGTCGCGCTGAATCCGCTGCGCGCTGGTGGCCTGCCGGCCGTCGCCCTCGCCGGCAGGTGTTCCGCTGCCGGCCGCGCTGTAGATGCGGCCACCCGCGTTGATGTGGGTACACTCGCGCCCCGACGCCCGATACGTCGAGCTTCCCGTCCTCAGCGATGGCCCGTCGAGGGGCGAGTTGGTGAACCCGGTTCCCGGCCTGTCATACGACCTCTTGCGGGCCGCGCGCGCCAGCCTTGTTCAGACGCCGCATTCGGCCATCGAAATCGAGGCTCTGAGCACCAAACAAGGCCTCCCACGTGGTCACTCTGCTAATGCTTCTCGCTACTTGCGCCGGTTCGACCCGCGCGGACGCGCGCAGCGCGTCGCGCGTGGCCGTCAATGCCCGTGCTGTTCAACGCGACGCGGCGCCCTGCCAGGGCGGTGATGATTCCATTCGGGCCGATGCTGCGAACTCGATCATAACTCGTGTCCGCGACGTACAGACTGCCGTCGCGCCCGATCGCGAGGCTGCCCGGTCAAAGTAACTGCGTGCTGTGCGGCCGTGCATCGCGGCCTTACGACGCGATTATCATGGTCGAAATCGCGCCGCTAAGCGCGAAAACCGCTGTCGTTTCTCACGAGCATGACCCACCCCGATTCTCACGGGATGACCCAGGGTCC
>CADEER010000418.1 GCA_902826395.1 uncultured bacterium
GCGCTGCGCCAGCGCCGCGCCGCGTTGCGCCAGTTCGCGGATGATTCGCTGATCGCCCGACTGGCGCGCGGCGTCAGTGAGCGGCGGCGCGCCGTGCGACTGGCGCTGCGGGTCGCCGCGCTCGCGCTGGCCGTCGTCGCGCTGGCCGGACCGAAGTGGGGATTCCACTGGGAAGAGGTGCACCGCGAGGGAATCGATCTGCTGGTCGCCATCGACACCTCGCGCAGCATGTTGGCGACCGACGTGGTGCCAAACCGACTCGAGCGGGCAAAGTTGGCGGTGCTCGACCTCCTGCCGCGCCTGCAGGGCGACAGGATCGGCCTGGTCGCGTACGCCGGCACCGCTTTTCTCGAGGCGCCGCTGACTCTCGACTACGCCGCCTTCGCGCGCTCCTTGCGCGCGATGCAGGTCGGCATCATCCCGCGCGGCGGCACTTCGCTGAGCCGCGCCATCGAGGTGAGCCTCGCCGGCTTCGAGGCGCGCCAGGGCAAGGACGAGGCGCTGATCCTGATCAGCGACGGCGAGGACCACGAGGGCGACGCGATCGAAGCCGCCAAGAAAGCCGCCGAGCGCGGCGTCAAGATCTACACTGTCGGCATCGGCACGCCGGAGGGCGAGCTGGTGCCGCTGCCGCGCGAAGGCGCCGGCGGCACCGGCTACGTCAAGGATCGCAAGGGGCAGGTCGTGAAGTCGCGACTCAACGAGACGCTGCTGAAGGACATCGCGCTGGAGACCGGCGGTGCCTACGTGCGCGGGCTCGGCCCGCAGCTCGGCCTCGACCAGGTGTTCGATGACCACATCGCCCGCATGGAGAGGCGCGAGGTCGACAGCGGTCTGCAGCGGCGCTCGGAGGAGCGCTTCCAGATTCCCCTGTTGCTCGCCATCTTGCTGTTGTTCGTCGAGACGGCGCTCGGCGATCGAACCCGCCCGCCGCTGCCGGAGCGCGGTCGCGCCTGGTTCGGCCGCCTGGCGCGCTGGCGCCGCCGCGGCGGTGCCGTCACCGCGGCGCTGGCGATCGTCTTGTTGCCGGCGGCTTCGGCGCGCGCCGGTGTCTTCGATCGCGAGCCGCATCCGGTAAATCGGGGCGTCGAGGCATTCGAGAAGGGAGAGTACGAAGAGGCGGTGTCGCGCTTCGGAGAGGCGCTGGTCGAGTCGCCGGCGTCGCCGCTGCTGCAGTTCGACCTCGCCGCCGCACTGTACAAGCAAGGCCGATTCGAGGAAGCCATCGCACCGCTCGAGAAGGTGGCCGGCGAAGGCGGCGAGGAGTGGAGCGGGCGCGCCAACTACAATCTCGGCAACGTCCACTTCCGCCTCGGCGCGGCGAGCGAAGAGACCGATCCGCAAAAGACGCTCGAGCAATGGGGGCAGGCACTGCTCGCCTATCGGCGCGCCATGGCGGCCGACCCGCAGGCCGAGGAGGCCAAGTTCAACTACGAGCTCGTGCAGCGCCGCATCGAAGAGCTGCAGAAGCGACTCGAGGAAGAGAAGCAGGAGCAGGAACAACAGCAGGACCAGCAACAGGAAGAGGAACAGCAGCAGGAAGAGCAACAGCAGGAAGAGCAACAGCAGGAAGAGCAGCAGCAGGAAGAGCAACA
>CADEER010000419.1 GCA_902826395.1 uncultured bacterium
CCCCCGACGTCCTGCCTCTCGACGAGCTGCCCGATCCGGTGCCTGGGGCCGGACAGGTCCGGGTGCGCCTCCACGCCGCCGGCGTGAATCCGTTCGACACCTATATGCTGTCGGGCACCTACGCCATCAAACCGTCCCTGCCCTATTCCCCGGGCGCCGATGGCGCCGGTGTCGTCGAGGCGATCGGTGACGGCGTCAGCGGCGTCGCGGTCGGCGATCGCGTCTACATCGGCGGCACCGCCGACCACAAAGCCTACGGCGCCTACCGCCAGGTGGTGCTGTGCCGCGAATCGCAGGTGCACGCGCTGCCGGCGCGGGTCAGTTTCAGCGAGGGCGCGGCGGTGAACGTCCCGTGCGTCACCGCCTACCGCGCGCTGCACCGGGCGACTCCGACGAGCGGCGACACCGTGCTGGTCCACGGCGCGAGCGGCGCGGTGGGGCTGGCGGCAGTGCAGCTGGCGCGGGCGGCTGGACTCACCGTGATCGGCTCGGCCGGCACCGACGACGGTCTGGAACTGGTGGTCGCCGAGGGCGCGCACCACGCCGTGGACCATCGCGACCCCAAGCACGTGGAGCGGGTCATGAGCCTCACCGGCGGCCGCGGTCCCGACGTCATCATCGAGATGCTGGCCAACGTGAACCTCGACCACGATCTGACGATGCTGGCGCCGCGCGGGCGCATCGTCGTCGTCGGCAACCGCGGCCGGATCGAGATCGACCCGCGGAAGCTCATGGGCAAGGAAGGCGCCATCCACGGGATGGCGTTCTGGAATCAGAGCGACGCCGAACTGCTCGCCGCCTACGAGGCGGTGGGCGAGGCGCTGGCGTCGGGCGCGCTGACGCCGGTGGTCGGCCTCGAGCTGCCGCTGGCCGAGGCCGCCGAGGCCCATCGCCGGGTGATGGCGCCAGGCGCGCGCGGCAAGATCGTCCTCGTCACCTCCTAGAGGCCCGAGCTTGCCGCGCCGTAGCCGCGTCAGCGGCGAAGGCGGGTCAGTTCTTCGTCGATGATGCTCGTGAACACGCCGAGCGGCTGGGCGCCGGTGACGACGCGGCCGTTGATGTAGAGCGTCGGCGTGGACTGCACGCCCAGGCTCGAACCCAGGTCGAGGTCGGACTGCACGTTGGCGGCGTGCTTGCCCGAATCCAGGCATTGGTCGAAGGCCGCCTGATCGAGGCCCACCGCCGCGGCGTGCGCCTTCAGTTCCGGCACCTGCAGCTGCTGCTGATTGGCGAACAGGCGGTCGTGCAGCGGCCAGTACTTGTCCTGCTCGCCGGCGCAGTGCGCCGCCTCGGCCGCCTTGGGCGCCTGGGCGTGATTGGGCAACGGGAAGTCCTTGAACACGATCCGGACCTTGCCGGCGTACTTCTCCTCGATCTGCTTGAGCGTCGGCGTCACGCGCGCGCAGAACGGGCACTGGTACTCGGAAAACTCGATGATCGTGATCGGCGCATCGGCGGGGCCACGCGCCGGGTCGTGCGCCTCCACCGCCACCTCGGTGCGCGGCGGGTCGAGCGCCACGGTCACCGGCGGGCCGGCCGCCTTCAGCTCTTCGATCAGCGCGGCGACGTTCTGGGCGTCGCGATTGC
>CADEER010000420.1 GCA_902826395.1 uncultured bacterium
CCGGTGGGCGCCGTGGAGGGCGAGGCGGGAGGGGTGGTTGGCACTGCCGTTCGCCTCTCCCATCGGGACGGTGATCGCGAAGTCGGCGCCGGCGTTGACCGCGGCCGGCGCGACCGCCGTCTCCTGAACGGAGACGAGCGCTCCCTGAGTTGCCAAACGCAGCAGCTTCACCTTGCCGGCGTCGCTCGCCGCGACATGGATCGGACTGATGACCTCACCCGGTGCGACGATGAAGTCGCCCGACAGCGAGGTGATCGCGACAGCGGGCGCGACACCGTCGCGGACGTCGACGACTCGCGTCGCCGCGGGATCGCTCGCCGCGCCCAACGAGTCGATCGCGGTCGCCGTGATCGTCACGCTGTCGTCGGGCGGCTGCGCCTTCGCGATCGGCACCTGGAAATCGACCGTGCGCTCGTCGACGCCGGCTGGGACGTTCACCGTGTAGGCGTTCCCCAATACGCTCACCACGATGGTCGACAGCGCCACGTCATCCGCGGCGCTGACCCGCACCACCATGGTCTTGCCAGTGAACACGATGGCCCCATCGCTGGCCGGCGCTTCGATGCTCACCGTCGGCTTCTGGTTGAGCTGCACCGCCAGACTCAGCGACACATCCGGTCCGCGGTTGCCGGCGAAGTCGGTTGCCGCGGCGCGGATCGCGACCGGTTCGGACGCGGCGAATGTGTGCGTGAACGGCGCACTGTTGTCGGAGCCGATGAGCTGCTCGCCGGCGTAGAAGTCGACCAGCAAAACGTCGTCGATACCTGCCGCCGGCTCGGCGGTGAGCGTTACGCTCTCGCCGACAGTCGCGCGGTACGTGTTCGTCGGCGCGTCGATCAGCTCGGCATCGGCCTCGAGCGCGATGGCCGGCGCCTCATCGTCGCCGGTCGTCAGATCGCGGCTGAACGCCGCCGCCTGCGCATTGCCGACGAGATCGCTCCAACCTGCTGCCACGACTCGCAACAGCCGGCCGTCATCCTCGTAGCCGGCTGTCGGCTTGAAGGTCAGCACCCGTCCGGCTTGACTCGGCACCAACACGCCGGCGATCGCCAGGCCGGTCTGCAGATCGGTGAGAGTCAGCGTGCCGCCCGGCGCCAGCGCCACCGGCTCGCTCCATTCGAGGATCACCTGACCGCGCACCAGACCGGCCCGCGCGACCGCAGGCCGCGTGACGTCTGCGGTCTGGAAGCTCGCGCGTCGGCGCGCCGCGATCGGCCGGCCGAGCGTGTCGCGCACCTGCTGGGTGACGTCGATCGTCACCGTGCGCAGCTCCAGCAGGTCGTCCTCAGGATCGAACGTGACCTCGGTAACCGGCGGAGCACCGACGTCGGTGACGGTGAAGATGCCGTCGACCGGCGCCGAGCCAATGCGAATCCTGATCGTCGACGCGCTCACCGTCGCATGGTCGACGACATCGTCGAAAGTGATGACGACGTCGCTGTCGAGCGGTTGCTGCACGCTGCCGTCGGCCGGGACGAAGCTTTCGACATCGGGAATCGTATCGTCGAGATCGATGATGCCGACGTCGACGTCGGGCACGCTCGCGCTCACCGTCGCCGCCCGCGTGCCGACGCC
>CADEER010000421.1 GCA_902826395.1 uncultured bacterium
GCGCTGTGGATCTGCCCGTTCTTTCCCTCGCCGATGCGCGACTTCGGCTACGACGTCTCCGACTACTGCGGCGTCGATCCGCTGTTCGGCTCGCTCGCCGACTTCGACCACCTGCTCGGCGAGGCGCACCGGCGCGGGCTGCGCGTGATCATCGACTGGGTGCCGGCGCACACTTCGGATCTGCATCCGTGGTTCGTCGAGTCGCGCTCGTCGCGCACCTCCCCCAAACGCGATTGGTACGTGTGGCGCGATGCCGGACCCGGCGGCGCGCTGCCCAACAACTGGCGCGCGGCGTTCATCGACGGCGCCGCGGCGTGGACGCTCGACGACGGGACCGGTCAATATTACCTGCATTCGTTTCTGCCGGAGCAGCCGGATCTCAACTGGGCCAATCCCGAAGTGCGCGAAGCCATGCACGGCACGCTGCGCTTCTGGCTCGACCGCGGCGTCGACGGCTTCCGCGCCGACGTCGTCCACAACATCGGCAACGACCCCGCGCTCGCCGATGCGCCGGCGCATCTCGCGGCAGTGCCGCACTGCGCACTCAACGACGTGCCGCAGACGCACGATCACCTGCGAGAGATCCGCCGCCTGCTCGACAGCTATCCGGGCGAACGCATGATGGTCGGCGAGGTGTTCCTGCTCGAGATCGATCGCATGGCCACCTACTACGGCACCGGCGACGAGCTACACCTCGCCTTCAACTTCCCGCCGATCTTCCAGCCGTGGGATGCAGTCGCCTGGAGGAGCTGTATCAACGGCACCCTCGCGGCGCTGGCGCCGCGCGACGCCTGGCCGACGTGGGCGCTCTCCAACCACGACTTCACGCGCCATCGCACCCGCTTCGGCGGCGGTGAAGCGCGGGCACGGGCGGCCGCGGTGCTGCTCACCTGTCTGCGCGGCACACCGTTCCTGTACATGGGCGAGGAACTCGGGCTCGAGGACGCGATCATCACAGCCGACGTCAAAGTCGACCCGGGCGGGCGCGATGGTTGCCGCGCGCCGATCCCGTGGGCGTCCGCGGCCGGGCACGGCTGGCCGGCGTCGCCCTGGCTGCCGTTCGCGCCGCATGCCGGCGAGCGATCGTGGCAGGCGCAACGCGGCGACGACGCCTCGATGCTCTCCTTCTACCGCCGATTGCTCGCGCACCGCCGCAACTCTCCGGCGCTCCGCCGCGGGAGCATGCGGTGGCTCCCGACCGACGACGGCGTGCTCGCCTGGGAGCGCGACGACGGCGATGGAGATCGCCGCGTCGTCATCGTGTCCTTCGCCACTGAACCCTGCCGAGTGCCCGTCGATGGCGCGCATCGCATTGCCGTCGCAACCGAAGCCGATCGCGAGGGGCAGCCGTTCGATGGCACCATCGGCGCCGACGCGGCGGTCGTGCTGCAGCCGGTGTCGTGAGACAGCCCCCCCTCCTTGCCAAGGAGGGGGTCAGGGGGAGGTCCGCGCGCATCTGCGCAAGATCAGTGAGCGCGGCTGCGCCGCGTGCGATCGCTACGCGACCTCCCCTAGCCCCTCCTTGGCAAGAGACTGTCGGAAAACGAAG
>CADEER010000422.1 GCA_902826395.1 uncultured bacterium
CTCGCGGAATGGAGCGGCAGCGGCAAGACGACATTGATCCGTCGCCTGCTGCCGGAGATCGTCGCGCGCGGCATTCGCGTGTCGACCGTCAAGCATGCCCATCACGGGTTCGACGTCGACCAACCGGGGAAGGACAGCTATTCCCACCGGGAAGCCGGTGCGACCGAGGTGATGGTCGCCTCCGTGGCGCGCTGGGCCCTGATGCACGAGCATCGCGGTGCGCCGGAGCCGTCGCTGGTCGAGCTGATCCGGCACATGTCCGCGGTCGATCTGGTGCTGGTCGAGGGCTTCAAGCGCGAGCCCCATCCCAAGCTCGAGATCCATCGGCCGGCGATCGGCAAGCCGCTGCTCTGCCGCGAGGACCCCTATATCGTCGCGGTGGCGACCGACGCGCCACTGCCCGGCGTCACGCTGCCACTCCTGCCGATCGACGATGCACCCGCCATCGCCGGTTTCATCCTCGACCATGTCGGCCTCCTGCCGGCACCCGCCTGAGCCATGGCCCAGTTGTCCGACGACTGCTTCGCCTTCGGCGGCGCCCTGATGGCGCCGGCGGCCGCCGAGGCCCTGATCGCCGAGCGGATCGTCGCGATCGAGGCGCGCGAGCGGGTGCCGTTGTCCGACTCCCTCGGCCGGACCCTGGCGGAGGACCTGGTCGCGGCCGTCTCGGTGCCGCCCCACGACAACGCCGCGGTCGACGGCTACGCGATCTATTTCGATGATCTGCGCGCTGACGCCGAGACGACGCTGCCGATCGGCGGGCGCGCCGCCGCCGGCCATCCGCTCGACCGCCCGCAGGCGCGCGGCGAGGCGATCCGCATCTTCACCGGTGCGGTCATGCCCGATGGCGAGGCCGGCGGCCCCGACACGGTGATGATGCAGGAGGACTGCGAGGTCGCCGACGGCTGGGTCCGCATTCGGCCGGGCATTCTCCGCGGGTCGAACCGGCGCCATGCGGGCGAGGACGTAGCCGCCGGCGCTGTCGTCGTGCCGGCCGGTCGCCGGCTGCGCGCCCAGGATATCGGCATGGCCGCTGCGATCGGACACGCCAGCGTCGCCGTGCGCCCTCGACTGCGCGCCGCCCTGTTCTCGACCGGCGACGAGATCCGCGCTCCGGGCACCGAGCTGTCGGCGGGCACGGTCTACGATTCGAACCGCTTCACCATCGCGGCGCTGCTCACCGGCCTGGGCGTCGCGGTCGACGATCTCGGCATCCTGCCGGACCGGTTCGACGAGATCCGCGACGCGCTCGCGACCGCTGCGCGCGATCATGCCCTGATCGTCACTTCCGGTGGCATGTCGACCGGAGAGGAAGACCATGTGAAGGCAGCCGTCGAGGCGACGGGACGGCTCGACTTCTGGCGGCTTGCGATCAAGCCCGGGCGCCCGGTCGCGCTCGGCCGGATCGGCGAGGCGATCTTCCTCGGCCTGCCCGGCAACCCGGTAGCGGTCATGGTCACCTTCCTGACGGTCGCTCGGCCGCAGATCCTCGCCCGGTCGGGCGCCGCGGCCGATCCGCCAGTGACCTTCCCGGTGCGCGCGGTCTT
>CADEER010000423.1 GCA_902826395.1 uncultured bacterium
CTGTCGGATCAACGCCACTTCATCGGCCGTGAAGTTGCCGAGGTTGCGCACCTGGTCGATGCCGTCCTCGACGCGGCCGATCAGCTCCTGCACGCGGGTGAGGACACCGCGCACCTTCGCGATCGACATGCGGATGAGCTGCTGAACGCCGGTGATGTAATCGAGCACCGAGGTCACCAGCGCGTTCACGTCGTCGAGGAAGGCGGTAAACTCGTCGATGACGCCGAAGACTTGCCGGATCGCGTCGACGACGACGTCCAGACCAAACCGCTCGAGCAGGGAGCGCAGCGCACCAACGCCGAAGAGGCTCGACAGGAACCCGTCCTCTGACTTCGCGATGTCGCGGTTCGACTGCAGCGCCAGGAAATCGAGCGACCAGAACCAGTCGTGAGGCTTCGCGACGCTCTTGTGCTTTCGCAGGCCGCGCCGCGGCGGATGGATCCACCACTCGGACTCGCCGAAGGGGTCTTCGGCCGAGACCGGGGCGTCGAGGTTCGTCCAATACAGTCGGTAGTCCGCCGGCGTGCCGATTCTCGGATACAGATAATCCTGAATCAGCTTCTCGAGCTCGTTCAGCGCCGCTTGGCCGTCCGTCATGACGCCGTTGACGGAGATCGGTCCGCGGAAGGTGCGGCCAGAGAGGCGGACGTGCGTCACCCCTTTCGCGTTGCGAAACGGGAGATCGATGAAGAAGTTTTCACCGGGTGCGCCGTCGCGGACGTATGTGAACGAGCTGCGCACGTCGGTGTCCATCGACAGGTCGAGGAGAAGGAGCGGGCAGCGGACCTCTTTCACCAGGACGCCGCGGCCGCGCGCATTCCGCAGCTGCAGGCCCTGGACGAACTCGCGAGCCTTGCGGATCCCATCGACCGCGGTGTTGAGGAAGCCGATCGGGCCGCGGGTCACGTCACCGAGGCTGACGAGCTCGGCGCGGCGGTAGAGCCGCCAGACGGTGTGGACCCGCTGTTGCCCCTGCCGCAACGGTGAGACGTTGGGCCGGCGGACGTCGTAGGCTGCCTCGGTCACCGAGGAGCCTCCGACGTCGCCGGGTGGGCGTGGTGGCGGGAGGAGCCGGCGCTACGTTCGCCCTTCGAGTACGACACCCAGTCTCACAGTGAGCCTTCCCCTGGAGTCTGAAGGTGCCGGCTGTTCGTCAACGAATAACACCCGCCAATGCCTCGGGGCCGGATCCCTCAGCGCCGGGCCTGCAGTGCCCGATGACGGTGTCGACGCCGGGAGAGTAGCACCGGCGGGTGGAGCGGGCTAGTCGCTAGGTGACGGGCCGAATCACGGATCATTGTGGAATTCCCTCAGTGTCGATTTGTTTGACAGCGACCGCACCTTGCCCCTACAAGCGTGGCCGTGCGCTCGGGTTGAGGGGAGGGGACGTTGCGTTGGTTCCTGAGCAAATACCATCGCTACAGTCGTCGCATCGCGGGAGTGGGCCAGTGGAATATCTGGACGGCGCTCGTCTGGGGCGGGTTCGCGACCTCGTCACTGATCCTCCTTCTC